>CAZJTF010000141.1:0-16018 GCA_964548565.1 uncultured Planctomycetales bacterium | reverse complement strand
GGCCGGGTATTCAGCTGAATGGCACGCGGGGCGCGGTTCTCCCGGAACCGGCCCCGCTTTCCTGCGCGGACCGGGAGTCGCCGCGAGCCTTCATCCATCCATAAAAAGAGGCCCCCGGAAGGTCGTTCCGGGAGCCTCGATTCTCCAAATCGCCGCTTGTCACGGCGACCGGTGGTTCGTTTCAGCGGTGCTCGGCCATTGCCTTGCGGTGGGCGGCGATGATCTCTTCCTGCACGTCGCGGGGTGTCTGTTTGTAGCCCGAGAACTCCATGGTGAAGGTTCCCTTGCCCTGGGTGGCGGACCGCAGGTCGGTGGCATAGCCGAACATGCGGGCCAGCGGCACTTCGCCGGTGATGGTAACGAAGTTCTGCTTGGACTCCGTCCCGTGAATCAGGCCGCGGCGGCTCGAGAGGTCGCCGACGATGTTGCCCTGGAACTCGATCGGGGCCTCGACCTCGACCTTGACGTACGGCTCGAGGATCACGGGCTTGGACCGGCGGAAGGCGTCCTGGAACGCGTCGCGGGCGCAGATCTGGAACGCCAGGTCGGACGAATCCACCGTGTGGTAGGTGCCGTCTTCGAGCACCATCTTCACGCGGACGATCTCGTAGCCGGCCAGCGGTCCCTTGCCGCGGGCGCTCTGGAAGCCCTTGTCGCACGACGGGATGAACTCGGTCGGGATTCGCCCGCCGGTGACGTTGTTCTCGAACTCGTAGTCCTTGCCGGCGTCCGCGGGCAGCGGAACCATGCGGCCGACGACGTGGGCGTACTGGCCGGCGCCGCCGGTCTGCTTCTTGTGCTTGTAATTGAACTCGACCTCGACGCCGGGGGCCTCACGGTAGCTGACGCGCGGGGCGCCCACTTCGAGCTCGATCTTGTACTCGCGCCGGATGCGCTCGACGTAAACGTCGAGGTGCAGCTCGCCCATCCCGGAGATCAGCGTCTCGCCCGTCTTCTCGTCGCCGCGGACGTGGAACGTCGGGTCTTCCTTGCAGAACCGGTTGAGGGCCTTGCTCAACTTGTCCCGATCGTTCGTCTTGTTGGGCCGGACGGCGAGGGCAATGACCGGTTCCGCCACGTGAATGCGCTCGAGCGAGTAGTTCTGCTCCAGGCCGCACAGCGTGTCGCCCGAGTTGCAGTCGGCGCCCACGAGCGCGACGATGTCGCCGGCCGACGCGGAGTCAATGTCCTCGCGGTCGTTGGCGTGCATCCGCAGGATGCGGCCGACGCGCTGCTTGCGGCCGGAGCGGCTGTTGAAGTACGTGCTGCCTTTCTCGATGGTGCCCTGGTACACGCGCGTATAGGTGAGCTGGCCGAACGATTCGTCCACGATCTTGAAAGCCATCGCGACGAGCGGTGCGTCGGGATCGGCGCTCAGCGCGATTTCCGCCCCTTCGTTCTCGTTGTCCTTGGCATAGGTGATGCGGTCGAGGGGGCTCGGCAAATACCGCGAGACCGCGTCGAGCAGGAGCTGGACCCCCTTGTTCTTGAACGCTGAGCCCATCAGAACCGGCGTGATTTCCCGAGCGATGGTCTGCTCGCGCAGGACACGGTAGATCAGTTCCTCAGCGATCGGCTTGTCCTCAAGCATCAGCTCCATCAATTCGTCACTGTAGAGGCTGAGGGTATCGAGCATGCCGTGACGGGCGCGGGCAGCGGGTTCCTGCAGTTCAGCGGGAATCTCCGCGGTCCGGACGGTCTCACCCCTGGGGCCTTCGAAGTAGACGGCCTTCATGGCGACGAGGTCGATGACGCCAAGGTGGTTGCCCTCGAGCCCGATGGGGATCTGCAGGGGGACGGCGACGTGCCCGAGTTTCGTTTCGAGTTCGCTGATCACGCGGGCCGGGTCGGCGCCGGTGCGGTCGCACTTGTTGATGAAAGCCAGGCGCGGCACACCGTAGCGCTTCATCTGGCGGTCCACCGTGAGCGACTGGCTCTGCACGCCGCCGACCGCGCACAGGACGAGGACCGCGCCGTCCAGCACGCGGAGCGAACGCTCGACCTCGATGGTGAAGTCGACGTGGCCGGGGGTGTCGATCAGGTTGATGGTCTTGTCGTCCCAGGCAACGGTGGTGGCAGCAGAGGTGATGGTGATGCCGCGTTCCCGCTCGAGTTCCATGTGGTCCATGGTAGCGGCCACGTCCCCGCCCTTGACCTCGCCCATCTTGTGGATGCGGCCGGAGTAGAACAGGATGCGCTCGCTCAGGGTCGTCTTGCCCGAGTCGATGTGAGCGGAGATGCCGATGTTGCGAAGGTTACTGAGATTCGTCGTCATTTTTCCATCACTGCCTTTATCAGGCTCATTCCTGCCGCCGGCCCCGCATGACTCACGCCGGGGCCGATTGGCAAAACCGTTCGACGCCGCCGTCCGTGACGACGTCCATTACAGTTGGTTGTCGGGTCTGGGATTTCTTCGGCGACCGGTCGGCCGCCGGCATTTGCCTGCGGACGATCAGAGCTGCCGGATCGTGAAGACCCTCAGGGGAATCTTCATCGGAGCACCTCTTCTGGGCTCGGCCCGCCACCGGGTTCTGACCGGCGGGTCAGCCTGAGCAGTACAGATCAATCAGTATAAATCGGCTATCGACGGGTTTCAAGCACAAAATGACACCGGATTGCCCGCAGGGTGACAAGGTGAGCCGGTGAACGCCTGCCCCGGCTGCTGGCGGGGCGGCTGCGGTGGAATCTGATGTAAGCTTGTGCCCGGCAAAAATTTAGGGGCAATTGCGTTCGCGCGGAGCACCCCACGCGTTCTCTCGACAGGAGTCACCATGCCCGTCCGCGGACCCCAACCAGTGATATTACGCCCCCCCAACACCCGGCGCGCTCGAGTGCGGCGGCGCGGTTGCCTCGCTCATAGAGGCGGTTGGGAACGGCCTCTTGATTGCGTCCTCAGCCCGGGATGGACGGGCGCGTCGCGGAGAGGGCACGCTGCCAGCCGGAGTTCAGAGTCCGAGAGAGTTCCGCGACGAGTTGGCGGTTCTCGGGCCGGGCGGCGAGGTTCACGTTCTCGTCGGGGTCCTCCAGGTGATCGTAGAGTTCCACGGCCTCAGGCTGATGCCCGGGCTCGGCCCACTCGGTATAGCGGTACCGGTCGGTGCGGACGGAGTGGCCCATCACCTTGCCGCGCGGGTACTGACTGAAGGCGGCGGTTTTGAACGGACGATCGGGATTTCGCATGACCGGCAAGAGGCTCGCCCCCTCGAGGCCGGAGGGGATCGGCAGACCAGCCAGTTCGCATAGCGTCGGATAAATGTCCACGAATTCCGAGAGGGCGGCCGTCTTTGCGGGCGCGCATGTTTCGCCCGGTGCCTGGATCATCATGACCACGCGGGTAGCGATCTCGAAGTTGGTGTGTTTGCACCAGAGTCCGTGCTCGCCCAGGTGCCAGCCGTGGTCCCCCCAGAGGACGACAATCGTGTTGTCGCGGAGCCCGAGACGCTCGAGTTCGGCGATGACGCGCCCGATTTGCGCATCTGTGAAGCTCACGGCCGCGTAGTAGGCGTGGACGAGTTCGCGAGCCTGCCGGTCGGTGAGAGGGCCCTGTTTCGGCATGCCGGCGTAGTTGCGAAGTTCGCCCCACTCTGTGAGCGCGATCTGCGGCACATCCCGCGGGGCATTCGGATTGCTCGCCAGGCGGATCGATTCGGGCGTGTACAAATCGAAGTACTTCTTCGGCGCGACGAACGGCAGATGGGGCTTGAGGAAGCCGACCGCGAGGAAGAACGGGCGGTCTTTGATCTCGCGCAGCGTCTCGATGGCGCGGTCCGCGGTCTGGCCATCGGCGAGGGAGTTATCGGGGACATCCGGCGCCTCCCACGGTGGGCCGTTGACACGAGGTCCGCGTTGAACACGCAGCGGCACGCCGGTGACCGGGTCGCGCTCGACAACGCGGGCGCGATTGATTCCCGGCCGGTTGGCGCGGGGGCGATTCCGGGCCTCCTCGCGGGCCTTGCGGAGGGTTTCGAGCGCTTCGGGCGTGTGGTACGTCGGCGAGGACGGTCTCCAGTGCGGCACGCTCCAGGACTGTGGATCGTCGAGGTCGCCATGGAAGATCTTGCTGAGGCCGACGGTGTGATAACCGTTTTTCCTGAAGTACTCCGGCAGTGTGACTGCGCCGGGAATCGTTTTGCGGAAATGCGTGTTGAGATCGTAGATCTTCGTCGTGTCCGGGCGGAGGCCGGTGAGCAGGGAGGTCCGCGAAGGGCTGCAGACCGCCTGTTGACAGTAGGCACGCGTGAACACGACGCTTCCGGACGCGAGTTTGTCGATGTTCGGCGACTTGATCTGCGTCGCACCGTAGCAGTTTAACTCCGGGCGGAGGTCGTCGACAGCGATGAACAAGACATTCGGTTGGCGGGGGGTGTCAGCGCCGTACACGGGTGTCGGGATGAGCAGGAGGGCTCCGATCAGGCACAGCAGGGTGCGTCTTCGCATCTGAAACTCCGTGTCGCATCGCGACAGGCCATTGGTTCACTGGTATCGCCATGTTCGCCGCGCGGCGGATCGCTTCGCAGGTCATTTCGCGTCGGAGGCGGCCTGGCGCCGAGCCGTGAGTGTCCGGTCGAAGAATCTCCTCGTCATTTCGATCGTCTCCGCACGCATCAGGCCGTGCCCGGCATCAGGGATGACGTGCAGTTGCACGGGCACACCCGCCTCCTTCAGTTCTTCGGCGAGGATTTCGGCCTGGCGGAGCGGTACGAGCGGATCCTTCGCGCCATGCACGATGAGGAACGGCGGATCGTCCCTGGTGATGTGTTCGACAGGGCTCGCGAGGCGCGCGAGCTCACGTTTCTCCTTGAGCGGTCCTCCGAGCAGAAGCTGGACAGCGCCGGGGCCATCGGAGCCGCGCGCGCCTGCCTGCTCGCCGAAATCCTCGATGCGGAACGACGAGGGGCCGCAGAAGTCGCACACAGCCTGCACACGGCTTGACTGGTCGAGATTGCCACCCACGTCCCCTTCCAGTTCCTTCACTCCGCCGGAGGTGCCGAGCAGGGACACGAGATGCCCACCTGCGGAAGCGCCCCAGACACCGATGCGCTGCGGATCGAGGTTGTACTTGCGGGCGTTGGCACGGATCCAGCGGATGGCGCCCTTGCAGTCCTCGATCTGCGCGGGGAAGGTCGCGACATCGGTCAGGCGGTAGTTGATGCTGAAAACGGCGTAACCTCGGGCAGAGAAGGGCAGTGCGGGGCACCGATCCTTACTGCCCGCACGCCAGCCGCCGCCATGGATCCAGACGATGACCGGCAGCGGCGTGTCGCGCTGTTCCGGCAGGTATGCATCCAGCAGGAGCTGATGGCCGTCCACACGGGCGTATTCGATGTCATGGAGGGCGCGGACGCCTTCGGGGATCGCCGGTCGGGATGTTGCGGCGGGCCGCGATGCGGCGGTGCGGTTCTGCTGGACCTCGGCGCGGGCGGCCCGGCGTTCCTCGGGGCTGAGGCGACCGTCCCCGTCCTTGTCGAAGCGTTTGAGCAACCGCTCCTGCAGGGCGCGCCGCTGCGCAGTTGCGGGTTCACCGCAGGGGGCCGGCGATGGTGCGGCGAAGACCGCGATCAGTAACGCCAGAACGAGGGGACGATTCATGGTCGCGGGCCTCCGTGGATACAGAGTCGGAATCGGACCGGCATCATACCGTGACACGCAGGGGAATGCCCCCAGCCTGCACCGTCTACGCCGGCGGCGTGCGTGCCGTTTCACTGACTAACGCGGATGGGCGGGATTTGTTGCGAGAGGAACAGTGCGCACCCGTGGTCGGATGTCGCTACAGGTCGGGTGAGTCGAAGGTGTCCCCCTGTGAAAGGTCGCCGGTCTGAAGGCCGTGCCGGAACCAGTACGCCCGCTGAGCAGACGTCCCGTGGGTGAACGAGTCGGGCGTGACGTATCCGCGGGCCTGTCGCTGCAGGCGGTCGTCGCCGATCGCACTGGCGGCGTTGATCGCCTCCTCAATGTCGCCGGCTTCGAGGATGCCGCGCATCCGCTGCGCGTGGTGCGCCCAGACGCCAGCCAGAAAGTCCGCCTGGAGTTCGAGCTTCACGGAAAGGCGGTTGCTCTCCGCCTCTCCGGAACGAGCGCGCATGGCCTGCACACGCTCACTGATCCCGAGCAGATTCTGCACGTGGTGACCAATTTCGTGGGCGATGACGTAGGCCTGCGCGAAGTCGCCCGGCGCGTTATGGCGTGTCTTGAGATCGCGGTAGAAGCCGAGATCGATGTAGACCTTGCGGTCGGCGGGGCAGTAGAAGGGACCGATGGCGGACTGGGCCATTCCGCACGCGGAACTGACGGCGTCCGTGAACAAGACGAGGCGGGGTTCCTGGTAGACGCGACCGGTGCGCCGGAAGAGGTCGTTCCAGACATCCTCGGTGTCGGCCAGGACGACGGAGACGAACTGCGCGAGTTCGTCGTTCGTGCCCGTCTGCCGGATTTCGCCGGGCGGCGCGGTCTGGACCTGGCTCTGACCGCCTCCAAGGATCTGGAGGAATGCCTGCGGATCCACACCGAAGAACAGCCCGAGGAGCAGCACCAGGATCGCGCCGGCGCCGCCAATGCCCGCGATGCCGCCTGGAACGGGCAGTCCCCGGCGGTCTTCAACGTTATCGCTCTGCCGTGCACCGCGCCATCGCATGTTTCGTCTCCGTCGAGCCGGCCCCCAGAAGAGCGTAGGCATGGCGCGCTGCGTGGATCAATGGACTCTTTACCGGACGCCATGAGGCGGCGCGGGCGGAGGTGGATGCTGCGCGCACGGCGGGCCTGCGGCATCCGTGCGCCGCCACCGGAGGCGGCGGAAGGGAGCACAAGATAATGCTGTACTCCACGGAGGCCGATAGGACCAGCAGCAGTCCGTCATCCAGTTGCATCCTCCGTCGAGCGGCACCGAAGGACGACATCCATGCGGCAGACTCCGGGAACGGCGGCCTTCAGCCTGGTCGAACTCGTCATCGTGGTGAGCGTCGTCGGCCTGCTGGCAGCGATTGCGGTTCCACGTGTCAGCCGCGGAGCACGCGGTGCGGCCGAGTCGGCACTCCGGGCTGACCTGGCGGCGCTCCGGGCGGCGATTGACCTCTATACGGAGGAGCATGGCGGAGCGCTGCCCGGCGGGACACACGCGGGGGGAGGGTTCGGGAATGCCGGCTCGGAGAAGGCGTTCAGGAACCAGCTCCTGCTGTACACCGATCACTCCGGCAAGTGCTCGAAAACGAAGACCAGCATGTACCAGTACGGACCATATCTGCGAAAGGGTATCCCGGCGCTTCCGGTGGGGAAGAACCGTGGAAGCGTCGGCGTCACCATGTCCAAGACGAGCCCGCCGGTCACGGCCAAGGACAAGACGGGCTGGGTGTACTGCTATCTCACCGGCGAAATCATCCCGAACGCCGATGAGATCGAGTTCAGCGGCGTGAGGACATACGCTTCATATTAGAGTGTTTCACGCGGGATCGCTGGTCAGCTCTGCAGGGCACATCCGGTTATTGGCTTCGTCCGATATCCAGAGCCAGGAGGCTCCATCTCATCCTATCTTGACAAATCCGTTTGACTACGCGGATTCAGCTATGTTACGGAAAATCTGATGAGGCTGATCCCCGCGTTGCCCAACTACCCCAGGCGTCACCGTCCCGGTCGAGGCGGACGCGGTCGGCAACTCTCACCCTCTGACGTTTGTATCAGCCACCACTGGATTTGCGAGAGAGCGACATGAAATTGAGCTCAATGCAGTCGTCGTCACAGCAGTGTTCAGGGCGTGTTCACGGGCGCGCCCTGCTGGTTGGTTTGGCAACCGTCGCGGTCTGTACTGCCCCAGCCGCAGCCGCGGGCGACGTGCAGGTGCAGCCGACGTCGCTCTCGATCAACTGTACGGGCGCTCCGCTTGAGAGCCCGCTGAGCGCGCCGGACGCACCGCCGCCCGGTACGCTCGATCTATCGGACCCGAACGCGGCGCTCGGGGAGGTCCATCCCGGCGAAATCACGATTCGATTCAAAGGCGCACGGGCGGCAGCGCTGCATGCGCACCGTCTGACCGTGGCTCCGCACGATCGCGGGCGGTGGACCGAGAACCCGGCGCCGGCGGGATTGGCCAGGCTGCCGGCCTCGATTGTCGGACTGCGACCGCAGGTGTCCGGCCATGCCCGGGCGATGCGAACGGTGAACGCCCGCGCCGAGCTGCGCGCCGAGGCCGCCATGATGGCCGGCGGGAAAGCGCTGGGAGCAGATCGCGTGCCGGCCGTGTCTCGCGCGCTCGCTGGAGCGTTCCAAGCGGCCGACCCGATGGGGATCTTCCGTGCGAAGGTTGCCCCCGGGACTGACCTGCGGGCGCTCTGCCTCGAGTTGATGAAGCATCCCGACGTGGTGTATGCCTCGCCAAGCCCGCTCTGCAGGCCGGTGGCGGTGCCGAATGACCCGCTCTATCCGCGCATGTGGAACCTGCCGCTGGTCAATATGCCGGGTGCGTGGGACATCAGCGGGAACACGCCGGGCGCGGTCCGGGTGTGCGTGGTGGACAGCGGGGTGCGGATGACACACGCCGACCTGGCGGGCCGGATCGCCGACCCGGCGGACGTGTACCCGGATAACGGCGACGCCTTTGCCGACTCCGATCCGAACAACGACGACCCGGACGGGCACGGAACGGCGTGCGCGGGCATCATCGGGGCGATCCGCGGGAACAACCTGCTGGTCGCCGGCATCGCGCCGGTCACGATCGTCCCGGTGAACTGCTATTACACGGACGGGACGAACGTCTACCTGGCGAATTACACGGACGGCATCTTCTGGGGCGTGGATCACGGAGCGGACGTGATCAGCCTGAGCCTCGGCGGGACGAACAGTGCTCCCTACCCTGAGGAGGTCGATGCCATCAACTACGCGCAGGCGCACGGTGTGGTGGTGTGCGCAGCGGCGGGGAACGACGACGGACCGGCGGAGCGGACATACCCCGGCGCGCTGCCGTACTGCATCCAGGTGGGGGCGGTGGATCAAAACAGCATCCGGGTTCGACCGGAGACCTGGTGGTGGGGCAGCAATTACGGCCCGACGCTGGATATCTGCGCGCCCGGTCAGGGTAACGTCGGGCTGTGGGACTCGATTCTCTCGCTGCACAGCGGATCCGACACGGCGTACATCAGTTATTTCAACGGCACCAGCGCCGCGACGCCGCACGTGGCCGGGTTGGCGGCGCTGCTCAAGCACATCAATCCGTCGCTGAGCGCGCAGCAGATCCGGAACTGCATCGAATCGACCGCGCGGGACCAGGTCGGACTTTCGTCCGAAGACACACCGGGATGGGATCCGTACCACGGGTACGGGTTGATCAACGGGCTGGCCGCGGCGCAGTGCGCACGCGAGGGCGGCAACTGCATCACGATTTCGAATACAGGCTCGGAGGCGCTGCAGATCACGGCGATCGACGCGCCGGCGTGGGCACACGTTTCGCCGCTGCCGCCGTTCAGTATTCCAGCGGGCGGGCGCCAGCCGATCTCTGTGACGGCGTGCGGCCAGTGCGCGGGATCCGCGCTTGACGGCACACTGATCGTCCGCAGCAATGATCCTGACGATCCGGCGATGAACATCACGCTCCACGTGGACTGCGCGAGCTGCCAGCCGCTCTTCAACTGCCAGGCGACGCCCGAGGCCGTTCTGCTCGGTGAATCTGCGATTCTGACGGCGGTGACCGGCGGCAGCGACGCGGTGGAGTGGTTCGAGGGAGGCTGCGGCGGGACGCCTCTGCCGGGTGGGGCAACGCCGACGGTCAGCCCGACGGAACCGACGACGTACTACGCGCGGTCGATCAACGCCGGCGCGGGATGCGTGAGCAGTGAGTGCTGCTCGGTGACGGTGGGCGTGATCAGCGGGGATCTGAGCGTCCAGACGCTGTACGGTCCGACCACCGGGGGCGCGGGGCAGACGGTGAGCTTCTCCGTGGTGACACGCAATGGCACGGGTTCCACCCCGGCCGGTGCGTCGGTGACGCGCGTGTACTGGTCTGCGGATGCGACGCTCGACGCCGGCGACCGCGAGGTGGCGAGCTGCGCGGTGCCTGCGCTCGTGACAGGGCAGTCGAGCTCGTGTTCGGCACAGGTAGCGATCGATGCGGGGACCGCGGCCGGCACGTACTACGTGATTGCACGGGCGGACGCCGACGGGACCGTCAACGAAACCAACGAGACAAACAATGTCCGCGCGCAGAGCATCAAGGTTGGACCGGATCTGAGCGTATTCTCGTTCAGCTGCCCGTTCACGAGCGGAGCGGGGCAGACGCTGACGGTTTCGGCCGTGGCAAAGAACGGCGCGACGGCGAGTCCTGCGGAAGCGTCGACCGTGCGTTTCTACTGGTCGGCCGACGTGACGCTGGACGCACAGGATGAAGAGATCGGCAGCTGCGCGACACCGGCGCTGGGCGCCGGCGCGTCCGCCCCGGTGTGCACGGTGCTCAAAGCGATCCCGGCGGACGCAGCTCCCGGTTCGTCCTACGTCTTCGTGAAGCTGGACGCCGACGAGGCGGTGGTTGAGACGAACGAGGCAAACAACACCACGTACCGGTCTCTGACCATCGGGCCGGACCTGGCGGTTTCATCGCTGAGCGTGCCGGGCACGAGCGGACTCGGCCAGGTTGTCACCGTCAGTGCGACGGTGAAGAACGGCACGACGGCGAGCGCGACGGGGGCGTTCGTGACGCGGCTGTACTGGTCGAGCGACAACGCGATCGATGCGGCGGACCGTGAACTCGCGAACTGCAGCGTGGCGGGGCTCGGGGCGGATCAGTCGGCGACGTGCCAGACGACGCTCGCCATCAGCGAGGACCTCGCGCCGGTGGCCGGGACGTACTACGTCATCGCCAGCGCGGACGCCGATAACACGGTGGTTTCGGAACTCAGCGAGATCAATAACCTGAAGGTTGCGGCGGTGAAGATCGGTCCGGACCTGTCGGTGTCGTCGTTCACGTGCCCGTCTTCGAGCGGCGTGGGGCAAACCATCACTGTTTCGGCAGTGACGAGGAATGCTGCGACGGCAACTCCGGCGGGCGCGTCGACAATGCGCTTCTACTGGTCGACGGATATTGCGCTCGACGCGGCGGACGAGGAGATCGGCAGCTGCACGGTGGCGCCGCTGGGGGCCAACGGATCTTCGCTGGCGTGCGCGGTGCAGAAAACGATCTCGGGCGCGACTGCTCCGGGGACGTACTACATCCTGGTGCGGGCAGATGCCGACGATGCAGTCGCGGAGATCAACGAAGGTAATAACGGCGGCTACAGGGCGCTGCGGATCGGTTCGGACCTGACGGTCTCATCACTCACCGCGCCGAGCGTCAGCGGAGTGGGGCAGGTCATCGCCGTCAGCGCGACGGTCAAGAACGGCTCCACGTCGAGCCCGACGGGCCCATTCCTGACGCGGCTGTACTGGTCGACCAACAACGTCCTGGACGGGGCTGACCTCGAGATCGGAAGCTGCGAGGTGAGCGGCCTGGATCCCGGCCAGTCCGTGCAGTGCCAGACGACACTGACCATGACCGAGGCGATCGCACCAACGCCGGGCACGTACTATGCCATCGCCATGGCGGATACGGGCGATGCGGTGGTCTCGGAGCTCAGTGAGTCGAACAACGTACGGATGGCCGCTGTCAAGGTGGGTCCGGACCTGACGGTGGCCGCGCTCACGGGGCCGGCGATCTCCGGCGCGGGGCAGACGGTCAATCTCACCGCGACTGTGAGCAACGGCGCGACCTGCAGCCCGACAGGGGCGTTCTTCACGCGGCTGTACTGGTCGACGGACAGTGCGCTGGACGCATCCGACAGGGAGATTGCGAGCTGCAGCGTGGCGGGCCTCGCGCCCGGCGGGTCGGCAACGTGCCAGGTCGCGCTGAACCTCCCGCTGGATACGGCTTCCGCGACGTACTACGTTCTCGCGAAGGCGGACGCGGACGAGGGTGTCAACGAGACGAACGAACTTAACAATTCCCGCAGCCTGATGATCAAGGTGGGGCCCGACCTGACGGTGTCGGGGATGACCGGGCCGCTCAGCGCCAAGACGGGTGACACCATGACCTTCACCGCCACGGTGAAGAACGGGGCGGCGTCCAGCCCGGCGGGGGCGTTTGTCACGCGGCTCTACCTGTCGACGAATGCGGCGATCGACGCCGGTGATGTCGAAATCGGCAGCTGCGTGGTCAGCGGACTCGCCCCGAACCAGACGAGCCCCTGCTCATTCGTGGTGACGGCCCCGCCGGCAACGGTTCGGACCAAGTATTACGTGCTGGCGAAGGCAGACGCGGATGACGTGCTGGTCGAGACCAGCGAGAGCAATAATACGAATCTGCGTTCGCTGACGATCAATCCGTAGCGAACGATGGCCTGGGGGCAAGGAAGAAGCTGAAAGTCAAAAGGTAAAAAGGAGAGCACAAGGGGTACAGCGCCAGCTACTGGACGTGTTTGACGCCGTAGTCTTTGGCGGGGGCGGCGCGCTCGAGCATCCGGTAGGCGCCGCGGGGATTTCGCGAGGCGTCATAGGTGAAGTCGCTCCAGGACTTGCCGGCGACCCACTTCGAGCCGATCTTCACGCACTGCGAGTTGTTCCGGAAGTACTTGCCAGTTACGTGCGGAGTGGCCGGCAGATTGACCCGGGAGACGTGGCCGTCGATGAAGCCGACGCTCCCGTACTTGCCCATGTGGCGCGTGGCCACGCCGTCGTCCGCGTCCCAGGCGCTGTTGATGACGTTCGTCAGATACCAGACGGGGTCTTCCTCGATCACCACCATGGCGCCGTTCGGCCGCATGTCGGCAGAGTGGTCGGTGTCGCTGTAGTTCTTCACGCTGGCAGCGCCGGAGTAGCGGTAGTGGGAGCCGCTGACGAGGGCGGTGTTGGCTCCGCTCATGAGCGTGCTGGCGGTGTAGCTGTACAGGGTGCCGACGAAGTTGCGGGGGGCGTCGTCCGCGGGGCACGCGTAGACGTTTTTCTGGTTTCCGAGGTGCTTGTAAATGACGCCGTCCTCGGGCTGCCGGCCGGTATGTCCCTGCTGGGTGTTCGCTCCGCCCAGCCAGTCGGCGCCGGGGTCTTCGCTGCAGCCGGGCAGGAGGCCCTGGGCCTGCGTGCTGTAGGAGAGAAAGGCCATCGTGAGCTGGCGGACGTTGGTCTGGCAGACGAGGGTCCGGCCCTGCTCCCGGGCCCTGTGGAGTGACGGCAGGAGGATCGAGACGAGCAGGCCAATGATAGCCACGACGACAAGCACTTCGATCAGGGTGAACGCGCGGGTTTGTCTTCGCCTCATGTGACCTCCGCATCTGCCCTTCAGCGGGCGGAGCGCTTCACGACCGGGTTCGACCGCTTCATGCTGGCCAGGAACGTCTCGAGTTGGCCGCGAACCGCGGGGTCCTTTTCCTGCTGCAGCAACTGTTCGAGCGCGCTGACGGCTTCCGGCGACTGGGTGCGATTCAGGACCATCGCGAGCTGGACGCGCAGGTCCGGGTCTGAACCGGCGGACTTGTACGCGCTCACGATCAGCGGGATGACGGTCGGGCCGCGTTTGCCGAGTTCGACCACAAAGGGGTCCCGGTCTTCGGCGCGGGCGGCGATCATCCGGACCAGGAGCTGATCCTGCGGGGCGTCCAGGCGCCGGGCCGAGCGGAGGAACAACACCACCGCCACGGCGAGCAGCGCCACGACTACGCCACCGGCGATCAGCGGTGTCCTGGTTCGGCCTGTCTCCGGCATTTCGGAACCCATGCCCCTGGCAGCGGCGCTCGTGCGCACACCTGACCTGCAGGCGCTCACACTGCGACCGACTCGCCCCATTCCTGGCCAACGCGACTGCCCCGAACCGATGGGGCGCGACGTGTCCTGCTCCGCCCCATCTTACGGCTCCGGGGTAGGCGGGGGAAGCTTTTTTCCTGTGAAGATGCCCCTCCGGGGCCGGCGGCGGGGGTTTCGGCAGCACGACTTCGCCCGGTCGCTCATGCTGCCGGAATCGGGTGGCATTCTGGGTGATTCGGGAAGGCTGCGACGCCGCGGCGGCGGGAGGACGTGAGGCTCCGATGTCGCCGGGGGCGACCCGGGGCCTCCCGGAGGCGCGGACGTCTGGTGAATTCCCATGCCCGATAGGGTGGCTTCGAAGGTGGAGAATCGAAGACCTTGGCCGGCGAGGTGGCAAAATGGCTGCCCGCCGCCATTGCACGAAGTGATAGGCGGTGTTAGGGTGATAAGGTCCGATGCACGGGTGTGATTGACCCGCAGGGGTCGTTTGAAGGCGCTGTCGTGCGCCACCTTTCGTGCATCCTGTCGGGCATCAGGGGTTTGGGTGATCCGCCGTGGCCGGTTGAGCGGATTGCCGGATGCGTGACGGGCTGTGATTCTGTCGAGAGGAGGCTGTATGCCCGGCCCGAAGCGAAAGTCGCGTCGAGGTCCGCGCAATCCAGTCGTGCCGATGCTCTGGCCCGATGTTCCCGCGCCGGTTCGGGAGGAGCGGGGCAGCCGGTGGATGGGCCTGCTCCGGGCCGTCACGCTCGGCATCGTCGGTGGGCGCAGGCAGCACGCCGGGTCGCAGAAGTGCCGGCCGATCACGTCACAGGATCAGATGAATCCCTCCATCGAGGCAGGCTGAGGCCACAGCGTGCTGACCGACCGGGTTGGGGTCAAACACAAACCTGCCCGGCAACCCTCATCGAGAAGCGGGTGTGACGATGACTCGACCGCCGCAAGACGGGCGACGTGTCTGCCTGTGCGGTTGCCGGGGACTTCCAGGTGGCGCCTGCGGCACGGTTTGTGCCGGCTCCGAGTCCGGGGTGACCCGGCGGGGGACGTATTACATGAGCAGGCCTTCAACCGCCCCGGGGCCGACGTTGAGGCAGCTGATGCCCTGGAAGAGCGCCCCGAGCAGAATCGCCGCGATCGTCCGGATGATTCGCTTTCGCATGGCCATCTCCATGTGACATGAACCGGCGTCCGATGGAGCGAAGAGTCTCGCCCGGATCGATCCGCCGCCCCGTCGTCAGGTTAACCGGGGAATCGGCGTCGTCAATGCGCGTTACCGCCACCTTCCGGTGAGATCCCGCATGAACGCCGATCGAGCCGGGCGGCCCTGGCTGCGGCCCTGGACGTAGGATCGAAGCGGGCCACTGGAGCAAGACGCGTTTGCGGTCTCCGATCGACTACAGGTACAGTTGGTTCCGCGGGCGCCGAGGGTTTCGGCAGCGATCTCCATGGCAGCAACTGCCGCAGCCGTCCGCGTTCGAGGGGCGGAAGGGCCCTGACCGCCGGCTGGGGGGCGAGGAGATCCGTCATGATGCCTCCAAGCCAGCTGGCGGGAATCGCGGCCATCTTGTGGTCGGTTATGGCGATGGCGGCCGGCTCGAATCCGCCCGGAGGCGCACTATCGGGCGACCGGCCGCGGATCATCATCTCGACGGACATCGGCGGCCGCGATCCCGATGACTTCCAGTCGATGGTGCACTTCCTCGTCCACAGCGACCTGTTCGACACGGAGGGGCTCATCTCCTCTCCACCGGATGTCGGCCGCGTCCAGCACATCCTCGAGACCATTGCCGCGTACGAAGCTGATTACGACTGCCTGCGGTCGAACTCGCCGGGTTTTCCCTCTCCCGACGCTCTGCGTAGCACGGCGAAGCAGGGGGCCATCAATCCCGCGCCTGTCGTCGGGTACAGCACGCCGACGGAGGGCTCGAACTGGATCATCCAGCAGGCCAGCCGAAGCGACCCCCGGCCGCTGTACATCCTCGTGTGGGGATCGATCACCGACCTTGCCCAGGCGATCCACGACGACCCGCAGATCAAGAGCCGCATCCGGGTCTATTCGATCGGCAGCTGGAATACACAGCAGGATCTGAATGCTCGTAACTACCTCTACGAGAAGCACGGCGACTTTTGGTGGATCGAGGCCGACACCACTTTTCGCGGCATGTACGTGGGAGGTGATCAAAGCGGAGACCTCGGGAACGTGACGTTCGTGGAGCAACACGAATTCAAGGTCCGGCGGCGGGGTATTCGAAAAGGCCAGCGCATTACCGCGTGG
>CAZJTF010000140.1:0-16035 GCA_964548565.1 uncultured Planctomycetales bacterium | reverse complement strand
GCATGGATGCGCTCACCCAGCTCGTCGAGGTTTTTACCTCCGTCCGGGCCAATCCCATGACCGATGCTGTCTGTCGCGAAGGCATCGCGCGGGCCGCCCGCTCACTCGCCCGGGTGTATGCAGATGGTCGCGACGCCCCCGCCCGCGAGGACATGGCGATCGCAAGCCTCTTCGGCGGCCTCGCGCTCGCCAACGCCGGCCTGGGTGCCGTGCACGGCTTCGCCGGGCCGATCGGCGGCATGTTTCCGGCGCCGCACGGTGCCGTCTGCGCGACCCTGCTACCGCACGTACTGCGCGCGAACATCGGCGCGCTTCGTGCGCGAGCCCCGGGCAGTCCCATTCTCGCCCGCTACGAGGAAGTGGCTCGCATCGTCACCGGCCGGCCCGACGCTCGCCCGGAGGAAGCCGTCGAGTGGACGCGCGATCTCTGCGCCCGGTTCGCCATCCCGTCGCTGCGCACGTACGGCCTCGCCGACACCGACATCGCGCCCCTCATCGAAAAAGCCCGCGCTGCCAGCAGCATGAAGGCCAACCCGATTGCACTCACGGATGCAGAATTGGCCGACATCCTGACCGTCGCCCTGTGAACATTGGATGCGGCTCTACCGCTTGTGAATGACAATCCTCCCACACGTGGCCGCGTCGTCGGTATTCTCGGCTCCCGTCTGATTGTCGTAGGCAATCTCGCCGTTCGCGGGTCCGAGATCTCTCCGCGTCACTCACCTCCCGCGGGTTCGTCCGGCTGGCCGGCGGACGTGCGGATCATGTCATGGAGGAAGGGATGCGTCAGCGCGGTCCCGGTGAGGGACCGATCCGGGCTGATAAGAGCCGAATAGAACTGCGACGCCCGCTCGTGATGCTGCCGGGTGTCGGCTGCGCCCCCCTGCTCCGCCATCCGCCCGTACGCCTCCGCCAGGATCCCGACGAGTTCCACCAGCCGCCTCTCGGTCCGCGCGGCCAGGGGCACGCACGCTGCCAGCAGCGGCTGGACCAGGTCCTTGCCCCCGGAGGGCCCGAGCTGATTCGCGGCGATCAGCATGTTTTCCAGCATGCCCAGGCCGCGATCGATCTGCAGCATCTGCACTCGGGCCGCCTTGACCGCTTCCGCGGGGACAGACGAATCCACCTGCTGCGGAAGAGGCTCCGACAGCAGCCGTCGGAGAAGCCTGCCCGCCAGCTCCGACCGGGCCTTGATGACAAGCGGTTTGAAGCCCTCCGGCAGACAGTTGATCGTCGCGAGACCCGAACCGTTGCAGAAGTCGCAGCGCTCCAGCCGGGTGCCCAGGCACGTCTCGCAGGGCACACCCTCGATCGATCCTCTGCCCTCGCACATCTCGCAGGGCTGGCGCCCATCCCGGCACCCGAAGCACGGGAACCGAACGAAGGATTCGAGGAGCTGCCTGGTGAGAGTCTCACCGATCTGCCCGGCGAGCCAGGAGGGTCCTTCCCGGCCCCCGGGAATAACCCCGCTGGATAGTGCCTGGAGAGCCTCGCGAACCGCCTCGTCGCGATTTCCCTGCCCGAGCGCAGCAACGATGCGCTGGAGCGGGGCGGGAACGGAACTGGCGGCGTCGTTCGGGTTCTGTTGCATAAGCCGGCTCCGCTCCATGCGAGCGTGGGAGATCTCGGAGTGGCGGCCCGACCACCCCGCCGGCTGTCCTGCGGCAGAACACCTTCCGCACCCTTCGAAACTTGACCCGGGGTATTATACACTGCGCCGCCGCCGCGGGCCTGTTGCCATCGAGCTCCGCGTCGTCCTTGAATACTGGTGCGCTCATTGCATGGAGGAACGCCGGATGACCGACCCGCTGCAGCCCATCTCAACGACCCGATTGAGTTTTAAGGCAGCGGGAGCCAACGTCAGCATCGCCGATGACGTCTACATCGAGCATCCGGAGGTCATCGAGGTCGGGGATAACGTCACGTTCATGCGCGGCTTCCACATGATCGGGCGGCCCCGTCACTGCCGCATCGGCTCGAACGTGACCTTCTATCCGAACTGCTTCATCCAGGGATCGGGCGGGCGGTTTGTCATTGGTGACCACGTCGAGTTCTTTCCCGGCACGTACATATCACTCGGCGACTGGGAATCCAGCTTCGTAGATATCGGCCACCACTGCCACTTTGCGCCGAACTGCGTGCTGTACGGCTGGGGCGGGCTGACCATCGGAGCGTACTGCAATATCGCCGCGCACACCGTGTTTGCCACCGTCGGGCATCACGACGAGATTACTGACCGGCCGATGTCGCTCACGGGTGAGAAGGCAGGTCCGATCATCCTCGAAGAAGACGTCTGGATTGCGGCCAACGTGACGATTACCGCAAGCACGCGGATTGCGAGAGGCTGTGTCATCGGCGCGAACGCCGTCGTCACGCGCGACACGGACCCGATGGGCCTGTACGTCGGCGTTCCCGCGCGGCGCCTCCGCAATCGTTAGCCTGGAGGTGAACCATGCCCGCTGCCTGCATCGCCGTCTCGATCCTGCTCGCCGGGGTGAGCGGCGCATCGGACCGCCCCGCCGCCCTCGACATGGGCATCGCCGTCACCGATATCACCCCACCTGTCGGCTGGCGTCTCAGCGGCTACTTTGAAGAACGCTTCAGCACCGGCACGAGAGATCCGTTGCAGGCCAGGGCCGTCGTTTTCGGCCAGGGCGATACGCGAGTCGCCTTCGTCTTCTGCGATCTGATCGGCATGCCGGCACACGTCTCACGTCCGGCGCGAGCGCTCGCATCGGACAAAACCGGCATCCCCATCGAACACATCGTCATCTCCGCAACCCACACGCACACCGGCCCGCTCTTCTTCGGCGCGTTGCACAAACACTTCCATGAACGCGCCATCGAGCGCGACGGCAAGGACGTCCATGAACCCATCGATTACGTGTCGCTGCTCGTGAGCCGGATTGCCGAAGCGATCGCGTCCGCCAACGCCCGTCTGCGACCCATCTCGCTGCGGGCCGGCACGACGCGGCAATCGCCGACGATCTCGTTCAACCGGCGCCACCGCATGAAGGACGGCAGCATTCAGTTCCGCCCGCGTCCGAAGGATCCGGACATCGTCGGCGCCACCGGCCCGATCGACCCGGATATCACGATCCTGCTCGCCTCCGAGCCGCACTCCGCGCGATCAATCGCCTCGCTCACCGTCTTCGCGCTGCATCCGGACACGACCGGCGGCACGCTGTACTCCGCCGACTACCCGCACCACCTCGAACAGACGATGCGCACCCACTTCGGACCCGACTTCGTTTCGCTCTACGGCCTCGGCGCCTGCGGCGACGTCAATCACATCGACATCACGCGTGAGCAGCCCCGCTCTTCGCCGGAAATCGGGGAACTCCTCGCCGAGAGCATCCGTGGGGCCATCGGAAAGCTCCGCCCGCTCGAACACCCGGGCCTGGCGATCGAACGGACGAGGGTCCGTGCCGCCCTTCAGCAGTACACCCCCGAGCAGATCGCCCGGGCCGCCGCCAACCTCACGCCGAAGGGTCCTGGCAACCGTCCCTCGCTCGATCATGTCGAAGCGTTCAAAATCACGGACCTCCAGCTCCGCGGTGGCCACGACGTCGATCTCGAGGTTCAGGCCATCCGACTCGATGCGGACACAGCGATCGTGACCCTGCCCAGCGAGCTGTTCGCCGAGTTGGGCCTCGCCATCAAGCGCGGCTCTCCGTTCCGCACGACATTCGTCATCGAACTCGCGAACGACACTCTGGCCTACATCCCTGCCGAGAGGGCCTTCGCTGACGGCGGTTACGAGGTGGTGAACTCACGTGTCGTCCCCGGCACCGGCGAACGCCTCGTCGAGGCCGCTGTTCGCCTGCTGGAGGCGCTGGCGTTTCCGGAGTGCAAAACCAGCGCACCGTCGCAATAAGCAGGCTGCTGCGACGTTGTGCCACACATGCGCGCGGAGTACGCTGTCCGCTGATCGTTCGCGCAGCCTCGATTCCACCGCCTGAGGACCGCTGATGGTTGCCTGCAGTATTCCGGTTCGGATCGGCATCATCCTGCTCATGGCCACCGCCGCGACCATGGCCGCCGATCCCCCACCCGAGCATCCGCCGGCAACGCCTCTGAATATCCTGCTCATCACCGCCGACGACATGAACTACGACGCCCTGGGCGTCACGGGCAGCCGCACGCCCGACATCACCCCCAACCTCGATCATCTGGCTTCACAGTCGATGCGGTTTACGCACGCGCACGTGACCATCGCCGTCTGCCAGCCTTCGCGCTCGGTCCTCATGACCGGTCGCTATCCTTCCCGCAACGGCGCACTCGGCTTCGAACCGATCCATCCGAGCGTGCCAACCCTCCAGGAATCACTTCGCAGGGCCGGTTACCTGAACGGCATCTTGGGCAAAACGAGCCATCTGCAGCCGGAAAACAAATTCTGCTGGGACATGCTCGTTGGGGAGCAGGATCTCGGCCGCGGGCGCGACCCGAACCGTTACTACGAGGCGTCGAAAAGGTTCTTCCAGCGCGCCCGCACGGAAAGACGCCCGTTCTTCCTGATGGCTAACTCGCACGATCCGCACCGGCCCTTCGCCGGCAGCGACATCGAGAAAGCCGGTCGCCCGAGAGACCGTCGACGTGGCATCGAGGCGCCCTGGCCGCCCGCCAGCCGGTATTACAGGCCCGACGAGGTGCCGGTCCCGCCCTTTCTCCCCGATTTGCCGGACATCCGGAAAGAGGTCGCCCAGTACTACAGCTCGGTTCACCGCTGCGACGAGACCGTTGGCCTCATCCTGCAGGCGTTGCGCGAATCCGGCGCGGAAGAAAGCACGCTGGTCATGTTCCTCAGCGACAACGGCATGGCCTTCCCCTTCGCCAAGACGAACTGCTATCTCACCAGCACGCGAACACCGTGGATGGTCCGCTGGCCCGGCAGGGTGAAGCCTGCCACGGTTGAAGACCGCCACTTCATCTCCGGCATCGACTTCATGCCGACGATTCTCGAGGCGGCCGGCCTGCCACAGGTGGCGGGTCTCGACGGGCGCTCGTTCGTGCCCGTGCTGGATGGGAAGCCGCAGGACGGCCGCGATCGGGTGTTCACCGTCTTCCACCGGACCTCCGGTCGGCAGGACTTTCCCATGCGATGTCTGCAGGACCGGCGATTCGGTTACATTCTGAACAGCTGGTCCGATGGCCAGCGCGTGTTCAAGAACGAGTCCCAGAGCGGGCTGACCTTTGCCGCCATGCAGGAGGCCGCGAAGACCGATGAGAAGATCGCCGCCCGGGTCAGGCTGTTCCTCAACCGCGTCCCGGAGGAGTTCTACGACTTCGCCGCCGACCCGGCCGCCCTGCACAACCTCATCGACGACCCCGCTTATGCCGAGCAGGTCGCCCGATACCGCACGGACCTGAGAAAGATCATGAAATCGATTGATGATCCGCTTCTGGCCCGGAATCCCGCCGGCGAATGAAGAATGTGATCCCAGGAACGAGGAAAAACACCGGCCAGACGGCCCGGTCTGCCTTGAAGGAGTCTGTTGTGATGAACTGGCTGCCCAATCCCCTCTGTGCCGCCACACTTACTGTGTGTTCGCTCGCCGGCCTGGTGCAAGGCGCCGAGGCTGCCCGTGAAAAGCGTCCTAATTTCGTTTTTATTCTGGTGGACGACCTGCGCTGGGACGCGATGAGCTGCATGGGCCACCCGATCGCCCGCACGCCCAATGTGGATCGCCTTGCCGCCAACGGTGCCCGCTTCTCTAACGCTTTCGTGACCACCTCGCTCTGTGCGCCGTCCAGGGCGTCCTTTCTTACCGGCCTGTACACGCACACGAACGGCGTCCGCACGAACGAGAAGCAGGAGTACGATCACGCGCTGCCGACTTTTCCGAAGCTCCTGCAGGAGGCCGGGTACGAAACCGGCTTCATCGGCAAGTGGCACATGAAGCCGACGTCCGATCCGCGCCCGGGGTTTGACTACTGGCTCAGCTTCCAGGGGCAGGGCGTGTACATTGACCCCCAGCTGAATGAGAACGGCCGCACCTTCAAGGCCACCGGTTACATGACCGACCTGCTCACCGGCTACGCGGTGGACTTCCTGAAAAAGCCGCGAGAAAAGCCCTTCAGCCTCTGCCTCTGGCACAAAGCCGTTCACGGCCCTTTCACGCCCGCCGACCGCCACAACGACCTGTACAAGAATGCGCGGCTGCCGGAGCCGGAGAGCTTCCGCGACACGTTCAAGGGTAAACCCGCATGGCAGCGGGCACTGGTGGACAGAACTGCCCGCCGCGCGAACACCAGGCCTGCCGCGTCCGTCGCGCCGGAAGGCTGGGAGGGCACCCGCTGGATCAACTACTACCGGACCCTCGCCGCCGTGGACGAGAGCGTCGGCCGCGTCCTCGCGGTGCTGAAGGAAACAGGCCAGCTCGACAACACCTACATTATCTATGCAGGCGACAACGGTTTCTTCCAGGGCGAGCACCGTCGCGGCGACAAGCGGCTCGCATACGAAGAATCCATCCGCATCCCGCTCATCATGCAGGGCCCCGGGATCGGCCCGTCCGGTGTGATTAACGCGATGGCCCTGAACATCGACATCGCCCCGACGCTTCTGGACCTCGCCGGCGTGAAGCCTCCCGCCTCGATGCAGGGACGTTCGCTCCGCCCGGCCTTCGACGGCCAGGCGCCCGGCGACTGGCGGAGCTCGTTCCTGTACGAGTACTTCAAGGAGGCCTGGCTGCCGCAGATCCCGGACATGGTCGGCGTTCGCGGCGAGCGTTACAAGTACGTCACGTATCCCGGCCTCGACGACATCGACGAGCTCTACGACCTCAGGACTGACCCACACGAGCTGCGCAACCTGGCGGAGGATCCCGCGCATGCTGCGACGCTCGAGAAGATGCGCGCGGAGCTGCAGCGGCTCGCAAAGGCCACAGGACGCGAGCTGATACTCGACAAGTAACGCGGCCGGATGTTCCGCGTCAAAACTGATCCGCTCCTTCTGGCCATTCCGAGGACTGTGTGTTACTGTCGCCACGCGCGGCCGGTGAGGAATCAGCGCCGCAGGTGCGCGAACTCCGCCCCGCAGCGATTCGCGCGGGAGTTCCAATCCCTCAGATAAACGTTCGCCCGGGTTCAGCGAGGAGACTTACAATGCACCGATGCGTACCCTTCGGCACACTGGTCACCGTCCTGGCGGGAGCCCTGCACGCGGCCGCCGCCCAGCCGGTCCCGGTCGCCACGGGAGTGGCACAGCTCTTCATCGATGACGAAGTCATCGCCCGGTCCGTCGATCTCAAACGCACACTCCACCAGCCGCGCAAGGACGACGGCGGCAACAAGCCGCTGATCTACGCCGCACCGAAGGACTGCCTCCTGGCCTACGGCAGCATCGTCTACGATACGCGCCTCAAGCTCTGGGTCATGTTCATCCAGAGCCTCGAGGACCGGCACATGTTCCGCCTCACCTCGAAAGACGGCATGACCTGGGACAAGACCCGCCAGGAGGATCTCACGCCGCTCAAGCTCGATCTCGACCTGGGCAAGCTCCCTCCCGACGCGAAGGGCAAGTTCGGCATCGATCTCTTCTCGTGCTACTACGACGAGACGGACCCCAACACGCCATACAAGGCCTGGGTCTGGTTTGCGAATGCCGGGTACGAGTGGGAAGGCATCTGGTACATGAATTCCGCGGACGGCCTCGACTGGAAGCGCGTGCGCCTGGTCGCCAGCGGGTTCTCGCGCGAGGGTGACCCGAGCTGCCGCGTCATCACCCAGGGCGGCCGCACCGTCTACGGCCCGGGCGACGTGACGATTTTCAGCTACGACGCCCAGGAGAAGCGGTTCCTCGGCATCTTCAAGTTCTTCAACCCGTTCGACGTGCGGCCCGGTTACAGCTCGCGCTCCCGTGCGTACATGTTCCTGGACCGGATGGATCAGCCGATCGATACCAACCGCATCACACACATCGAACTGCTGCCCGCGATGGCTGAGCGCGACGGCGATCACCTGTACGACGAGTACTACGCGAGCACGGCCTGGCGGTACGAATCCCTCTGGCTCGGCGGGCTCAAGATCTTCCACACCCAGGGCAACTATCCCTTCTCGGCCGCTGACTGCGCGTTCATGAAACTTGTGGTCAGCCGCGACGGCCTGCACTGGAAGAAAGTGCCGTTCACCAACGACAGCGGAGTACCCGAGGTCTGGATCCCCAACGGACCGGAAGGCGGCAACAACAACCTGAACGACGGCGGCTACATCAGCGAGTTCAGTCAGGGGCCGCTGCGGATCGGCGACGAGCTGATCTACTACTACAGCTCGCCCTCGCGTGGAAAGGCTCCGCCCCGCGAGACACGCCTGACCGGCGGCGGCATCTTCCGCGCCCGGCTTCGCGTCGACGGCTTTGTCTCCGTGGACTGGGGCTCCTTGACCACGAAGCTTCTGGCGTTCGAGGGCAAACAGCTCACCATCAACGGTATCGGGCCGGTCACCGTCCGCGTCGTCAACGCCGAGGGCAACAGCCTCGCCGCCGCGACGATCAAGGAAGGCGACTCACTCCGACACGAGGTTACCTTCGCCGGCCGCTCGCTCCGCGACCTTGCCCCCGACGGGCGTGCGAGCCTCCAGTTCGAGGTGACTCCGCCGGGACGCCTGTACTCGTTTACGATCCGGTGACGCAGGCAGTGGTTGAATGCACCTGGACGCTGACGAACCTCCCCTTGCGTGAGCATCGTCTCTCGTGCCGGCTCAGCGCCCGACTTCCGACACCGACAGGCCGCGGCAGATTTTGCGCGCGAGCAGATTCGGAATCTCGGTGTGACGTGGGACAGCTTCCATCCGGCCAGTGCGCGGATTCATCCACAAGGAGTGGCCGG
Organism: uncultured Planctomycetales bacterium; assembly: GCA_964548565.1. Taxonomy (GTDB): domain Bacteria; phylum Planctomycetota; class Phycisphaerae; order UBA1845; family PWPN01; genus CAYLLT01. Next base: position 7,207 of record CAZJTF010000140.1, on the reverse strand, counting down.
CACCCTCGCGCTTCAGGATACAACCGTGGCGACGCAGGTGCCGCAGCAGGACACCAGTCTTCATCCAATGACGACCTTCTCACGCAGGGCGGTCGGCGGGACACCACGCAAACCTTCCTCACGCCGATCTTCGAGAATCAGCTCGATCGCGGCGCGCAGACTGTCCAGGGCCTCTTCCTTTGTCCGACCCTGACCGTTCGCACCCGGAATCTCAGGAGAGTATGCGACAAACCAGCCTTCGTCCTGCTCGATGATGGCCGTGAATTCGTTACGCATTGGAATAGATACCTGGTACTGGTGCAAACGCACTCGTTACAGACCACCCGACCGTCCCTGGGAATGAATCCTCTTCACTCAAGTATATCATCGTGCCGGCACATCCTGGCAGGCCCGCGCACGCCGGGTGGAAACTGCCTGGACCGGCGGCCTCACTTCAGCAGCATGTAGTCCATTCCGAACATGTATTCTTTCTTGGCTTTCTCGTTCGTGCCGACGATCTCAACCGTCAGCGTGTTCCGCCCGGTCTTCAACTCGAACGCCCCGAGATCTTTCTCGCCGGCCTGGATCACATTGGGATGGTAGAGATCGATCGGTTCGCCCGCCTTCTCGCCGTTGATGTACAACTGGACAATCCCGTAGTCCGGAGCCTTCGTGAGTTGCACGACCACGTGTTTCCGCGCGGCGTCCTGGCTGCGGAACGCGAGCACGAGCTTGTCTCCGACCTTGCCGCCCGTCCACCAGAGCTGCGCGTCGTTGCTGAAGGCGTCACCGTAGTCCTGCGGTCCTGCGTTGCCGGTCTTTTCGAGGACCCGCATCTTCTCGCCTTCGATCGCCCCCGCCACCTCGCGCACCTTGAATGGCGGTGGATTGATCAGTCGGACGTCCTCGCGCGTGAGGGGCTTGAAGAAGTCCGTCGCGCCGGGACGTGCATACCAGTAGCTGGCGGCCGCGCGCGTCGTTTTCGCCTCCGGTCGGGCGCTGCCGTGCCAGTTCTCGATGTCGAACTTGAACGACGACGCAAACGGGATGTCATCAATGATGTGGAACCGGCTCACGATGGTGTGGCCGTAGTTCCGTGGGCCCTGGCAGCGCGGCTGGTTGTGGTAAGCGTGTACGAAGCGATCCGGCGAGCACCACGCGTAGCCGTAGTAGTCCTCCGTTCCCGTCCCGAAGTGGCTCGGGAACTTCTCGCCGTCGACGTAGATCTTCTCGTCACCCTCCCCCCACCACTCGCGGACCGAGTTCACGATGTGCAGGTTCCCTCCGACGAACCGGCCCTTGCCCTGCACCTCGAGATGCGCCCAGTCTGTCATCGGCCGGGCGGGCACGTCGCGCTGCGTCCGCCATTTCGCGTGGAACAGCAGCGAGCGGTCCGTCCACGACTGCGGGACGACCGCCACCGCTCCCCATACCCGCACCTCCTGGTCGCCAAGGTTACGCACCGCGATTTTCACGTCGCGCGCGAACGGCATCCACCAGTGGCAGTACAGGTCCGCCGGCTTCGTGTCCGTCACGCCCAGCGGGATGGAGGCGTATGGGATGAGGCCCGGCACCGTGCTGTAAAAGTCGCCCAGCGGGCACTCGACCGTCTTTTCACCATCAAATGTGATGTCAAGAACCGTCGCGCGGGCCGCCTTTGCGAGGTCCTCCGCCTCGATGTGGAACAGCAGGCCGCAGATCGCCAGGCTGCCCTTCAGTTCGGCCAGCACCGCAGATGCGTCGGGGGCGAGCGTGGCCTCGAAGGGGGTTTTCTTCCGGTCCGCGGGCGGATCCGAGCCCTTTCGCGGCTCCGACAGCGCCTGAGCCACGGCCTGGATTTGTGACGACAGCCGCTCCAGGTCAGACCGCTCGAAGCTCTTCACTTCCGTGCCGACCGGGTACGTGCGGTAGTTGATATGGTAATAAAACCCCGGCTGATCGCTCGTCACCTTGCAGTGCTTCGCGTAAGGGATCGGGAAATACAGGTTCCAGCCGCGGGATCGCTCGCCCGCGATTGGCTTCGGCAGGCCGCGGTACGAACCGCCGAGCAACTGGTCCATCCCGCCCTCGATGGCCGGGGTGCTGCTGCCGTCCAGGTAGATCCGGATCTTGCCCTTCGGATTGGCCGACCAGATGCGGACGATCACGCCAGGCCCGTCCGTGTCCATCATGACGTGCTCTTTGCGCCCGTCCACCTCCTCGATCCGCAGAAACTGGTTGAAGTCGCCGTTGGCGAACCAGTCCTCCGCCGGCGATTTCGATTTGCGGTCGTAACTCGAGAACTGCTTCGTCGTGTACGCCGGCTCGGGTAATTCCGCGAGCCGCCGCATGTCGGTCATTTCGTCGAGCAGCCGGTCTACGGTGATCGCCCCGGAGCGGGCAACCTCCTGCCCTACCGCCGGCGTGGACGTTTCGACGCCAAGTCCACCGCACAGCAGCAGCCCGATCGTCACAGCGAGAGCAACACAGCGCATCAGAGGCCTCCCGTAGAAGAGCTTCAAGAAACGGGCCGTATTGTGGTCAATTTCGCCCGGGGTGACAAGCCGGTCGGCCTGGGGGCTGGAAAACGTAAGCGCGTGCGGCGGGCTGCTTGCCGCGCGTTACCATACCCGCGCCCAGATCGCCTTCAGGTACGCCCCCTCCGGAGCATTTGCGAAGACGGGATGATCCGCGGCCGCTCCCGACTCGCTGACGAACTGCAAAGTCCGCCCCGCCCGCCCGGCTGCCGCCTTGACCATCCCGACGAAGTCGTCGCGTGAAACCAGCCCCGAGCACGAGCACGTCAGCAGGAGGCCGCCCGGCCTGGTCACGGACATCCCCAGCTTGTTCAAGTCCACGTACTTGCGTGCGCCCTCGTGGAATTCCTCCTGGCTGCCGACGAACTTGGGCGGATCGAGCACGACCACGCCGAAGCTCCTTCCGTTCGTGTGCATCTGCCGCAGATAGGCGAATGCGTCCGCGTGCACATGCTGGATCCGCGCCTGGTTCAGGTTCGCGTTCTTTCGGGCGAGTTCGATCGCGTCTTCGTCCAGGTCCACGCCGGTCACCGACTCCGCACCGCCGCGCACCTTTGCATAGATTCCGAATCCCCCTGTGTAGCAGCACACATCGAGCACGTCCGCCCCCCGACAGAGGGTGGCCAGGCGGGCGCGGTTCTCCCGCTGGTCGCAGAAAAAACCCGTCTTGTGGCCCCGGCGCAGGTCGATCCGGAAGCGGATCCCGTTCTCGCGCACAATGACGGAGTCGAGCGCGTGCCCTTCGGCCTCAATCGTCCGCTTCGGATGGACGTGGAAGCCCTCGATCCGCTCGATCCGCTCGTCCGCCCGCACCACGAACCGCTCGATGCCCGCCAACTCGCGAAGGAGCCGCTGGAAGAGTTCGAGCCGCCGGTACACGCCCAGCGAGAACACCTCAAAAGCGATCACGTCTGCGTATCGCTCCGCGATCAAGCCGCTCAATCCGTCGCCTTCGGCGTGCACGAGCCGGTACGCATCTGTCTCGCTGTCCGGCGGGATGAGCTGAGTCCGCCAGGCGAGTGCCGACGCGAGACGCTCCTGAAAGAAGCCGTCGTCGATCGCCTCCGTGCGGTACGACAGCATGCGCAAGGCGATCTGTGATCGATCGTGGAAGTACGCGTGCCCGAACAGGCGGTCCGCCTTGTCGTAAACGGCCACAATATCGCCCGCCCTCGCTGCGGGGTCCGCCTGCCGGATCATCCGCTGGTAGAGGAAAACATGGGGCGATGCCGACCGCAGCCGCACCCACGGGTAGGGATACACATGCTCTCCGGGAGCCGTCGCCTGTTTCTCCGCATCTTGAGTCATTCCGGCATCATCAGGAGCGGGCGCCGCCGGTGCAAGCAGAGCGGTCGGAGGGTGCGTCAGGAGAGTTGGGGCCCGTGGGTAGGGCTGAAGAGTTCCGGGCTGCCCCGGGGCGCGGGCGGGCGTCCGCAAGCATCAAGAGCCACAAGAGCGGAACGAGCGGCAACCGGAACCGCGGGTCCTCACTCGGCAACGACAGCACGAACAGCACCAGTGCAGGCACCGCCGCGAAGAATGCCGGGGACCAGCGTCGCCGAACGCTCGCCATCATCAGGCGGGACGTGCTGCCGATCGCCAGCACCACGTACGCCAGGCCGATCGCAAGTGCCGCCAGCCGCCCGGCAGCGCCTCCGCCACCCAGCATCGACAGCGGCGAACTCGCCTCGCCCGCGGGCGGTGCAATCACGAGCGCAAGCGGAAAGACGAGCATGGACACCCCTTGCGCGGTGAAACATCGCACCAGTGCCCACCACCTGCCCCGCAGCTGCTCCACGCCTGCCTCCCAAAGGAGTGAAGAAGCCTCCACGCGGTCGATCCCGGCGGCCTCTCCGAAATTGAGTCGCTCCCATCGCAGCGCATCGCGTTCCGCCGGCGTCAGTGGCCCGTGCCGAGCCGCCCAGAGCTCACGGAGGCGTTGATCGATGCGTTCCCGCACGGATGCCACCGCGTCGGAATCGAACCGCTGCGCCTGCCGACCCTCCGACCAGAGCACGACGTCGACCACCTTGTGATAGGCGAAGCTCGCTCCGCTCTGGTCGCTGATTGCCCAGTGCCCACTGATTGCCCGCCCACGGACAAGCCAAGGACCCAGCACGACGGTCACGCCGAGGACACACAACGTGACGCTCTGCAGCCGGCCTAGCCGTGGTGCCTGTGGCGGCTCCAGTGGGCCACCGGCGTCTCGCTCGCGATGCCTTCCTCCGCGGCGCAGCGCCTGGACCGCGATTCCAATGCACGCAACGACCGGCAGCAACATGCCGATCGGGCGGATCAGAACCAGGGCGCCCGAAATGGCTCCGAGCCCGAGCGAACGTCCCGGCGTCCACCCGCCGCGGCTGCCCCGCTCCCAGAGGAGGCAGCCCACCAGGAGCACGAGCGTGAACAGCGTTTCCGCCATGATCCAGAGGCTGTAGTACACCCGGAAGGGATCAAGACACCACCCGAGTCCGCCGAGCAATGCCCAGCCGGGGCCGCAGTATCGTCGCAGCAGGAGCCACAGCAACGGCACGGTCGCCACGCTGAGCACCTGGTTGAACGCGAGGAGGACCGCCGTGGAGTCGCCGAACAGCCGGATCACGCCTGCCAGGACCAGGGGGAAACCGGGCGTTCGCCAGGTATCCGGTCCACCCTGCTGCTGGCCCGCCGGATCCAGACGCACATAGCGTGCTTGCCACGCCAGCCCCCGTCCGAGCCCAACGTACTCCGCCGAGTCCGGCGACTGGTAGGCGTACGCAGTTGCAGACCCTCGCGCACGGGCGACCCCCAGCATCGCGCCCGCATGCACAAGCGCCGCGAGCACCAACAGGAAGGCGCCGCCGTAGCGATGGAAGCGATCCATGCGGAGCAGGATACTCAGCTCGCCGCCCCCTCACCACGTCGTAAGCCGGCGAACCCGGCTTCGGCTCGTCCCGACCGTGACACGCCTACCCGATCGTGCCACGGCATACGCCTGCGGATAAAATGCCGCCGTCGACCCACACGGCCGTATGCGGCGACTGCGGAGGAGCCGTTCCTGCTCCCGATGGTGGAATACGATGGCGAGGACAACGCCCGACGCATCCGGTTCCGACACGCCGCAGCCGAGCGACGCCGACCTGATGGCGCAACTCGCCCGCGGCCGGATGGAAGCGCTCGAAACCCTCGTCCGACGGCACCAGGATCGGGTCCGCGCCACCGCGTATCGCCTCACCGGACACTGGGACGTCGCCGACGACATCGCTCAGGACACGTTCCTGCGGCTGCACCGATCCGCCGCCTCTTACGAGCCGACGGCTGCCCTTTCCACCTGGCTCTACCGGATTTGCGTGAATCTCTGCCTCGATCGCCAGCGGCGTCAGGCGCGGGCACCGGTTGCGCTGGTAGTGGACCCCGGGGGAGAGCCCCCCGCCGAAGAAGAGCTCATCCGCAGCGAACGGATCGCCGCCATCCGCGAGCAGGTGATGAAACTTCCGGAGCGGCAAAGAGTTGCGATCGTGCTCCACCGTTTTGAGGGCCTCAGTCACGCGGAGATTTCCCAGGTGACAGGCTGGAGTGCTTCATCCGTCGAATCCCTGCTGGTCCGGGCGTACGAGAATCTCCGGAGCCGGCTGAAAACGTGGGTGGTTTCGGCGTGAGTCCGCAGGAAGCGGCGCCGGCCGGCGTTTCATGTTCGGGAGCCTGACCGTGTCTGACTGCAGAAGCGATGCCGATTTACTCAAACTCGCCAGCGGGCGACTCGATCCCCGCGAGGAACTTCTCGCACGCGAACACCTGAAGTCGTGTGAGACCTGCGCCCGGCGGTACGAGGACCTTCACGACACCTGGGAGGTCCTCGGCGAGTGGGCCGTTTCACCACCGACTCGCGACCTGGCGCTGGTGGTTGCCGCCGCTGCGCGCCGCGAGATGCGCTTCCCCGAGTGGCGGGTCTGGCTGAGGGTCGCCGCGTCGGTCGCGCTGGCCGCCGGGATTGGCACGGCCGCCGGCCTGCTGACACCGGTTCGTCCTGCCCGGACTGCAGGCCCCGTTTCCGGCGACGCCCTGCTACGAACGATCGGCGTGGACGCCCTCGTCGAACCGGCACCGATCCTGAGTGACGTGTTCTCCGGCCAGGAGCCGGCCGCGGAGGAAGAGCAATGACCATGCGACGATCCGTCATTCTTGCGGCCGCCGTCGTCATCGGTGTGGGTGCCTACGCCGTCACCATCGCAGCCCGCTCCAGCCGACCCACTCCCGGCGCGGACACCGCCACGACAGCCCTGCTCGACTGGGCCAACGTCTCGGCCGATCAGCGCGAACTGCTCCGCGGCAAAGACCCCACCTTCGCACAGGAATTGACCGAGCTGCGCGGACAGGTCACCAGTCGTCGGGCCGAACTCGCCTCCACGCTGGAGAAGGTCGAAGCCTCGGACGAGGAGATCCTGCAGAGCGTCGAGCGCGTGATCGAGGCGGAAAACGCTCTCGAGCGCCGCGTCACGCGCTATCTGCTCAACGTCCGCGAGCATCTCACCCCGGAGCAGCAGCGCCGGCTCTTCTGCCTGTGCGCGGAACGGGTCCGCGAATGTGGACAGCAGCGCCGCGGCATGCCGGCGGGACGAGGCCCGGGCATGGGCATGGGACCACAAGGAGGCTCGCACGCCGGTCCTCCGGCGGCGTCTGCTCCGGCTGATGACGGCTGGCGTGGCGGCGGTGGAGGCGGACGCCAGCGCCGT
>CAZJTF010000139.1:0-16064 GCA_964548565.1 uncultured Planctomycetales bacterium | reverse complement strand
AGGGGCCCATAAGCAGCTGTTGGCTATTGGCTCTTAGCTATGGGCCACGCAGAAACAGCTATCAGCTCTCGGCTGTCAGCTTTCAGCCGGGCAGCAGTCCGAAAAAGAGCTGGTGGCCGGAGGAGCTGTGAGCTATGAGCTGTGAGCTGTGAGCCACCCGACAGCAGCTATCAGCTATCGGCTATCAGCTTTCAGCCAGCACAGGCAGCTTTCAGCTTTGAGCTCTGGGCTTTGAGCCGGGCGGCTGATAACCAGCTAGTGGCTGTTGGCTCTTGGCTATTGGCCGGGCAGAAACAGCTATCAGCTCTCGGCTCCCAGCTTTGACCCGGGCGGAGAAGCGTCCGCTACCCGCGTCCTATCAGACCGGCGGCCGCGGCCGCTCCACGGCGTTCCTCCCTTTGATCACGACCAGCGGGCGCGGCGGGTGGAGGCATGTCCCTCGACGCGTCGGGCTCGTTCCTCACGACCAGCGGGCGCGGCGGGTGGAGGCATGTCCCTCGACGCGTCGGGCTCGTTCCTCACGATCAGCGGGCGCGGCGGGTTGAGGCATGTCCCTCGCTCATGCGTCGGGCTCGTTCCTCACGATCAGCGGCCGTGGGCGGCGTCCAGCATCAGCCGGGCCCATAAAGAAGGCGGATTGCGGATTTCGGATTGCGGAATGAGCAGGGCATTCACATCACTGCCTGGAAGGCAGTGCCACACCGAAGGGGGCCGCTGCACGGCGTTCCTCCCTTTGATCACGACCAGCGGGCTCGGCGGGTGGAGCCAGGTCCCTCGCTCATGCGTCGGGCTCGTTCCTCACGATCAGCGGGCGCGGCGGGTGGAGCCAGGTCCCTCGCTCACGCGTCGGGCTCGGTCCTTACGACCAGCGGCCGTGGGCGGCGTCCAGCATCAGCCGGGCAGGAGGCCATTCTCATCCGCCACGTCACCGCCGGGACGGCGGTTCCACACCGGGGGACGCGGCGGGGAGCATGGCGCTGAGCTCGGTGGCGACCGTCGCGGCCATCGTGCGGAGGGCGGGCTCGATCCGGCCGAGGCCGGAGAGGCCGGCGACCGACGCGCTGATCTGCACCTGGGCGACGTAGAAGCTGGGGTCGCGGGAGAGGTTCGGGAGACGCCAGCCCGGGCCCCAGAACTCCTTCCAATCTGTCAGGTACCGGCCGCGGAGCACGTAGAAGTTAAGCACGGCGACCTCGGCCGGCGCGGGCTGATCGCGGGTGAAGCGGTGGACCAGGCATGGGACCTGCTCACCGCCGGCGAGTGTGAGCGTCTCGCGACGGGAGTCGACCAGCTGCCAGCCGTGGGCGGGGTAGCAGACGTCGGGACGGTGACCGATCATCTTCACGGGCCGGGCGGCGTAGGCGAGGTAGACATCGAGGGCCTGGCCCTCGGCGGCATTCACATAGCGGCGGTAGACCTGGTCGTCGTTGCCAGCCACCTCGAGGACGCGGGCGTCCATGGGGACGTCGGTGCCCTCCCAGCCGCCGAGGCGCATGGGCAGCGAGGCGAGCGGGGCGCGCAGCGGCGCGGGCGCGGCGTCGGCGGCCAGCAACAGGGCGTTCACCCAGCGGTGACCGATGCCACCGGCCAGCAGGACGGCGAGGACTGCGAGAAAGGGGAAACGGGGCATGGGAAAAGTCACAAGGAAAAAAACGGAGCGAACGCCGGCGCGCCGGGACAGCCGTCAGACCGGAGCCTGGAGCGGGGCCGCGGGGCCGGCCGGACCGCGGGCGGGACGCGCCGGGGCGGCGGGCTCGCGGCGGGGCGGCGGACCCATGATCCGCAGGACCAGGACGAGCACGGCAAAGGCGAACGGCATCATCATCACGCCGGCGTAGTCGTGGAAAAACTTGTCGCTCGCCTCGGCCCCCCACCGGCCGGCCACCAGGGCCGTCGCGGTGAGCCGGGCGGTGTTGGCCAGCACGGCAATGGGCAGCGTGGCGGCGACGAGCACCGCCTTCTGCCAGAGCGGACGCCGCACGAGGAACGCCATCGTCGCCCCGACCACCACGAATGCGGCCAGCATCCGCAGGCCGCTGCACGCCTCGGCCACGGAGAGCGCGTTGTTCTCACCAAGCACGAGGACGTTGCCCTGCCGCGTCACGAGGTGCCCGAGGAGCTCGAGGCAGAAGACGGCGGAGGCGGTCGCGAAGTCCTGCAGGGGCAGGGCGACCATCGCGTGCACACGCCGCGGCAGCGGGACCATCAGCAGCAGGAAGGCGAAAACCCAGGCGAGCCGCCAGGTCACGCCCCAGCCGAAGAGCAGCATCGAGGCCCCCACGACGGCGGGAACGATGGAGTACTGCTCAAAGGAGCCGTAACTGAGGAGCACGGCCGCGAGGCGGAGGAGCTGCGAACCGACCAGGAGGAGCAGACCCCACCAGCAGGTGCGGAGCGGGATCTGCCGCAGGCGGTCGCGGCGGGTCCAGATGATCCAGGCGGCAATCAGCGGGACGAACTGGCCGGCCGAGTAGTCGGCGTTGCCCTGCCAGATCCGCCAGAGGTCGACGAGCGTCGGCCAGTAGCTCCACAGGAAGGCGGCGGTGAGGAGCAGGGCGAGGCCGATCCGGCGGGCGTCCGCGGACGTCCGCAGGGCGGGGAGACGGGAGGTCGGACTGGCGGCCTGGTTCATACCCCTGCGTCGCTCTTTTTCGCTGACGAACGGGACGCGGCCGAGAGCCACCCCGTTTTTGCCCTTCAGGCGGGCGGAGCCGCGGGTGCGCGCCCGGCGGGCGCGGACGACGACTGAAGCTGCCCCACGCATAATTCGAGTGCCTCTTGCCAGGGTCGGGGGGCGATGCCTGCGGCCTGCCGGAACGACTGCGTGCTCAGCACCGAGTACGCCGGCCGAACGGCCGGGCGGCTCAGCTGGGCCGAGGTGATCGGGCGGACGCGGGCGGTATGGCCGGCGAGGCGAACGATCTCGCTCGCGAAGCCGTGCCAGGAGCACGCGCCGTCGTTGCAGAAGTGGACCGTGCCGGTGTGCCCGCCGAGTGCGAGGGCGAGCAGGGCGGCCGCCAGGTCGGGCGCGTACGTCGGGCAGCCGACCTGGTCATCCACCACCTGCAACTCATCCCGCTCCGCCGAGAGGCGCAGGATCGTCTTCACGAAGTTCCGACCGTGCGGGCCAAACAGCCAGCTGGTCCGCACGATCACGTGGTCCGGCAGGACGGCCCGGACCAGCTCTTCGCCCTCGGCCTTCGTCCGCCCGTACGCACTGAGCGGATGGACCGGATCGTCCGGCTCATACGGCGAGCGTTTCCGCCCGTCGAACACGAAATCGGTGCTGACGTGCACCAGCCGCGCCCCGTGCGCCCGGCAGGCGCGGGCCAGGTTGGCCGGCCCGGACGCGTTCACCGCACGGGCCTCGAGCTCGTGCGATTCGCAGCCGTCCACGTCGGTGTAGGCCGCGGCGTTGATCACGAGCTGCGGGCGGGTGCGCCGCAGCGCCGCCTCGACCGCCTCCGCATCGGTGATGTCGAACTCCGGCAGGTCGAGCGCAGAGACCTCGGCCTCCGGCAGGCGCTCGCGGCAGAGCGGAACGAGCTCACGCCCGAGCATGCCGGCGGCGCCGACGATCCACACGGACCGGGGGCGGCGGGCTGCGTTTTCCCGAGAGGGAGCCCCGTTCACGCGCCCGCTCCCACCTCGAAGAGCATCTGGCTGGCGGCGCCCGCCGTGTGGTTGGCCCCGCCGGCGGCGATCATGTTGCTCGCGCGGTGGAGCGACTCGAACGTGCCGGCGTCCGTCCACCAGCCGTCGAGGATCTCGTACGTCATGGTGCCCTGGGCGATGTAGGCGTTGTTGACGTCGGTGATCTCGAGCTCGCCGCGGCCCGAGGGCTTGAGCGTGCGGATGATGTCGAAGACCTGCGGGTCGTACATGTAGATGCCGATCACCGCGTAGTTGGTCTTCGGGGAGGCGGGCTTTTCCTCGATGCCGAGGACGGTGTCGCCGCTGATCTCCGCGACGCCGAAGCGCTGCGGGTCCTCGACCTCCTTGAGGAGGATCTTGGCCCCCCTCCGCTGGGTGAAGAACCGACCGACGGCGGTGCAGATATTCTTTTCGATGATGTTGTCGCCGAGGACGACGATGATCTTGTCGCCGTCGGCGAAATGCTCGGCCAGGCGCAGGGCGTCGGCGATGCCGCCTTCGCCCTCCTGGTAGGTGTAGTGGAGGTCGTCGAGGCCGAAGTCGCGGCCGTTGCCGAGCAGCTTGAGGAAGTCGCCGGCGCTGTCGCCGCCCGTCACCAGCATGATGTCGCGGATCCCCGCGTTCACCAGGCACTGGATCGGGTAGTAGATCATCGGCTTGTCGTAGACGGGCAGCAGGTGCTTGTTGGTCACCCGCGTGAGCGGCCGGAGCCGCGTACCGAGCCCGCCGGCCAGGATAATCCCTTTCACGTCAGCCGTCCTTTCTCGCCCAGTCGTACGGGATGCCGCCGGTGTGGGGGTCGACCCGGTACTCGTCGGGCTCCTTGTAGCAGTAGACCTCGGTCGGGCAGTTGACCACGACCGCCTCGGTGTCGCTGATGCACTTGAAACCGTGGTAGACCAGCGGCGGGATCTGCAGGAGCGCCGGGTTGTGCACGCCGAGGAAGAACTCGTTGATCTCGCCGCGGGTGGGCGAGTCTTCGCGGGCGTCGTAGAGCACGATCTTCATCATGCCGGAGACGACGACGAAGTGGTCCCACTGCTTTCGGTGGTAGTGCCAGGCCTTCACGACGCCGGGATAGGCCGTCGTCAGGTAGGTCTGCCCGAAGCCCTTGAAGAGCGGGTCGTCGCTCCGGAGCATCTCCATAAGGCGACCGCGCTCGTCGCAGATCACCTTGAGCGGCTTGACGCGTGCGTCGTGAATCATTCCGTTCCCTCAGACCGTCTCGCCGACCCGCGTCCCGAGCAGAGCGGCCTTGTCCCGTGCGGCCAGTTCGCGGGGCGCCGCATCCTCGTCGCGCTCGTGGAGGAGGTCTCCGAGCGACTGCCCGTAGAGCGTCCGCATTTTACTGCGGTCGAGCCAGCGGGCGGCAGCCCCGAGCAGCAGGCCGGCGAGGATCCAGGCGGCCGTCACCGTGTTGGCGGAGGTCATCCCCAGCACGCCCAGCACCAGCGAGACGAGCGAGCCGAGTGCACAGAGCGCGGAGCCTGCGGCCAGGGCGAACGCCTTCATCGACCGTTTCCTCCCGCGTGCGCCGCCGAGGCGGAGTGAGCCGCCATTTCCGCGGCGGCCGCCTTCTCTCCCACCAGCCTGCCGAGCGGGATCTCCTTGTAGCCGACCTGGGCGAGGAGCGTGTACACCAGGATGCGCAGGTCGAGCCAGAACGAGAAGTGCCGCACGTACGCCATGTCGTAGAAGATCCACTGGTGGAAATCACCCTGCTCGCGGCGCTTCCGGCAGATCTGCCAGAGGCCGGTGATGCCAGGGCGGACGGAGAGGCGGGCCTTGCGCCAGGGGATGCAGATCTGGTTCTCGCGGAACGGCGAGGGGCGCGGGCCTACCAGGCTCATGTGGCCGAGCAGGACGTTAATGAGCTGCGGGAGTTCGTCGACGTTGTGTGAGCGCATCCAGCGGCCGATGGTGGTCTCGCGGGGGTCGTTTTCCAGTTTGAACTGCGGCCCGTCCACCTCGTTCTTCGCGTAGAGCGCTTTCTGCAGCTTATGGGCGCCGGGGATCATCGTGCGGAACTTGATGCAGGGGAACTCGCGCCCGCCGCGGGTCTGGCGCCAGTGGACGAAGAACACCGGGCCCGGCGAGTTTCGCTTGATCAGGATCGCCAGGACCGCGAAGACGGGCGAGAGCAGCAGGAGCCCGAGCGCGGAGGAGACGACGTCAAAGACGCGCTTGGCGGCCAGGTGCAGTTTCCGCGATGTCTTCGGGCCGGTCGGCGTGACGTCCTTCAGGTCGCGACGCTCCGACACGTGGAACTGGCCGCGGGCCGGCACGAACGCGCCGCCTCCCGCGTCGCCAGTGGAGCTGCGGCCGCGGCCGGAGAAGACCTCGTTGCAGATGATCGCACCCTGCAGAACGGTGCTGCGGCAGCCCACCGCCGAGTGTGCGATGACCGCTCCGCGGAGCACGCGCGAGCCCGCGCCGACAACCGACTCGATGATCCGCGCGTCCTCCTCGATGGTGACGCCTTCCTGCAGGATGACAGGACCGACGAGCTGCGCCGCCGGATGCACCCGGCAGCCCGGTCCGACCAGGACGTTCTCAGCGGGCCGCGTGTAACCGGGCGGAAGCGGGCCCGACAGGACGGCGCGCATTTCGCGATCGCCGGCGGCCAGGAACTCGGAGGGCCGCGCGAGATGATCGAGATCCGTGAGCACCGGTACGTCCTGCGAAATCGCGCCGGAAGTGATCAGCTCCAGGCGGAGGAGAGAGAGGCCCTGCAGCAACTCGCGCGCCGAGCAGGAGTCCCGACCGTGCAGCAGGTACACGGGGACCACCGACAGCAGCACGCGGGTGGGCGTCACCAGCGGCCAGTTCATCTCGCCGTACAGCCGCTGCACGCGGCGCACCTGCCCGTCGGCGTCGCAGTCGACGCGTTCCCACGCGCCGGAGCCGTCCTGGCCGATGGCGATCGCGTGCGTCGCGCCACGGAAGGTCCGGCAGGAGCGGGTCAGCTTCGCGAGTGAAAAACCGTTGCGGGGCCGCAGTTTCGCCTGGACGACCGCCAGCACGTCCGCCGTCTCGAGGGAGGTCAGAAAGCCTTCGACCTCGTCCGGCGAAATGATCTTGATTCGACTTTCTTCCCCATCCGCTGCGAGGGCCGGGTGCGCGGGGCCGCTACTCACGACCACCACCGTACCCTGTGCCAGCCCGTCAAACGCGTGGACAAAGCGATCGAGCACCAGGCCCGTACCGAACGGCAGGCCCAGGATGCTCTGCTCAGCACTGCAGCCGGGGGAGCGCTCCATCGTGCCGTCGAGCAGCACGGGGACCAGGCCCAGCGGGCGCCCGCGCGACCAGGCAAATCGATGTCCGGCCAGCAGACTCATCGTGCAGGTGCGCTCCGCGAAGACGTGCGGGTTCCGCCCTCCGCCAGGCAGCCCGGCGGCAGCGGGGCCCCGTCGACGATGGACGGTGCGGCGAACAGCGGGCTCGCCGACACTTCGTCGGCCTCTGCCTCATCCAGGACGCGAGCGGCACTCGAGCGGGCGACCCGGGCGTCCTCGAGCATCCAGTAGGTATCGCTGGCGTCCGGGTCACACGGGTGATCGGCACGCCAGATCGCCTCACGAACGATCGTGTTGGGCTGGATCCGACTTGCCTCCAGCAGCAGGCACTCGCTGAGAATGGCACCCTTGCCGATGTCGCACCGGGGCCAGGCGATCACCCTGCTCAGGACGGACGCGGGCCCGACCCTGGTCCCGGGACCAAGGACACACGGCCCCACAATCGACACACCGTCGGCGATTCGAACGTTCGCCCCCACGAGGCAGCTCCCGCTCAGGCGAGCCGAGCGGGCGACCTGCGCGGTGCGGTGGATCCAGGCGTCGCCGGTGCGCGTGTAGCCGCGGTGCCGGTAGTCGCTCACGGCCGCCGTTTCGATGCTCCACGCCGTCGCCGCCAGGTATCCGCCGAAGCCTGAAACCCGCACGCAGTCCGTCCCCGGGACCACCCATGGGAGAACCTTGCGCTTCGCGCGGTGCAGCGCGGGGATCCATGATTCCTTGATGTCCTGGTAGCCGTGTGCAGGCACCTGCTCCAGGGCCTCCCGGGAGGCAACGTACGCCCCGGCCGGCTCGAGACCGCCGGCCGCGTGGGCGGTATCGTGCGGATGGACCGCCACCGTGAGGGCAGCGCCGGAGGCGAGGTGAGCCTTCAGCAGCGCATCCAGACCTGCACGCGGAACGAGCGTCCCCTCGACGATGATGAACACCTCGGCGTCCGAGGCGAGCGCGGCGTCCCGTGCACAGCCGGCGGGACCGCGCGGCATCGGGTCTTCATAGTAGCGGAGGCCCCA
Organism: uncultured Planctomycetales bacterium; assembly: GCA_964548565.1. GTDB lineage: Bacteria > Planctomycetota > Phycisphaerae > UBA1845 > PWPN01 > CAYLLT01. The sequence continues at coordinate 8,101 of CAZJTF010000139.1, read as the reverse complement.
GGCCGTCGGGTTCGCCCGCTCCAGGCATGCACTGATGGAATTCGAGCAGCTGTTCCCGCAAATGGTGATGCCGTCGGTGCGGCTCCGGTGGAGTCCCTCGACGACGTACCAGATCAGGGGACGGCCAACGATTGGAAGGAGCGGCCCGGCACAGACGCGATCCAGTGCCGACTCGGGCCAGCGGTGAGCGCCGGCCAGGATGATGCCATGTATTCGCATGGGTCAGGCGCTTTCGAATGAGCTGGTGTTCGGTTCCGGCCGCAAAGACCCGCTGAATTGCTGGGGTCGCCCGCGCGTGGGTCGCTCGTGCACACTCGCGGGGATCCTCGGGAGCGGTTCATCGATCAGGGGGTCGTTCCTGGTCGGGCGACACTCCGCGCGCGACCAGTTGTATCGCATCGGGTTACGCAGGTGGGCCAGCAGAACGCTCCTGACCTGCTGCCACACGCCCGCGGTTTGCCACTGCCTCAGGCGACGCAGGCAGGTCACGCCACAGCCGCAGCCCATCTCACCCGGCAGTTCTTCCCATGGAATGCCGGTCCGCAGGACGAACAAAACGCCGGTCAGCACCTCGCGGTCGCCGATCGGCGGGCGTCCTCCGGCCGGCTTGGGCGGAGCCGGTGGGAGCAACTGCTTGATCTCGTCCCACACCTCGTCGGAAATCAGTTTCGCTCTCACGGTCGTGTTCCTGCAGCAGAGATTCGGGATGAAAACGGGACTTCGGGATGCAGTCACAAACCACGGACCAAACGAGCCGGACAGGAGGAGTGAGGCGGGGGCTGGCACGGACTGAACACACCCCGTCCCCTTGAGCTACAGGCTGGTTCTCCTGTAACTCCTGACATTTGAAGCACTTACGATCGCGAACCGAACTCAGTCGAGCACTTCGAGCATCGCCGGATCGATCTCCAGCTCCGCCGACTGCCCGAGCACTTCCACGCCGATGTACACCCGGCATACGCTCCGCCGCCGAAGCAGAACCCCTTCTAACCCTGCCAGGCTCCCGGACGTCACGCGGCACCGGCAGCCCCGGCGCAGGCCGGGGTACAGGTCCACGGGCTCATCCCCGAGGGTGACCCGGTAGATCTGCCGGAGATCGGCCTTGAGCCGTTCCTGGTCGGCGACGGGGATTACCTTCGCCGCCCGGTGGGTCATGAGCGTCGCGTAACGCTCGTCCTCACCGCCGCATAGAAACAGGTAACCAGGGAAAAGGGGAAGATTGACCTCGAAAACGCGCCCGCCGTAGCGACGACGGGTGCGGATCAGCGGCAGAAAATGACCGACGCCGAGCCGGTCCATGTCGGCCGAGAGCGCTTTTTCCATGCGGGATTTCGTGTGCACCAGCCACCACAGGCCGGACATCACGTCCACCGGGCATCCGAGCAAATCCGGGCCGGAGGAAGCGCTGGCTGTATCGGACCAGGGCTGAATCTGCATCGCGTCGATCACCGCCGTTGTGTCAACCCGTCAAACGGGAATCCGCGCCGCCGCATTTGGCTCGCGATCCCCGGACATAGCCAAGTTCTTCGATAAACGCAGACAGGAAGTGTGCTTTCGCGCGATTTCCACGCGGCCGGTACCGTCCCAGGCCATGACGCATTCCCGACACCTGGCGTTGCCTCGCCGGCGCACTCCTCATGAGTCCGCTTCACCACAATGGGACTGATCGGTCCCCTGAGGTCCAATCTGAGGTCGATCAGTGTTTTTTTGGTTTTGCCGCCAGCCAGAACAGAGCCCAAAGGCCTACAGACAGGGCGCACGCCCCACCGGAGACCCCAACCCTCCATGGCTAAGCGAACACGACTAAGAAGATCCCACCCCACCCCAAGACATGAGCTTCCCTACCCTCTTGGCTGCGGGAGGCACAACGTCAACCCCATTTTTCGAATCAAGCAATAAACTTCACTTCCCCGACACAAACAACGCTAGAGAACATAACGTCCCCATCGGGGCCTGTCAAGCAGTTTTGTCCTATTTAAAGCTTATCGGCCCACGCTGATTCATGAATTTTTTTAAACGCGGCTGTTATTGGAGTTATGACGCGCAACCACGTAAGAATCTCGTTTCCGTCAACGCCTGTCGTAAAAAAACACGGCGAATTCCATCCAAATGGGTGCACGCCAGGACGCGTCGAGTATCTCCGGGGACCCTTTGGTGGCACCTGACAAAACCGGCAACTCGCTCGACTGGTATTCCCAATGCCGACCTGCTTTTGCTCGGGCGGCAGCCCTTGGCTGCCGTACGTCTGCACTATGCCGGATCAGGGGCAGCCGTCGATGAAAAGGGACACCTCGCAACACAGTGCTCCAACCACCGGCACGAACCGCTGCCGGCAGCCTCCGCTGAGCGGGGGAAACCACTCGGGCTGGACCGGGGCCATCCACCTCGACCTGTTGAATTCGCATGACAGAAACGACAAAACCCGCTCCGCCAGGGACCAAAGAAAGACGCGGGGATAAAGGGATACCGAACATTATCCCGCCTCCCTCGTACACTGAGACCCCGAAATTATGAGCCGTGCCCGAACACGCCTCCCGAACATACGATTGCGATGGCTGCGGCTGCAATCCGCGACCGCGACGGGTGCTCGCCAGCGGCGCTGTCCCTGCGGGCGCGTGCCGACTCGGCTTTCCCACAAACGTGTCCGGATGACATCGTGCAACCCACGGCCAAACACAAGCAGATTCCGGCGGGGACCCGTCCGCGCGTGCAGCAGGAGAGCTGATGTTTCTGCACTCGCGGTTGATCGCAGCGTACCGGGGCGCTCAAGATCGGACGAGGTCCGATAGCCCCATCGAAACCTCGACGCCGCAACCGCGATCGTGCCGCGCAGTTGATGTGAGTACTCCCCCACCATCGCCTCGTTCCCTCTCGCTTCGCTCCGCGACTCCGCATCAGCCGCTGAGGAGCGGTCCTGGTGCCGCGACGTCTGTTCAGCCGCCCGGCATCTGTCACGTTGCAGCGCAAGTCAGCCCCGCGGTCTCAATACAGAACCACAGATCGGGACGCACTCGCGTGCACCACCAGGCTCATCGCAGATTGTCCGGCCACTTCTAAGGTAGCGTTTTCCTCCCGCAGGATCAAGTGCGGCTCCGCCCGCGCCGGAACATTTAAAAGAGGATCTGCGAACTGGTTTTGCAGCGGTTGGTCAGGAGGATCCTGGAAGGACCGTTATAGCTCCCTCGCCAGCGGCAGACGCTGAAGGAGCGGCTCGCCCGACCGAGGAACACCAGGCTGGTCACCGGCCAGCGTCACAAAAGCGGGCGCGGGCATCTGAGCAGAACCTCTGCGGCCCTAAACCTCGGGACCGCGGGTACAGTCCGGGTGTTCTTCGCAGCAAATTGCGCCTCAGTCTCAGGACCCGGCTCGCGGTGTTTCACCGGCACATTCATCTGCCGGCGACGCACGCCTGCAAAGAACTGCCTGCGGGTTCAGTCGGTGATCGCGCAATCCGCGCGGGCCGGGGTGCCGGCACCCGACATGCATTTCTCGAAGATCTCGAAATCGCGGTGGTCCACAAACGCATCCGGCGTCAGCAGGGCGTTGTTGCACGCGGGATCCGCCTGGGGAACGCTGGGGCCTGTGAGGCAAGCCTGAAAGCGCCCGAAGTCTTCCTGATCGACGTCAGTGTCCCCGTCAAAGTTCCCGATGCTCGGATTGATGTGGAACGTCGTCACACCCGGCTGATTGCGGGTGGCTTCGTATGCGAGAACGTCAATTCGATGGTTGTTGCCAGCAACCCCGGTGAATGTTCGCAGGAATAGGTCGCGATCCAGCTGACTCGCGGAACCCTGTCCTCCCTCGGCGAGCGCGGCAAGGTCGGTCCCCGGCGGATAATCCATGAAGATGTGGACGCGTCTGGCCGTCCGATCGGGCGAACGCACAATGACCTGGCATGTCGGGCCGGTGACGGTGCTTCCGTCCGGCGGAGAGATGAGTTCCATCGCCGGCGGCGCACGATCGAGGAGAAACACCTCCCGCCACATGCGAAAAATCGGCGGCGTGCCGGCCGGGCGGGAGCGGTATGCGACCACGCTCAGGTAGTGCCGCCCGTCCGCGAGTTTCGTCGCGTCGACGACCTGTGCGTACGTACCGAGGGTGCCGCCCTGTGCCATGGCGGTCTTCAGCGGCAGGTTCACTGTCGCGAAGTTCTCATAACCGAAATCCAGGGCCGCGGGATCGAGCACATCGATCGCACCGTTTCCGTTCAAGTCGATCCCGGCATCGACCCGCAGCCGCGCAAGGTCGTCGTAGCCAGCGTCGAGAGGGTCGGCCGGCGTGGTCTCGAGTCGCACGTCAAATGTGTCCGCACGGATGACGCGGATCGGGGTGAGCCGGCGTACGCCGTTCGGCTCCAGATCGGGGTCGGGCGGCAGCGTCTCCGAGACATTCGTCAGGGACAGAGTCCCGGCGGGGCTGAACGGACCGTAAATCACGTAACCCCGGTTGTGCTGGACGCCGGCGGCGCTGCGGTTTCTCGGGATGCGCAATGTAGCCTGCCCGTCCGCAGTCACGGTGATCACGTCGGCGATGTCGGCGTAGGGATCCACGACGGTGTCGCTCGCGTTACCGGTCAATTCGGTGAGCCGCGTACCGGGGGCGAAAGCGGTCTGCACTGTCCGCTGATCGTAGCCGCCGTCCATCCGGTTGCTGAGCCCCACGAGGCAGGCGTTGCTCCGTTCGTACGCCAGGACGTTTGCATCGCGCCACCGCTCCACATACGTGCCGCGCGCGTACGCGTTGTGAATGCGGATGAGCGTGGTGATCTGCGTCCCGTACGTGCCTCCGAGCGCATCACCCCGCCCACGGATCGGGAACGTGACATTCCCGAACTCCTCCGCCTGAAAGTACACGATCGGCGAGCCCGGCCGGGTGAGGATGTACGCGTACGCAACGTTGTCGAGTGCCGGCGGCGGCAGCCCCGCGTCGTGCCCGGAGACGAACTGCACGCCCAGCGTGCCGTCACTGGCGCTGCCGTCCACGCCGTCGACACTCGCGCTCACGACGTTCGTCCAGCTGCCGTACCCGCTCCCGTTCAGCTCGCTCGCCAGGGCGAAGTAGAGGGGGAAATCGAGCGCGTCGCGGTGCCCGACGAATCCACCTGACGTGCCGCAGTTCGCGCCCAGGCCGTTCTTGCAGATATAGCTGTTCAGGGCCGACCAGTTGCCGTCGTAGACTTCGACGAAGCTCTCCGGCGTCGTGGCCCCGCCCGCGATATCCTTCTGCCCCCGGCCCCAGACGTGGGCATCGTAGTACTGGCTGAAAAACCAGCCGGGTACGTGCCTGGCGGCGTCGATGCGAAAGCCGTCGATCTTGACTACCTCCAGCAGCCACCTCGTCCACCGCAACAGCAGCCCCGTGGCATTCTCCACGGTGGGAACACCCGCCATCGGGTCGGCGAGGTTGAACGGGTGGATGCCGAGAGCATTGGCGGGGAGCGTCGGATCGGGGTAGTACCGTGCGTTGGCCGGATCGGGTCGGTTGTATGTGGTGCCGGCGGCGATGTTCCGCGGGTCTCCCGGTGTCGTCGGGTGTCGAATCAGGGCGTGATTCTTCTCCTGGGCAATATCAATGAGGCCCGAAATGCGGCAGTTCAGGGGATCACTGTCGCAACTGATGCCGGAGGGATGAAAGTCGCCGAGCGGATCACCCGCGCGGCTGAAAATGAATCCAGGGTATCCGCCAGCCGCCTCGAATCCGGGCGTATTGCGGTCGCTGAAGCTGTTGTGATTCAGGATCAGGTCGATGAAGGTACCGATGCACGCCTTGTCCTGCTCGGCGATCACAGCCTGCAGGTCGGCCAGCGTTCCGTAGCGCGTGGGGCTCGCCGGCGTGCCCAGATCGAACCGGTCAAAGAGGTTGTACCCGACGGAAGAGGCTCCCCCCTCGGCTTTTGTCGGCGGCGGCGTCCAGACCCGGCCATAGCCGGCCACGAAAGCGTCGGCCGTCCGGTCTTCCATCGTGCGCCAGCTGGTCTCGAACCACTGCAGGGTGACGGGCACGCCCTGCCCGGACGCTGCACCGCAGAGAGCTGCACCAGCAAGCACGGCGACGGACAGGATCCGCATACGACGTCCCCCCGTGCGGCCCTACGACAGCCGGCAGGCGGACCCCTCGCTCGCCGAGGGAATCCTCCTGCCGGCAGGACCGACCGCGATACGACGCACTCACGCAGCCGTGATTACGCTCGCCGCCGACGCGCCACGAACGCGGCGCCGATCAGCAGCAGCCCGAGAGTCGCGGGCTCCGGCGTGACAGCGACCCGCGCCGTCCCGGTATTCGTGTCCACCGAAAACGTTACCTGGTTGAGCACCGCAGTCGTGTCAAACGTCCAGTTGGCGGTATTCACGCTGCGATTGTCCCAGCTGATCGAGTCCCACGTGCCGGTCATGACAGCCTTCCACTCGTACGTGCCGGGAGGCAGTGTGTGGGTCCGGCTGAAGATGCCGCCACCCTGCGGCGCCAGCACGCCGGCGGGGTCGTTGTTCGTCCAGTCGCTGCCTCCCACCTTCGAGAGGAAGTTGCCGACCGCGTTCCACGACAGCCCTGCGTCGGTGCTCACGGCGATCCGATTCGTATTCGGCGACCAGCCGTCGGCAACGGTGTTCGAATCGAACTTCACCGTGGCGTTCCCGGAACCGTCGGCCACCAGCCAGCTGTTCGCTCCCGGGTGACTCCAGCTCCAGTCGCCCATCGTCACCTTGAACTCGTGCCGGCCTGCTCCGATTCCGGCCAGGTCCACGGACCAGACGCCGCCACCCAGGTCGGTCATGGCGTTGCCGGCGGAATTCCACCCGTTGAAATCGCCCGCCACGAAGAAAGCACCCATGGCGGGCGCCGCCAGCAACACGAAAGCAAGGATAGTGACTGTCTTCCGCATCTTTCGTTCCTCCTCGATGTCGCGAGACCTCCAGGACGTCCGTCGGGAAAGGTGGTCTCGTTCAGACCTTCACCGCGGTTCTTTTCGCAGCACCGCACCTTGTCACTGCCCGGCGCAGTGGATGTCCGCCGGAACACTGCTCCCGCTCGCACACGCCACGAAGGACGCAAAGTCCTGGCCGTCAATCCGCCCGTCGGCGCCAGTGGCGCCATAGTCGAAGCACGCGCACTGGCCCGGGTCGTACGCGGGGTACTCGGGGGAACCGGGTGCGTCGCCTGTCCAGCAAAGCTGAAACTTCCCAAAGTCGTCCATGTCCACGTCCTGGTCGCCGTCCACGTCGTACCGGGGCATCTGGCATGAGCCGAGGGAAATCTCGAGGCAGTGGTACCCGGCGGCAGCCAGGTCGGTTGGACCGGCGCCGAACGGCTCGACGCCTCCGCCCAGACCTGCCGGGAGGATCTGGTTGGAGATGCTGCGCTCGTCGCCGTTGCCGGTCAGCATGACCATCGCGCGGATCCTGCTCCCGATCTGCGGCTGCCCAATCTGGCTGAGCGGGGCCAGCAGTTCGAAGCCGGTGGTTGCCGTCGCCGCGGCCTGTGTCTGCGGATCGTGGGCCGGGTTGTCACTGACGCCGGCCAGGTTTCCCATGTTCGCTCCCAGAACCCAGGCCTCCCCGGGAGGATCTCCACCGGTCAGCGGTCCTCCGAGCAGCGCGCTGTCTGAAATGGCGCCGAGGTAGAGCGTTTCGTTGGTGGTGAGGTCGAACCAGTCGACGTAGATGTTGCCGGCACCGCGGTTCAGCAGGATCGCGTAATCCATGGCGCAGGGCAGCGTGTCATCCACGTTGCCCGCCAGTCGCCCGCCGTGATCCGTCAGAGTCGTTTCGCCACCCGGCTTCGTGTCGAGGAAGATGACCAGGTTCGTCCCGTCGCTGCTCAGATTGCCGGTCATCCCGATCAGCAGGTTGCCGAAGCCATCCTCTTTCACGAGCAGCTTGTCGATCTCCGAGCCGGGGACGACACCCTGCACTGGGAGCTGGTCGCCGAAACTGGTGGGATTCTGCTGCAGTACCGTTGCATCTGCACCTGCGAAATCCGACGGGATGTCCCTCCCGTCGAGCGTTCCGCTCCATGCACCCTGCGTCAGGACGATCGTGGCGTACTGCAGGCCGTCGATGGTCTTGAAATCCACCGGGGTGCCGGCCGGGTCGGCCGCACCGTC
>CAZJTF010000138.1:0-16097 GCA_964548565.1 uncultured Planctomycetales bacterium | reverse complement strand
TCAGTCCGCACACGTCGGGTCCGGCGGCTGATCGGGCCCGCTGTAGCATCGCTGCAAAATTCCGAAGTCGTCCTGGTCCACGTCATTGTCGGAGTCGAGGTCTTTCCCTTCGCAACCCGCGCTCGCGGGAACTGCCGGGCCGGACCTGCACAAACGCATCGCGTCGAGGTCGGCCGCGTCGACGTCCATGTCGCCGTCGAAATCCCCGGGTACAAACGCGGACTCCAGCGTCAGGGCGGTCAGCGCGAAGTCGACGTACAGGCCGATCTTGTACGTGTCATACCCTTTTAACAGGGCCGTGCTGCCCTGGTAGCTGGGAGAGGTGTCGTAGGAGAACATGTTGCCGGCAATGCCGGTTGCATCGAAGGCAAGCGGGTCGCTGAACGCGTCCTCTCCGTTCAGCAGCGGCATAATTTCGATCTTTCCGCCCGCGCCGGCCGTGTTGGCGAGGAGCTTCGCCGTGAAGGCCGTCAGGTCAAACGGTCTGCCATCAACCCGCCTGACCGTGATCCGTGCCTTGTAGTCGGTCACCCCGCGTGGTGGCGCCGTGACCGCCTGCGCCTCGATGCCCTCCGGCCACGGCACGCGGACCTGCCGGCCAATGACGTGGCCGGTCCCACCGGTGAACAATTTGTCGCGCGTGTACGTGAAAACGTAGCCGTTGCTGCGGATCGTGTCCGACGTGACACCCGAGGCAACGGGCACGGCGCTTTGTGAAGGGTCGAAGAACACGGTGCCTGTGGCTCCGGCGCTGACGAAGCAGAGAGCCGCGATTGCTGACCAAGGATGACCGGCACGACTTTCCATGGTGCTTTTCCTCGCGCCGATACGCACCGTCACACCGTCGTGGTCGATGTCGCGCGCCTGGTCCGTTCACGTGCGGCGGGATTCACGCTCACTCAGCCGCGATCCTCCGCGCGGTCATCCGGTGCAACGTGGATCGGCCGGGCTGCCGCTTCCCCGGTAACACCGCTGGAACAGGCCGAAATCCGATTGATCAACATCGCCGTCGTCGTCCAGGTCGGTCTTCCGACAGTCTGGATCAGGCTGCGGAACGGCCGGTCCACTTCCGCATGCTTCCAGGATAAGGAAGTCGGCCTCGTCCACGTAGCCGTCCTGGTTGAAATCGCTCAGCGCCGACGCGAAATTCGCCACCAGGTGCCGGTCGGCGTTGACGGTAAACGGGTACACGGCGGACGCGCTCACTTCGACGCCGTTCTCCGTCCAGTTGATGAACGCAAACCCCGGGCTGTGGGTCGCGATGACCGTGACAGGGGTTCCGTTGTTGTAGACGTCATCACCGGTCGTCGTGCCGCCGCTCGCGGGTGACGCGCTGGTGGATACCGTGCTCACGCCGGGCGCATCTTCTGGAACTGTGACGGTGTACGTCTTCGTCACGACCGCGCCGCTCGTGTCGGAAGCCTCGACGGTAAACGTAAACACGCCGGCCGCGACTGGCGTACCGGAGAACACGCCGGTGACCGGGTCCAGGGTCGTGCCGTCCGGAACGGCGCCGGATGTGAGCGTCGCCAGGAATGCGGCTCCACCCGGTACGACAACGGTCCGGTCCGCGTACGCCACGTGGAGCTCGCCGTCGGGGATGTGATCGATGAGCCCCAGGGCCGGGGCGACGTCGAACCCGGACATCTGAGCGCCGAAGAACTCGCCGACCACCTCAACGGTCGAGAGGTCGACTGTCACCTTCACCCATTCGCCCGTCGCCGGATCGATGTGATCGTTGTACGTGACAGTGCCCGAGCCGTGAATACCATCCGCCCCGACTTTGTCGGCCATCGCTTCGCCGGATTCGCCATCGATCGGGCCGATGTACTTGTAGAACTCATAGCGACGGGTGACGACCTCGTCACCTTCCGGCAGTTCCTGCGGCGCGCCCTGCAGCACGCCTTTCGGGTTGTCGGGGTTGGCGAATTCGGTCTGGAGAAGCCGCCATTCCGTCTCCACCTCGGCGGGTTCCCCGTTCGTCCAGTTGTCGGCATCCGGATCGTCCGGGTTGGGGTCGACGAGATCCCTGAGGCCGACTTTTTTGGGATTGTGGGTTGTCGTCTTGATGTCCTTCACCCATGTTGCCTCACCAAACTCCAGCACGGGCGGGTCCGGTGGCGGAGGCGGAACAATGACCGCCTGTACCTGCGCGGGTTGCTGAGGCGCGGGCTGATAATAGGTAAAGGTCGGCGTCGCCACGTAAACCGGCGGGCCGTGCACCAGCGTGCCGGTTCCATCATCAAGCAGCCAGTAGTACCGCACGGCCGTCGGCGGCTTGTTGTAGCCGACGCCGAAATGCTCTCCGCCGAAATTGACCGACGGATTCGTAAACTGATGCCCGTTGGTCGGAGTGATGGGGCCGGATGGAATCGCAGTGAACGCCGTCCACGTGCCGTCCGCTTTCTTCGTGGCCGCGTAGCGGACAATCACCCTCGGGTGTGCGGGGTCCGAGTTGTCCTCGATGATCTTGGGGACGCCATAGTGGTTGTAGTCGTAGGTGTACGAGATGTCTGTACTGTGGATGTCCTCGAGTTCGATCTCGAAACCGTGGGTTTCGGAATTCGTGTCGTTCACGCAGTCGAAGTTGTTGAGTGTGCCATATGCCGTGCTCGCATGAACAGGCGAATGCAGCGTCAGGAGCAACCCGGCAGACACCAACGCCACGGCGCCGGAAACCGACCTCGCGGTGACACGCCGGAGATGCGGATGAGAATCAGTCAGGTTGGATGCCATGGCAGACACAGATCCCGTCTTCATTTCTTCTCCTTCACCAGCCCCCGTACCCTGTTCATCGCCCGGAAAACGACGTCATTCCCCCGGCAGAACTCACTTCAACCGACAGACCCGAACAAGCCAGACGAAACGTGACTTTTGTGTCCGCGCGCGGCATGCGCTCCGCCGAACGCCAACAAACGAGCGCAGCTCCTCAAGGCGGGAGCGCGACGGCACGGCGCTCGAACCGTCCCCAAAAAGAGGAGTGGCCCCTGCGACCCGTCTGAAACACAAAGTACGAAACAGATGAAAAAGCGCTCACGACCGGTTCGGTCGGCAAGCGCGTCGGCCCTGTGGTGCTAAACGTAAGTCATACTCCGGCGAATCTGCAAATAACTGCAAAGATTGCACCACGCATTGCACTCGCCAGGTCAAGCCGCGGGAGACGTGAGATCACCACCGGTGTGGCGGCTACGGCAGGAGGCCCTGACGCTGGAACTCCGCCAGCCGGTAGTACAGCGTTCGAACGCTGATACCGAGTTCGGCGGCCGTTGCGGCGCGGTTGCCGTGATTCCGGTCGAGCGCGGCAAGAATGTGGTTCCGCTCCACGTCTTCGAGCGTGCTGCCCTGGGGGGGAGCGACCGACGCGCTCACACGGGGAGTCGTCGCGACACGTGCGGGTTCAGTCTGGACAGCCGGCAACGGCATCTGGCGACGGGCGCGATCCAGCGCACGCTCCAGGTCCCCCAGGGAGGTAGGCTTCGTCAGAAAATCCACGACGCCGAGCCGGATCGCTTTCTGGGCCCCGGCCAGATCACCGTAGCCGGTCACAATGATGACGCGCGTCTCGGGCCAGCGTTCGTGCAGGACGCCCAGCAGTTCCAGTCCGCTCATGCCCGGAAGATTCAGGTCCAGAATCATGATGCCGGCCGGGCACGTCGCCATCATGTCGAGGGCCTCCTCGGCGGAGCGGGCTCCGCGCGCCGAGAAGCCCATATCGGGGATAGCGCTGAGAAGGAGATCACGGAGTCGCGACTCGTCTTCAACAATCAGAATATCCTGTTGCGAGTTCATATCTTGCTGCCTTGCCGCCCGGAGCGTCGGATGACGTCGCGGGCAGATCCAGGATGAACCGGCTGCCGTGCCCGGTGCCCTCGCTCTCTGCGCGGATGCGCCCTCCGTGCGATTCCACAATCGCGTGCGTGATGGCCAGCCCCAGCCCCGTCCCGCGCTCGGCCCCGCGCGGGCGCTGACTGAAGAACGGTTCGAACACGCGTTCCAATACCTCCGGCGTCATGCCCCGGCCATTGTCCCGTACGCAAAGCTCGACGCGTCCATTGAGTCTCCGGCCTTCAATGACGACGAGGCCGGTTTGCGGTGGCGTCGCTTCGAGCGCGTTCAGCGCCAGGTTGAGCAGGACCTGCTTGAGTTCACTGGAGTTGCCGTTCACGAGCAGCGGTTCCGCCGGGTCCAGCGCGAGTGACAGCCGTCGGTCGCGATACGGCCTGATCCCGCCGATCAGCGAGACCACATCGCGTGCCGTTTGCAGCAGCGACACCGGCTCGCGTCCATCGCTCCCCTGGTAGGTGAGCGAGAGCAGTTTCTGCGTGATATCCTTGCAGCGGAACGCCTCGTCTCGAATGATCGTCAGCGCCGCCGAGAGTTCCGCCGCCCGCGTCGTCGTGCAGTCCTCAATGCGGCGCAGCGACAGCTCCGCGTGCCCGGAGATGATGCCGAGCGGGTTGTTGATCTCGTGGGCGACCCCGGCCGCCAGGTAGCCGACGCTCGCGAGACGCTCGGACCGCACCAGCTCGCGGCTCTTCGCCCGCACCTGCTGTTCGAGATCGCCGTACAGCGTGCGGAGCTCGTCCGCCATGCGGTTGAAATCCCCAGCAAGCTCGCGGAACTCACGATCGCCGGTTTCCTCAAGGGGCTCATTGAAGTTGCCCGACGCGACCGCCCGCACGCCGCGCCGGAGCCGGCGCAGAGGCGTGACGACACTGCGGTACTGCGAGACGTTGATTGCGATGGTGACGAGCAGAATGACGGCCGAGAGGGCCGAAATCACCAGGATGGTGCGCTGGAGTTTGGCAGTCGTTGCGGCCTGGGTCTTCGCGACGAACTCGTCCATTTCGCCTGTCAGGTTTCCGAGGCGGTTGAGGACCTGATCGAGCTCCGCAATGACCTCCTGCGAGACCTCTGCCGACACGGGCGTCGAGTTCACCGGTGCCAGGGTGCTCAGCACGTGCTGCAGGGTGTCCCGGGTGCGGGCGGCCGCGTTCAGCTCATGTTGCTGATCCGTGGGATCCGCGCCCCGCTGGCCCTGCTGGAAGGCGGCGAAAGCGTCGATCGATTCAATCGCCCGCTCAAGGTCCTGGCAGACTTCGCTCACCTGGGCAGTCCCGCCGACGAGCAGGGCCCGCGCGGCGGTGACGTGTACAACGACCTCCTGCACCTGCCGCAGCTCGGAATACTCGTCCCGGGCGCGCCGGAAGTTGCCGTGCAGCCCCGTCAGGCCCCACAGCGAGGCGCCCACGAGCAGAACGAGGCCGACCAACACGGCCGCGTTCTTCCAGGCCATTTTCCGGCTGAGTGTCATTCCCCGGCGCATCACACCCTCGTACCGACCTCATCATAACGGCCAGGTGACCGGCAGGGCACTTTCAGCTGCAAATCTTGCACAACCTCGCCTGCGGCAGGGGTTTCGGCGTATATAGGCTTCGGGCCGGGGCAGCACCGGCCGCGGGCTCGGAGACACATTGTGACAAACCGATGCGGCGCAGGGGGGGCCGGCGCGATTATGTTGTGCGCGGCCGTAGGCGGATGGGTTGTGTCCGGTTGCGCCGGGCCGCAGCCGCTTCACGTGGCGATCCGGAACCCCGATGAACAGGCCTATCTGGAGGCGATGCGACAGCATCCCGCCTCGCCGCGAGACGCCTTCTTTGCTGCGCGCGCAGCGGAGACGGGTCGCACCATCGCAGATGTCGCACGCGCCGACGCGCTGCTGAGCGATGTCCGGAATCCATTCGATGCCAACCGCGACCCGGCGGCAGTCAGCCGCGGAGCCGTCATCTATCGCTACAACTGCATGAGCTGCCACGGGGAAAACGTCGACGGATGGGGCGAGGCATCGCCCGTGCAGCTCTCGGATTTCCACGGTTTCGCAAAGCGCTTCGCCGTCACGCTTCACCGCGGGGCTCCCAGAACATGGTTCCGCAAAATCCACGACGGATCGACGCGCGCGGCGGCGAATCCCGACGGCACCCACGCGGTCATGCCTGCTTTCCGTGACACCCTGGCGCGCGAGCAGATCTGGCTGGCCATCACGTATCTCCAGAGTCTCGACATGTATGCCGCGCCGAGTGCCCCCGAGCTATGAGCCCCGTCGCAGACGACCAATCGTTCGTTTTCATGACCGGCGCGACGGGCTTTGTCGGCCAGCACGTCCTGGCGGAGCTCCTGCGCGCCGGGCAGCGGTGCGTTGTGCTCCTGCGACCGCGTCTGCAGGCGCGGCTGCAGGGACTGGCCGCCGATTTGCGCGAATTGGGCGTCGACCTCGGCGAAATGGTTGCGTCCGAGCGACTGGTGCCGGTCGAAGGGACGTTAGAGTCGGGCAGGCTGCCGGAGGTGACTCTGCGGGTGGACGCAATCCTCCACGCCGCAGCGGCGACGAACTTCCAGATGGACAGTCGCGGAGAGCCGCGCCGAACAAACATCGAGGGCACGCGCGCGCTGCTCTCGTGGGCCGAGACGCGCGGGATCCCGCATCTGCACCTGGTCAGCTCGGCCTACACGTGCGGGCGTACCGCAACGCCCGTCCCGGAGCGGTTCAATCCACAGCCGCCGCCATTCCACAACGCCTACGAAGAATCGAAATGGGAAGCCGAGCGCCTGTCGCTCGCCTGGGCGGATGCGGCCTCCCGGACGTGCACCATCTACCGGCCCTCGGTGGTCGTCGGCGACTGGAAGACGGGGCGATCCACGCGGTTCGCCGGTTTTTACCTGTCTGCGCGAGCGACGGAGTTTTTGAACCGCAGCTTCGCGGATGCAGACGCGCAGGCGCGGCAATCCATTCCGCTGCGGATTCGCGGGCGGGCGGACGACTGCCAGAACATCGTTCCGGTGGACTATGTCGGTGCCATGATCGCAGCCGGCGTCCGGCAGGGCGGTGCCTCACGTGTGTATCACATCACACATGCGCACCCGCCGACGAACGCGTTGATCAAGGCGGCGTTTGAATCGTACTTCGAAATCGGCGGGGGGCGGTTTGTCGATCCGGCAGAGTTTGCGACGACGAATCTGAACGAGCACGAAGAGCGATTCTACGAGATCAGCCGCTCCATCGGGCACTACTTCGTGGATACGCCCGTGTTTCTGCGGGAAGGCGCTGCGCAACTCGAGCGCGCGAGCCGAGCCCGATGCGCAAGATACGACGCGCCTGCCATCGCCCGGCTCATCGCGTATGCCCAGTCTGCCAACTGGGGCCGGGGACGCGCGTCGCACCACGAACATGTGCCCAGCTGCGCCGATTACTTCGAGCGGTTCCTGCCCGAGCACGTCGGGCTCTCACGCGTCGCCCAGATGACCGCGCTCACTGCGACGCTTCGATTCATTATCGAGGACGAGCCGGACGGTGAGTGGGTGTGTCGTTTTGAGCGCGGCCGGCTCAGCATGATGCGCCGCGGCCCGAACGGTGCCGTCGAAGAGTTCGGGTATCGCTCGACCCGGAAGGTCTTTTGGGAGGCCATATCGGGGCAAGTGCATCCGCAGGAGTTGTTTCTCACCGGGCGGGCAGAGATCTTCGGGAATGCCGAGCGTGCCCTCAAGATGGCCATGATCCTGCACGCCTTCACACGGGAGTTCCCGTGCCACCCGCCCGCCGCCCCCAGGGAGACTGCCGCATCATGTGTGAGATGATCCGCGAACTGGTTCGCATTCCGTCCAGAGACGGCGAACTTGCTGGCGAGCTGGCCTGGCCGGACGGGCCTGTCTCACTGGCATGCCTGCTCGTCAATCCGCATCCCCACATGGGCGGCACGATGTCCAACAACGTGATCGCCGGTCTCGCGGGAGCGCTGACCGCGCAGGCCGTGGTAACGCTGCGATTCGATTACCGCGGCGTCGGTCGCAGTGATGGAGATCCGCCCGACGTGGCCGCCTCGATGTCGGCATTCTGGGAATCGGGCACCGCACCGGACGACCCGTTCATGGCGGAGGATGCCCGGGCCGCGGCCCGATGGCTGGAAGCGGAGACGGATCTGCCAATGCTGCTGGTGGGGTACAGCTTCGGAGCGCGCGCGAGCCTGGCCGCCATGGACGAGCGCACCTGCGGTCTCGTCCTGATCGCGCCGACGCTCACGCGGCACGACTTCTCCTGCCTGGTCGACAGCCCGGTGCCGCGCCTGTGCATCTACAGCGACAACGATTTCGCCACGCCGGTTGAGGTCACGCGCCGTTGGATTTGCAGCGCAGGGCGTCTCGTGGCTGCCTGTGTCCCGGGAGCCGATCACTTCTATCGTGGGCGGGAGGCCGGCGTCGCTGCCCTCTGCCGCCAGTTCATACGTGGCCTGCCGCTTGCACCGGAGGGGATCGCATGCGCCCGTCGCTGAGCGCGGTACCGCGGCTGGAAGGCATCGAGGAGCGCCTTCGTCGCGTCATCGCGATTCACTTCGATCCGCAGCAGGGTTCCCGGTTCTGGCTCGAACGGGCGGCCACACTTGGCATCGATCCACGCCGGGAAGTGAGGAGTGTTGCGGACCTGGCGCTGCTCGGGGAAATGGCGGCATCCGACCTCGCCTCGCGCCCGCTGCTGGACTTCATTCCACGGCGCTGCCACACGCGCATGGATCGCTTTGTTGTCGGCCAGACCGGGGGGACGACAGGACGCGGGCAATGGACAGCCTACCGCGACGACGAGTTCCAGGAAGCGTTCGTGCTCCCCTTCGTTGCGGCTGCGGCACACCTGCGATTTCCCGCGGGAGAGCAGTGGCTCTTCATCGGCCCCAGCGGGCCGCACATCATCGGCAAGGTTGTTCGCCACCTGGCGAACGCCCTGGGCAGCTGCGATCCCTTCAGCGTTGATTTCGATCCACGCTGGGCCCGGAAAATGCCGGAGGACAGCTTCGGGCGACAGCGCTACCTGCGGCATGTCCTCGAGCAGGCCCTGCAGGTGATCCGGACGCAGCCGATCGGCGTCTTGTTCACGACACCGGTCGTTCTTCGGCACCTGGCCCGGGCGATGACGCCCGACCAGCGCCAACGGATCCGTGGCGTCCACTATGGCGGAATGGCCGTCCCTCGGACCGAACTGCGGATGTTCGAGGAGGAGCTCTTTACAGAGGCGGTGCACCTCTCCGGCTACGGAAACACTCTCTTCGGCTGCTGCCTCGAGGTGGATCTCGCGCCGGAGCATCGCCTCGAGTATTTTCCGTTCGGTGATCGGCTGCTGCTCGACGTAGTCGACGACGACGGGCTGCCGGTATCGCGCGGAGAGACGGGATGGGTGCGGTTGACCCGTCTGGACGAAAGCTTCCTGATCGTGCGATTCCGCGAGAGAGACGTGGCCGCGCCGGCGTCGGCGCCGGCCACTGGACCAGACGGCTTTTTTATGCGCGGCGTAGTCAACCCGCGACCGCCGGACCTCGCTCCGGCCGCAACCGTGACGGGACTTTATTGATAGCGGGAGAACACCTGTGGCTGCATCGATAGAGCTGACTCCGAGAGAAACCAGCCGGGGGACGCTGCGGATCGCGTACACCCCCGACAGCGACGACGCCTTCAACTTCTACGCGTGGGAGCACGGGCGCGTCGGGCTCGAGGGCTGGGCGGCGACGTTCGCGCGGGATCATATCATCGCATTGAATCGTGCGGCTGAGCAGGACAGGTTTGACCTGGTGGCGGTCTCGTCCGTCCGGTATCCCGCGCTCGCCGACCGCTACTGGATTCTCTCCGTCGGCAACAGCATCGGGCGGGGGTACGGCCCCGTGCTGGCGTCGAAGCGGTTTCAGCGGCTCGAGGAGTTGAAGGGCAGGCGGATCGCGGTTGCGGGCATTCCGACAACCGGGGCCGCGCTGGCTGCCATGTACTGCCCGGACTGCGCGTTCGTGGAGATGCCCTACGACCGCATTGCCGACGCGGTCGTGGACGGTGCGTGCGACGCGGGTGTCATGATCCACGAGGAGCTTCTCTTCTTTCCACAGAAGGGGCTTTCGCGCGTGGCGGATCTCGGCGCGGTCTGGACCGGGGAGACCGGGCTGCCCCTGCCTGTCGGATTGAACATCGTCAGCAGACGAGTTGGACGCAAAACGGCGGCGGCCATCGCGGAGACTTGCCGCCGGTCACTCCAGTGGGCGATGGATCACCGCGAGGAGGCAATGGAATTCGCGTCGCAATTCGGACGCGGGTGCTGCAGCCGTCACGTGGAGATGTTCAGTAACGCCGATACGCTGCGGCTGACCCCGGATGTTCGCACGGCAATGCAGCTGATGTTCGAACGCGTGGCAAAGCTCGGGATCGGCCCTCGGATCGATGCCTTTGAGGTGATCGAATAATGCCTGAACAGGGTCAGCCTGCCTCGGTGGACGAACTGGTTCGATTGAAGTCGCAGTATCTCGTGCCGTGCGTCTACCATTTTTATCGCGACCCGCCTCACATCGTGGCGGGCGAGGGCTGCTGGCTCATCGACGATGCGGGCCGGCGATACCTCGACTGCTTCTCCGGTGTGACGGTGATGAGCGCCGGGCACTGCAATCCTGAGATCATCGAGCCGGCGATTCGCCAGATCCGTACGCTTCAGCACACCACATCGATCTACCTGACCGAACCCGTGCTGCGGCTCGCCCAAGCCCTCGCCGAGATCGCACCTGGCGATCTGCGGCGCAGCTTCTTCTGCGCGAGCGGCAGTGAGGCCGTTGAAGGCGCGCTCCTGTTGGCGACCCTGCACACGCGGCGCCCCGACGTTGTTGCGATGACCAGCGGTCTTCATGGCCGGACCCGCTGGGCGATGAACGCGACAGGTCTGTCCATGTGGCGCACGGATCCGTTCCCGTCGGGCGACGTGCACCATGTCCCCTTCGGCGACGCGGACGCCTTGGAAACAACGCTGCGGGAGCATGGCTCGCGCATTGCCGCGGTGGTAGGGGAGCCGATCCAGGGGAACGGCGGCATCAACGTTCCGCCGCCCGACTACTGGCCGAGGGTGCGCTCGTTGTGCACGCGTCATGGCTCGATGCTCGTGCTGGATGAAGTCCAGACGGGTTTCGGACGCACCGGCCGGATGTTCGCGTCTGAGCACTGGAATCTCGTGCCCGATATCATGGCCATCAGCAAGGCCCTCGGAAACGGCTTTCCAATCGCTGCATTCATCACGAACGACACGATTGCCGGAAGCTATACGCGCCCCGGCGCATCCACGTACGGCGGCAACCCGGTTTCCGCTACCGCCGCTCTCGCGACCATTCGCTTCCATCGCGAGCACCGGCTGGCGGAGAGGTCTGCTCAACTCGGCACGCGCCTGCTGGAGCGCGTCCGCGGGATTGCTGACGGGCAGCCCGCACTGGCACGCCCGCGCGGCCTGGGCCTGATGGTCGGGGTCGATGTGATCGACGCCGTCGGCGAGCCGGACCCGCAGCGCCTGGACTTGCTGCTCGAACGACTGAAGGATGGTGGTTTTCTCTGCGGCAAGACAGGCAGTGCACGAAACGTCCTCACGTTCATGCCGCCGCTGACCATCGAGGCGGCGCAAATCGATGCCCTGCTTCAGGCGCTGCAGGAGTGCTTGTCGTCGAAGGAGGTTTCAGTTGTACCGCTGTGAACGCCTGATCATTGCTGTGCTGTTCGTCACAGTCCTGCTCGCCGGCTGCGCGCCGCGCACGTTCGAGCATGCCGAGAGCTACTATGCCCGGCAGGCGAAGGTTACGGACGGAGCCGCGCGCCCGGCAACCGGCTGGTGGTATTTGCGGTTCAACGAGCTGACGATCAGTGATCTCGATGACGCCATCCGCGCCGGCCAGTCCGGCAACCCCGGAGAAATGCGGCGTCTGGCTGACAAGACTCTGCGTGCAGCGACCGCGCTGGGTGTTGCGAGCGCGTCCGGCGAAATTGACCGCATGCCCGAGCGTGAAAGGGCCGCCCTCGCCCGTCGGGCTGGCTCCTCGGACGATCCCGCTGCGCTCCAGCACGTCTACGCGGAAAAAGCACGTCAGGAAATCGAGCGAGAGATCGGCACGCTGGCGTCACTCGACCCTGCAAGAGCGCTCGCGCGGTTGCGGAAGCTGCGATCGTCAATCCACTCGGCGCCCGACGATCGGGGCCGTGCAGGCAGGCAGCTCGCGCTGGCATGGGCGGCGGCGCCGGCGTGGGCCGGTCTCGAAAAGGTTGACCGCGAGCACGCGCGTGAGCAACTCGCGCGGCTCGAAAAAGTTTACGAACGCGCGGCTCTGTGGCGCCCTCCGGATGCCGCTAAGGATGATCTCCTCGTGCGTTATGCCCCGACCATTGCGATCGAGTGGCCCGACGATCGCACGTATCCGCCGGACTACGACCGCTTCGGCCAGGTGTACCTGACCGGCACCACCAAGAGGATTGATGTCCAGATCAATACGTCCCGCCCGACGGTGTACACGTACCGGAGCGAGGCGAAAATACACGGTAAACGGTATCCACAGCTCGTGTACTCGTGGTGGTATCCATACCGGCCCGAGATGAAGGTGAAGGATCCGGCGGCCGGGCACATCGACGGCGACACCTTTCGGATGACGCTCGATGCGCAGAATCGTCCGGCGGTTTTCGAAGTGCTGCAGAGTTGCGGTTGCGGGCATCTCGTGTTTGTCGCGCGCCACGTCGAAGCCGCCGCAGAGCGGGAGTTTGGCAGCAAGGAGCCGGGGAAGCAGTTGTTCGTCGAAAAGGATCTGCCCGACCAGCGCGACCTGATCATCGGGCGCGTCGTGGAAGAGCCGTCATCCGACGTGCACCCGATCGTTTACGTGATCGCCGGGTTCCACGAGGTATCCGGGGTCGATCTCGAGGGAAACGATCGGCGCGCGGACCTGCAGATCGTGGAGGAGCACGGCTATGAAATGGCCGACTACGACGTGCTCGAACGACTGCCTCTGGATGGAGGTGTCGCCAGCATGTTCGGGCCCGACGGGCTCGTGCATAATGCCGGTCGACCGGAGGGGCTCCTGCTCGCACCCACCGGCATCCTGAGCGCCGGGCAGCCACGCAAACGCGGGACGCAGAAGATCCGGTGGGACGAGTTCAGCCTGGACGACCCGCGCCTGCTCGAGAAAGCGTTGCGACTGCCGAGCACGTTCTGACCGGAGGAGCCGCCGCATGCCGGGATGGGCGATCCCGCTGGTTGCCGCGTGGACCGGAGTTGTTGCGATCTGGTTATTCCTGTTGATTGCGCAACGCCGGCTCGGGCCGGATGGCCTCATTTTGCAGCCCAATCTCTCCGGCGGCGGCGACCTTCCGAGCGTCTGTGTCGTCATTCCCGCCCGCAACGAAGAGAAAGACATCGATGCGTGCCTGGCGAGCGTCCTCCGGCAGGATTACCCGCGTCTGCGGGTGATGATTGCGGATGATCGCAGCACAGACGGGACCGCAGCGGCCGCCGAACGCATCGCAGACGCTGATTCACGTGTGCACGTTGTTCGCATCAGCGAACTGCCGCCTGCCTGGATGGGTAAATCGCATGCGCTCTGGCAGGCAACACGCGGGGTCGATGCGGAGTGGCTCCTCTTTACCGACATGGACTGCCGGTTCGAAACCCAGGCGGTTCGGACCGCCGTGCGCGAGGCGTTGTCGCGCAGGGCCGATCTGCTGAGCCTGTGGCCGCGCCAGATTGCCGGCAGTTTCTGGGAGCACATGCTGATTCCGTTGTGCGGCGGCATCATCGCACTCTGGTATGGCTCACGCCATGTGAATCGCGACGACGCCTCCCGGGCCTTTGCGAATGGACAGTTTCTTCTGATCCGCCGCGATACGTACGAGCGCATCGACGGCCACCGCGGCGTTCGGAGTGCGCTCATTGAAGATGTGCCGCTGGCGCAGGCAGCCCGACGCGCCGGCGCGGTCTGCCGAGTCGCCTCGGGTCGTGACCTCTTCGGGGTGCGGATGTACACCGGACTTGGGTCGATCTGCCGAGGATGGTCGCGGATTGACGCAGGTATCCTCAGCGGCGGTCGTATCGCCCTGAGCATGCTGTGGCTGCTGCTCGGAAACCTGCTGCCTTTCGTCGCGGTCGTTCCGCTGGCCATGCTGCCGCAGATGCACGCGCCGACCCTCAGAGCTCTGCAGTTGCTCTGCACTGCCCATCTGCTGCTCATCGGTGTCGTCAGCGCGGGATTCTGGCGCCTCGGCGACTGCCCCCGGCGGTACCTCCTGCTGTACCCCATCTCAGTGGTGGTGGTGCTCGTCATCCTGCTGCAGGCATGGTGGTGGAGAGTCATCCGCCGCCGCGTCGGCTGGCGCGGACGCTACTACCTTCTCAACTCTGCAGGCCGGATCGTCTCAGCCGAGCACGGATGAGTTCGCACGGGCCCTGCACCAAACGCCGACCACGGCCTGCCTGCTGCCGTCGAGCTAACCCCTGTAATTGTAAGTAGATACGCAGGCGGGATGGAACCGAGGGGAGTACAGCCGACTGTGGGGATTGAACCCACGGCGAACCCTTGTGAACAAACGAGTTATGCGAGCACTGAACCGCACACTGAACCAACGCGGCCGACAGCGGCCGAACTCCTGGCAACGCTCGCGGCGCTCCCACCCGAAGAGCGCCGGCGAATTGCCGAGGCTTTGCAGGCTGGATTATAATTCCGTCGGGTGCTGCCGGCCAGCAGCAAGTCGCTTCCCCGGGCGCCGCGCCTTCCACCATCCGCGCGGACCCGGGGAGGCGAGCCCGGCTAAGGATGGTGGACCATGTCGAACGCTCCGGCCCCGACAGGGGAACAACTCCGGGTTCTCGGAATCCTCAAGGCACTGCAGATTGACGGCCGCACCTCGACGCGGACACTCAGGCCGGGCCGCCCGTACCCGCCCGTCCGGTTTGATCAGGTGCCCCGGTACGTGCTGGATGCCGAGTTGTTCCGCGGCCCAGACGAGTGGGGAACTCCCCCCGTGGACGTGGGCGCCGTGCTCCGGGAGCTCGTAATCCGCGGGCTCGTGCAGGAGGCGGCCCCCGATCCATGCATGATTCAGCAGGCGGAATACCGGCGGCCCGGCGGGCTGGTGGTGTTCGTGTCCATCGAGGAGCACCCGGACGGGTCAAGCTGGCTGCGGGCTGGCGTTTCAGGCGGCGAGCGGTTCCCCCGTATGCGGCGGTTCCCCATGTACACCGAACGGCTCCGCCCCGACCCCCAGGCGGCCCCGGTGCCGTGCTATGGGATTACGGCGGCCGGACTGGCGGTGCTCGACAACGCCGCAGGAACCGCAATGGGAGCGGATGCTCACTCGGACGATTTCCGCTCCATCCGCTGGGGCGGCATAGAGTACTCGTTTACGAAGACCCAGGCGGCATGCGTTGAACGTCTCTGGCAGGCGTGGGAAGCAGGCGTTCCCGATGTTGGTGACGAAACGCTGATGCACGCGGCGGGCTCCGATGCCCGGCGACTTCGCGACGTATTCAACGACTCCCCGGCGTGGGGAACGATCATCGTTGAGGGCGCAACGCGCGGCTGTCGGCGGCTTTCCCGTCCGGTTTCTGCCAGAATTTCTTAAAACCCCCCGAAAACCCACACGTCTACCCCAGCGCTCTGCGGCACAATTGGGGCATGGACCGACTCGTTGACACGATCAGTCTCGCCCGCGAGCTGCGAATCTCGCGGACGTGGCTGGCAGATGAGGCCGACGCGGGCCGTCTGCCCTGTCTGCGTGCGGGTCGGCGCCGGCTCTTTAGCTACGAAGCGGTAACGCGAGCCCTGGCCGCTCGCGCCGCCGAAGAGATGGTGGATCACGATGCAGAACAACTCTGAGCCCTCCCCGATTGCGCTCCCCGCACAGCAGATTTGCGGGCACATCATCGGAGTAAGTCTCCCGACCTGGCGGCGGATGGACGCCGGCGGCAAGATCCCCCGAGGCTTCACCGTCGGCGGTCGTAAACTGTGGCGCGTCTCGGACCTCGAACGCTGGGCGGCGGCCGGTTTTCCGGACCGCGCGGAATTCGAGCGCGCCGGGCGGGAGAACTCGCGATGACGCGCCGACATTCTGAAAAACCGGCCGACGAATCCGCCAGCCTTGCCCCCGCGACTGAAACAACGGTTGAGCCCCTTTTGTTGACGCAGGCGGATGTTGCCCGACTCTTGAATCTGACCGTCTGGCAGGTTTACGGGCTTCACAGAATGGGCCGCCTACGCGGGAAAAAAATCGGAAGGGTGTTGCGCTGG
>CAZJTF010000137.1:0-16098 GCA_964548565.1 uncultured Planctomycetales bacterium | reverse complement strand
ACCCGACCATTTTCGCCTGGCAGCTGGCAAACGAGCCGCGGTTGATGAGCAGCGGGGTGGCCACGCCGGCGCAGTTCACCGCCTGGATCGGCGAAATGAGCGCGTACGTGAAGAGCATCGATCCCAACCACATGGTTTCGACAGGAAGCGAGGGTTTCTACGGCCCCGCGCACTCGAGCCGGAACACCGACACCTGGATGTCAGCGTACGGGCAGGACTTCATCTTCGACCATCAGCACGCAACGATCGACTTTGCGACCTGCCACGTGTGGCCGCACAACTGGGGGTGGAACCCGATCGGCAACACCGGCAGCGCGCTGGCCAAGGCGACGCAATACGTCCAGCAGCGGATCACCGACGCGGAGAACCTGCTCGGCAAACCCCTCGTCGTCGAGGAATTCGGCATTCCCCGCGACAATTTCGGCACCGGACCGAACAGCGGCCCCACGCTCGCCCGTGACAGGTTTTTCCGGGAGGTCTTTATCGCACTTGGCGAGGCGTCGGCCCGCCGGAACGGCGCCTTTGGGGGGTCGGCCGTGTGGATCGTCTTTGACAACAGCACGGCAACCTGGGACGACGGCAACGGCATCTTCCTGCCGCAG
The DNA here is from genome assembly GCA_964548565.1 of uncultured Planctomycetales bacterium. GTDB lineage: Bacteria > Planctomycetota > Phycisphaerae > UBA1845 > PWPN01 > CAYLLT01. The sequence continues at coordinate 15,496 of CAZJTF010000137.1, read as the reverse complement.
GATGCCACGACGGACGCGCTGCTCAGCGCGCACGCGCAGTACGTGACAAGCCTGCCGAACCCTGACCTCGATCTTGATGGAGACGTGGACCCCGCCGATGCGGAGGCGTTACAGGCATGCATGGGACAACCCGGCGAGCCTCCGCCACCCGGCTGCGCGCCGGCGGACGTCGACGGGGACGGCGATGCGGACCAGAGCGACTTCGGGATCACGCAGCGGTGTCTTGATCAGCCGGACAAGCGCGTGGACCTGGACTGCACGGAATGAGGCGCTCGCGTTTCGATCAGCTCCCGGTCTGCGTCACGCTGTGAGCTCCCCGGAGAGCAGGCGCGGCAAATCTTGGGGTTCGCGGCGAATTCCGATATAGAATGGACCGAACTCGGCGTACAGCGCGCTGGCGGGGTCAAACCGCATCTCGTACACCAGCTTCTTGAAGATGATCGGGTCGTCCGCATGCAGGCTGACGCCCCACTCCCAGTCGTCGAGCGCGACCGAACCCCCGATGATCTGCGTGACAGTTTCGTGGTACTTGTGGCCGATGCGACCATGGCCGCGCATCATGTCCCGCCGCTGCTCGATGGTGAGCGTGTACCAGTTGACCTGCTCGCCGCGCTTCTTGTTCATCGGGTAGAAGCAGATGTAGCGATTGCTGGGGATTTTCCGGAACAGGCGTGACTGCACGCGCTGCTGCTGTTTCTCCATCTCGACTTTGAAGAACTCATCGAACTGCTCGCTGCCGCGGGTAATCCCCTGGTCGGCAAGCTTTTTCATCGCCATCGCGGTCAGTTCGTAGAGGCCGAGCTCGATGACGGAGAAGTAGGAATATCTCGGGCGCAGGAAGTCAAACAATCGTGTCCGGCGGAGGCCCAGTTCGGCGGCGTGGATCTCCTCGGGGGTGGCGCGGTAGTGCACGCACATCAGGTCGCCCTTCTGGCCGATCACGCCGTACAGGGCGGAGTCTCCGCGTTCCACCGCCGCGCCGGCGCTGAGCCACTCGGTCGCCTCGCGCGCGAGCGATTCCTGCGACGAGCTGCTCTCCGCGCGCCAGCGGGCCCAGTCCACATCGTATATGTCGTGGAGGATGTAGTAGCCTTCCAGCGTCTGCGGAACCTCCGGACCCTGGGCCTCGGTCATGGCTGCACCTTTCTTTCTGGTCGTCACTGCCGGCCGCTCCCTATTTGAGCGGGTACGCGGGCCGAAGTCCAGATGCCGCGGATGCAGCTACTCGCCCCAGACGGGCGGAACCTTGAAGCCGGCAGGCGCACGGTCGCCCTTCGTCTTCGACGGGATCATGCCGCTGCGGTAGGAGGCCAGTCGCCGGGCGAGTTCTTTCACCCTCTTGGGCTGACTGGCCGCCAGATCCTTCGATTCGGTCGGGTCCTGCGCGATGTTGAAGAGCTCCACTTTCGGAGCGGTGATCTCGCCCGCCCCGCTGAAGATTTCACCGCCCGTCAGGATCAGTTTCCAGTCACCGCGGCGGATCGCACCGCTCGTCGTGTCGAGTTCGTGCACGATCTCTGCGTGCGGCGACGGACGCCCTTCCGTGATGGTCGGCCAGATGTCGCTGCCATCAAGCGGGAGCTTCTGCTCGAGCGAGGCCCCCGCGAGTTTCAGCAGCGTCGGATACCAGTCGATTACGTGCACGGCCGGCTCGACGACGCCCGGGCGCAGGCGCTTTGGCCAGGTCGCGAAGGCCGGGACGCGGATCCCCCCCTCGTAGAGCGTGGCTTTCATGCCGCGCAGCTCACCGTTGTCCGCACCTCCTTTCGCCTCCGCACCACCGTTATCACTCGAGAACAGGATCAGGGTGTTCTCGCGCATGCCGTGCCGCTCGAGGGCTTCGACCACGCGCCCGATCGCGTTATCCATGCAGGTCGTCATCGCGGCATACGTGCGGCGGCTCTTGTCTTTGATGTGCGCGTACCGGTTGACGTACTCCTCGGGGGCCTGGAGAGGTGCGTGCACGGCATTGAACGCCAGGTACAGGAAAAGCGGCTGCGCGGGATCGTGTTTTTCGATCAGGCGCACGGCATCGGCGGCGAGGAGCTGTGTCGAGTAGCCCTCCTCGCGGAGCGGCTGGTCGTTGCGGCGCCAGTCGAGCCCCCCGTCACGTTCGTGCGTCCAGTAATCGATCGAGCCGACGTAGAAGCCGTAATGGTAGCCAAAGCCGCGCCGGAGCGGACGCCACGCCGGGTCCGTAAAGCCAAGATGCCACTTGCCGATCATGGCTGTCCGGTAGCCCGCACTCTTGAGCGCTTCCGGCAGCGTGCGCTCCTCGAGCGGGAGACCGTAGTTCATGAACGGGCGGATGACGAACTGCAGGCCCTGGCGCATGCAGTAGCGCCCGGTCATGAGGCATGCCCGCGTGGGCGAGCAGACAGGCTGAACGTAGAACTGCCTGAACCGCACGCCGTCGCCGGCCAGACGATCCAGGTTGGGCGTTTTGATGTAGCCGCCCTGGAAGCCGACATCCTTCCAACCCAGGTCATCTGCGAGGATGTAAACGATGTGCGGACGCGGAGCCGACTCGCCCGGCGCGGCTTGCGCGACGGCGCCGGTGGCGAGCAGGATCAATCCCAGGCAGTTCATACGCACTCCTCTCGACACGACAACTCAAATGATTCGTATGCTATCAGACAGGAAAGTGGAAGCCCACCGCACGGACGGTGAGTCAGGCAATCCTCTACCGGAGGGATTATCAGACCCGTTGCGCGGGCTGGCCTGCAGTTGGACAGGTTCTCTTATCAACACCGGTCGGTCGAGATCGCACGAGCGGATTTCTCTCACGTGGATCGCGGATGGCTCTGGGCATCAGCATCATCGCAGGCGTCCTCGTGGTATTCCCGGCCCTCCTGGTGGCCGGGGACCTGTACGAGCGAAGGCGCAGCCGCCAGATCGCGGCACTGGCTGACGAGCTTGGCTTCGCGTTCGGCACGCCGCACCGAGCCGGGCTGGTGCTCTCGGACGCCTCTGATCCTGCTCTGGTTGGCGCACTTCCACGACGCGATGACGCGCGATTCCCGGAACAGCGCGCGATGAACGTGATGAGCGGTGACGTTGAGGGAACGCGCGTCGCTCTTTTCGATCTGACACGGATGGAGGGCAGTGGTTTCCGGACGGAGACATTCCGTCAATCCGCCGCCCTGCTCCGCAACGACAGCTGGGACCTCCCGGAGTTTCAGCTCCACCCGCGGCAGATCATGGTCATGGCCCTGGAGCCTGCGACGGGAGCCTCCGAGGTGACATTCCGATCACATCCTCATTTTCACAGACAGTACGTACTCCGCGGACCCGACCCGGCGAGCATCCGGGCGGTGTTCACAGATGACCTGCTGACTTTCTGCGTGGGAAACGGCGGTTTGTGCCTGGAGGGCGGCGGGCATCGCCTGCTCGTCTGCAGCGGCACGAAACGCCTGCCGGTTTCGAGACTCTCCGAGTTCTTCATCGAGATCTGTATGCTGCTGGACCTCTTCCACGCCCCGAAGCCTCCTCCCTCCCCGGATCCGGACGACGAATTCGCCTCGTGGTGACACCCGCAGGGCCGCTGAGTGGGTCAAGCGGGAGTTGCCGGGGCACGGGCATGTGAGTATCGTCGCCCCCCACGGAGACTCGACATGCCAACAGCTTCCACACTTGCCGTCATGTTCCTGTGCGCGGGCTCGCAACTGGGGGCCCTGCATGCTCCCCCGAATGTGCTGCTCATCGTCTCGGACGACCAGGGGTGGACCGACTTCGGTTTCATGGGCAATGAGACGATCCGGACACCCAACCTCGACCGGCTCGCATCCCAGGGCCTCGTCTTTCCGAACGCCTACGTGACGACGCCGCTGTGCCGGCCGAGCCTGGCGACGATCCTCACCGGGCGGTACCCGCACCAGCACGGCATCTGCTGCAACGACCCGCCGGCCGGAACGGAGCGCAGCGCCGAGTACCATTTCATGCGTGACGCGGCGACCATTCCGCGGCTGCTCCAGAAGGCAGGCTACCGCAGTTTCCAGACGGGCAAGTTCTGGGAGGGGCACCACTCGAACGCGGGTTTCACGGATGGCATGACCGAAAAAGGTCGCCACGGGGACGCCGGCCTGACGATCGGCCGGGAAACGCTGCAGCCGATCTATGACTTCATCGAGAGCTGCGGGCGGACACCGTTCTTTGTCTGGTATGCCCCGATGCTGCCGCACGCCCCGCACAACCCGCCGGAGCGCATCCTCGCCAGGTACCGCGGCGAAGGTCGTTCGCTCCACGTCGCGCGCTACCAGGCAATGTGCGAGTGGTTTGACGAGACATGCGGTCAGCTGCTCGATTACCTCGATCGGAAAGGCCTGGCGGATAACACGCTCGTGGTGCTGGTGACCGACAACGGCTGGATCCAGGACGAGGATTCGGCAAGAAGCGTCCGCAGCAAGCTGACGCCCTACGATGCGGGATTGCGAACACCGATCGTGCTGCGCTGGCCCGGGCACATCGAACCGCGCCGCGTGCCGGCGTTCGCCTCGAGCATCGACCTGGCCCCGACGATTCTTGCCGCCTGCCGCGTCGAGCCCCCGCGCGATCTGCCCGGGATGAACCTGCGGCGACTGGTCCGCGAGAATACCACGCGCGAGGCGGTTTTCGGGGAAGTTTTCCTGCACACCGCGATCGACAGCAACAAACCCGCGACGAACCTGACGCACCGCTGGATCCGCGCAGGACAGTGGAAAATGATCCTGCCGAAGGACAGACGCGGCGCTGAACTGTATGACGTGGTCGCGGACCCCGCCGAGAAGAAAGACCTCGGGGCCCGGGAGCCCGCCCAGGTGCAGCGGTTGACGGCGATGCTCGACCAGTGGTGGCGACCGTGACAGAGGGCGTCACGCACCGGCGGCGCTGTCGTGCGGTTTCGGCCGGCACGCGGCAGCGGCGCCGTGTTCCGGGTCGAAGAAATTCATGATCACGCTGTAGAAGTATCTGCGGGCATACGCCTGAAAGCCGATATGCCCCCCGCCCGGCAGGACGATGCCGGCCACCTGTGGGTTCTCTGTGTCAACGAGCAGGTCCACCACCTCCTGTGCGGTCTGGAGCGGATCGTTGACGGAGTGCACGATCAGCACCGGTACGCGGGCTGACTCGAGCTTGTCGCCGGCGGGCTGGCCGCGATACGGCATGAGCCGAAGGAAGCGATACCCGTCGAGGACCGGAAACGCCGGGCCGAACATCGAGTAGGCGAAGTCATACGCGATGCATCGCCGCAGGCTCCCGGTCACTTCCGGGAAGCGCTTGCGGATCATGTGGTCGCGGGTCGACGCCTGGAACATGGCGGGCGAGAGATCCTCCCAGATCGACTGCACCGCATCCATGCGATCCAGGAAATCCTCCCACCGGAGCACCGGCGAGAAGGCGATGATCCCCGCCGTGTAGTGCCGCCGCGGCGAGACCGGTTCCAGGAACCGCTTCACGTTCCCGGTGACGCTCGGATCGTCCTCGGAACGCCCGTCGAACCACGCCGCCAGCAGGGCCTGGTTCGCGCCCCAGCAGAAGCCCACCATCCCGGTCGCGGTGACGCGAGGGTCCCTGTCCTCGAGCCACTCCGAGACCTTCATCATGTCCTGGCTCTCGATCACCCCGTAGTTGTAGTACACGTCGGGGTAGCGGGCTTCGGTTTGCCCGTGGCCCCGTGGCTCGAGCGACAGGGCATGGTATCCGCTGCGGACGAGCGCCATCGAGACGTCGCGGCTGCGAATCGCGCCGTTGTCGCCCCACAGCCCGGGCAGGATCACGATGCACGCGGCATCGCGCACGGAGCCGTCCGGGCATCGCGACAAGCCCAGGAAGCCGTGAAGCTGCACCGTATCCGACACGGGGATCCAGACGTCCTCGAAGCCGGGCCAGAGCTCCGCCGGCTGCTCGATGAAGTAACCCTTCTCGATGGACTGGGCGGTGTCCTGCAGGGCCCACCAGTTCGTCGTCAGTCCCTGCATCTTCGTGCGATCCCGGTCGAACCACGCGTAGACGTCGCGCGGACGGCCTTCGGAGTCCGCCATCTGCTCCGTCGTCATGTACGGTCGGGAGGGCCGCGGGAGCAGGCGGTGGAGCTGTGCGTGCGTTTCCGCGAGCCATTCACGCGTGTCGCCGCACGAAACGCGTTGGAGCGGGGCGGCTCGGTGGTAATCGTGCGTCCCCATCGGAAACGACAGTTCCACGAAACAGCCGCTCAGCATGACCGGCAACGCGGCCGCACAGAGAACCCGCAGCACAATGGGGCTGACACACCGGATGACTCGCGCGCCGCATTCGTGTAGAATCCTGCGCTCGGATTGGCGCGACGGGCTCGAGTCATTCATGCAGCTGGCAGAACGTTCAGACATCCCCAAATCCCTGAAACGTCGTCGCTTCGCGGACGCCGCCGGCACGCAGGCCCTCCCGCGGGTCCGATCCAGCGGCCGGACGTGCGGGCGAGGGCAGCATGCCATGGTCCTGGCCTTTCTGGCCCTGGCGACGCTGGCCGCCCACGGTTGGGCCATCTGGGACGGCGTCTTTCTTGACGACCACCTGCACCTGCTGCGTCTGAGCGATGACCACTGGTCACCGCAGGCACTGCTGGAATCCACCACGGTAAAGCCGGATGCGTTCCTGGATGCCTGGTGGCAGGACAAACCGGTCGAGTGGCGGTACACACGCCCCTTCGCCATGCTTGGCGCGAAGGTCGTATACCATCTGTCCGGCGGAAGCGTCAAGGCACTGCACGGCCTGAGCATCCTCCTGCACTGGGCAGCCTGCGCGATGGTCTATGCGCTGACGTTCCAGATGACGCGGCGCATGCGGTGGTCGATCGTGGCGGGGCTGCTGTTCACGGTGTATTCGCACAGCGTGTACGCGGTGGCGTGGCTCGCCTCTCAGAACAGCGTGCTGCAGACGACACTCACGCTCGGGGCTGTGTTGTGTTACGTCCGGGCCTCCCGGCTGGATCTGTACGCGGCACCGGATCGCGGCCTCCGACTTGCCATCGGACACACGCAGGGTGTGCGGATCGGCTGGATGACGGCGTGCCTGGTGCTGTGGGTGCTGGCACTCCTCTCCCGCGAAAATGCAATTATTCTGCCGGTCATCACCGCGTCCTTCGAGCTCGCGTTCGGGGGCTGGCGGCACCTCTGGAGTCGCTGGCGTGTCTACGTCGTGATGGGCATCATCGGTGCGGCGTTCATGTACTGGCGGCTCGTCGCCATGTATCACCCGATGCCGGATTTTTACGTCCGCCGGTACGACGGACCGGAGTACATCGCGTGGTGGATCGCCAAGCTGCTTCACTTTGTCACGGCCGCGGTCTGGCTTTCGCCGATGACGATCGGGCCGACCGGGCGGTACAACCCGTTTCGCGAGGTCCCCGGCGACTGCATTCTGATGCTGGCGATCCTCGGCGTGATGGGCACCGGCTATTACCTGGCGACGCACCGGGCGCGGGGATGGTGGATTTGGCCGCTGTGGATTGTGCTCGGCTTCCTGCCGGTGGTGCCGCTCATGGCGGCCCCGCATTCTGGGTACATGCCGGGTGCCGGTTTCGCAATCGCGATGGTGCTCGGAGCCGCGCTCAAGGACCGGCTGCAGCCCCGGTCGATCGGACGGTGGTGTACCGGTGTCGCCACGTGGTTCCTGATCGCCACGACGACGTACATCCCGATCTACCGCACGATGTGGTACTCGGTCAATGCAGCCGAGCGGTATACCGTCGCATCGGTGGCAGCCTTGCCGCCGCCCCCGACAGCCCGCGACGTGTTCTTCATCAATCTGCCGTTCGTGAACATCTATGCTCAGCTGCACCTCGGTGAGGTTCTGCCGGGCTGGAAGAACGCCCTCGGAACCGAGGCGCCCGCGCGGGCCGGCTTTTACGGCGGGCCGGTACTGCCGAATGCTCCCCGTTGTCACGTCCTGACCTACTGCCCCGATCTGCTCAAGATGGACCGGCCCTGCACGCTCGAGCAACTCGACACGCACCGCTTCCGGGTGTCTATCGAAGGTCGGCCGTGGTTCTCGGGCGCTCTGGGACGATTCCTGATCGAAGGCATGCGTGGAAAGCGGCTCGAGACGGGGCAGACCGTCCGGGGAGACGGTTTTGAGGCGGTGATCCTCCGGGCGGACCAGGAAGGCGTCCGGGAGCTCGAGTTTCGATTTGACCGACCCCTGGCGAGTCCGGAGTACTCCTTTTATGTGACGACCCAACAATCCGGCGCCGCGCGTGTCAGATTCTGGAGTACCCCTCCTGCCATACCGGGGGAGATTCCGCCGCCGGCTGGCCTGCAGGACCTCAATCAGGCAGCGAGACGGCTGGAAGGCGGCGATCCGACAGCGGCCTCCCCCCTGTTTGCGGCCGCCAGGTCGGCGGACCCGCAGGTGGCCTCCGTTGCGGAGCCGGTGCTCCGGCGGGTCATCGGCACAGTGGCCACGGCACTTGCAGCCCCCGTCCAGGAGCTGCTGAGTGCGGAGGATGACAGCACTCCGGACTGGCGGGGGGTGGAACAGTGGTGGAACAGCAGCGTTGATGCCGACGTATTCCGGGTGCTCTGGACCGAGCGGGATCAGTCTGCCGCCTTCAGAGAGACACGGGAGTCGCTTTTCCGCATCCGCGAGACCGCCTCTCACGTGATCCGGACCGATTTGTACCTGACGGGGCCACCGTTCCCGAGCCCGCGGTAGGCCCTTGGCGGATTGAGCTCAGCCACAGTAACATGGTCCGGACTTTTCCCCGAGCCGAAGCTCAGGGCCGACCTTCTCGAGAGAACTGAAGCGACAGCAGCCACTTATGACTGGTGAAGACTCTCACACGACGCTGATGACAGGCGTCACCGGGTTCCTGGGTCATTTTGTCCTTCGCGAACTCCTGGCGCGAGGCCAGACCGTCGTTGCGGTACTTCGGCCGCCGCTCGTCGAGAGCACCGAGCGCCTGTCGCAGATGATGCGTCAAATCGATGTGGATCTCGCGCCCTCTATGCGCAGCGGCCAACTGAGGGTGGTCGAGGGGGCGGTGCCTTCGGATCTGCCGGAGCCGACCTGGGGATCAACGGATTCGGTCGTGAACTGCGCGGCGAGCCTGCAGCTGTTCTCAAACGGCAACGGCAACCCGTTCAAGACAAACGTGACCGGCACCCAGGCGATCATCGAGTGGGCGCGCAAGCACGGCGTCAATCGGATCCACGCGGTGAGCACGGCCTACACGTGCGGCTGGAATCGAGGGGTGATCCGGGAGGCCTTCCATCATCCCGCCCCCGATTTCCAGACAGACTACGAGAAGAGCAAGTGGCTCGCCGAATCGTTGTTGGAAGAGTGGGCACGGGAGGCGGGGCACATTCTGACCGTTTTCCGCCCCAGTTTCCTCGTCGGCGACTCGACGACCGGGCATACGACGCAGTTTGCGGGTTTCTATCAATTCGCACGACTGGTGAGCGTGCTGAAGAACCAGTTCGCGTCGTCCAACAACGGCGCGCGGACGTTCATCCCGCTGCGGATTCCCGGACGCCCGGAAGACTGCCAGAACATCATCCCGGTCGACTTCGTCGGGCGCGTGATCGCCGAGGTCATCCGCAATCGCGAGTTCCACGGGCGAATCTACCACCTGACGAACCCCGAACCGCCGACAAACGACCTGATGAAGCGCTGCTACGAAGACTACTTCGGGATGCACGGCGGCTACTTCGCCGATCCGGACGAGGTGGTCGGCAAGTGTTCGCGGGCGGAATCGCTGCTCTGGGACCAGTACGACCTGCTGACGCCACGCGTCGTGCATAACCCGATGTTCGACACGACGAACACGCGGCGGGTCATGGAAGCGAGCGGCCTGACCTTCCCGACGCTCACCCCGGAGCGGATCTTCAAGTTATTCGATTACGCCGCCGCGCGTGACTGGGGACGTCGCACGAACGGTTTCCACCGGAGCTGAGGCCGGCCCGGCACCCGGGATTTCCACCCCCAGCCGAATCAAATCGCCGCGAAGGCTGTCCATCCGCACAAATCGTGGCAGGGCGCCCGCGCCGGTCATCGCAAAGCCGTATGTGCTGCCCGGCTTGAGGCTACCGTGGACGCCCACGAGATCGAGCAGCGACGTCATCAGCGCGCTCCCGCAGTGATACCCCTCGTCCACTGAGATCTGCACGTCCGGCGTGTTCTGCACAAGACCATTGAAGGCTCGCCAGATGCGGTAGACGCTATCGGGGTACTCTCCCTCCGCGGTCGCCTCGAAGAGGACGTGGTCATCCACGAATCCGGCGGAGTCGACGAGACCTTTCGCGCGCAACCGCTCGATGGCGGGCAGAATGCGGAGCGGATCACCCTCTTCCGCGTCGTAGCGGAATCCGCCTGGCCCGCGTGTGATCACCGCGCGCCCTTCGCGTCCCATCACCACGATGCTGCCGCCTGACGCGACCCAGGCCGCCAGATCCATGCCCTCGATCTTCAGCACGTCCCGCGCGACAGGCTCGGGCGTCCTGGTGTGAACAACCGCGCAGGAGACCATCCCGAATTCCGGCACCACGATGTCATCCGGGCGGCGAAGGGTCGACCCGGTGCGGTAGCCCATGGCGGCGAGTTTGTCCTTGAGCGGGATCCGGCAGCTCTCGTAAAAGCTGTGCCCATGATCGGAGAGCAGCGTCAGACGCGCCCGCCCGCGGGTGGCGTGGAGGAGCCAGTTGCAGTACCGGTCCAACTCGACGAGCGTGCGCTCGTGACCCTCGCGGCCATATTTGGCGCCCACGGCGGACGTGCCGACGCAGTACGCGAGCGTCACCGGACGCTGCTCTTTCAGGAAAATGTTCTGGATGCGGCGCAGCTCGTGGTCAAACCACGGGTACGGGTCCATGTACGTCTGCGCGTGCGCCACGGGGTTCATGTGATACTGCAGATACCGTTGCCATCCGACATTTCCGCCCGAGGCATACGTGTCGTAGCCGGCGGTCAGGCGTTTGCCGTCGAAGTACTCGGATTCCACCCCGGGGGACGGCGAGCAGTTGAAGAACTCGCAGAAGGACAGGTCCGTCATGACAGGGAACGGACTGATCACGCAGGCGGGCGGGTCGCAGTAGCGGAATCGACCGGAGTCCCAACTCGCCCGAACCAGCGCGTACGGCGTGCTGTCCAGAAGGAGCACGAGATCGCGCACTTCGCTCGCCGGGATTGCACGCAGATCCACAACTTCGCCGGCGCTGCCGTGAGACGGAAGGAAGACGAGGCGTTCGATGCGTCCAGCGGCGCCGATTTCCTGCTCGAAATCGGGGCGGGCGTCGCCGTCTGTATCGAAGACGCGTACCATGCCTCCCGAGGGCTGCGGACGCGTCTGGATGGGATCGGCGGGGAATAGCTTCGGCCCCGGGCCTGCGCATCCGCCGAAAGATACGACCAGGAGGACGCACAAGACCGACCGGGCGTGCATCTGTCGCATGAATGAACTGCCTGGGGCTACTGTGTCATCTGCAGGCTGGAAGCTGTTGGCCCGTCGCTCGCATGCCTGGAACCCGAACCAGCGGCTCATTCTAGACCCGTCCACCGCCGGGGTCTACGCCCCCCGACACGCCAGTCGAAGCGCGATTCCCGGCCCGTTGTGTGGCGCCCCCCTGCCCGCTAGAGTGTCCGCCATGTCCAAGCGGCGACTCATCACGTACAAGGATTCCGGCGTCGACATCCACGCGAACGACGACATGGTCGAGCTGATCAAGCCGATCGTCCGCAGCACCTACGGGCCGCGCGTCATGGGGGGCCACGGCGGGTTTGCCGGCCTGTTCCGCCTCGACTACCGCGAGGATCTCTTCAAGCGGAACTACAAGGATCCGGTGCTGGTCGCCTGCACGGACGGCGTGGGGAGCAAGATTCTGCTCGCCCGCGAGTCGGGCGTTTTCGACACGATCGGCATCGACCTGGTCGCGATGAGCGTCAATGACATGCTGACGGTCGGAGCCGAGCCGCTCTTCTTTCTCGACTACGTGGCCGTCCACCGGCTGGAGCCGAAGTGGGTGGCCGAGGTGGTCGAAGGCGTTGCCGCCGGGTGCCGCGAGTCGGATTGCGCGCTGATCGGCGGCGAGACAGCGGAGATGCCGGACCTCTATCGGGAAGGTGATTTCGACCTGGCGGGCTTCGCGGTGGGAGCGGTCGAGAAGAGCCGGGTCATCGACGGTTCACAGATCGAGGCAGGCGACGTGGTGATTGGGCTTCCCTCGAGCGGCGTGCATTCCAACGGCTACTCACTCGCCCGTCGGCTCGTGTTTGCCGAGGCCAAGCTGAAATACGACACCTTCGTGCCGGCCGTCGGCGCCCCGATCGGCGACGAGTTGCTCAAGCCGACCCGGATCTACGTCAAGAGTGTGATCTCCCTCCTGCGGCGATACCGGGTCAAGCACGTGGTCCGGGGCATGGCCCACATCACGGGCAGCGGCATCCCGGGCAATGCAGTGCGCGTACTGCCGGAGGGGCTTGCGATGACGATCGACACGAGGAGTTGGCCCTGCCCCGCGATCTTCAAGTACCTCCAGTCACTGGGCGTGTCGCGGACGGAAATGTTCAACACCTTCAACATGGGGATCGGCTACATCCTCGTGGTCCGCGCCGCCTTCCGCGACTCAGTCATCGGCCACTTCCGCCGCCACCGCCTGGACGCCGTCGCGATCGGCACGGTCCGCAAGGGCAAGGACGGGGTGGAGTTGCGGTTCTGACTTGCCCCCTGGAATGGTATCATATATAATACCATGGCTGACCGGATTGTGATGGACACCAACGTGCTTGTCGCCGGTCTGAGGTCGCGGCGCGGCGCCTCGCATGAACTGCTCAGCCGCGTGGATTCGGGTCGCTTTCAGCTGGTTTCGACGGTGCCGCTCGTTCTCGAGTACGAGGCGAAAGGCAAGGAGTTGGCGGCGGAGATGGGACTGACCACCGAGGACCTCGATACAGTCCTTGACTACCTGTGCAGCGTCGGCGAGCACACCCGAGTGTCCTACCTGTGGCGACCTCTGCTGCGGGATGTGAAGGATGACATGGTTCTTGAGGCGGCCGTTGCCGGTGGCTGCGGAGCAATCATCACGCACAACGGTGCGGATTTTGCGGAAGCGGAATCCTTCGGAATTGACGTGCTGACGCCGGGAGTGTTCCTGAGGCGCATCGGAGAACGCTAATGAGCACTATCAGTCTTCGGCTTCCGGATTCCCTGCACGAGTCCGCTCGCGAACTGGCCGAGAGGGAGAATATCTCCATCAATCAGCTCATTACGCTGGCGCTGGCTGAGAAATTGTCGGCACTCATGACGGAAGAATACCTGAAGGAGCGCGCCGCGCGCGGCAATAAGGCCGAGTTCAGGCGCGTGCTGAGGAAAGTGCGCGACGTGCCCGCCGTTGATGACTGATGCTCCCGTCCCGCACCATCCCGGAACGCTTGTGCGGCTGACTCGACTCCTGCTCGAGTTTTCGGGATTACCGCCGGATTCAGGTTATGGTGTCCGAATGCAGGCTGGTGCGAGAATCCCTTCTCGCACCCCACATTGCGCTGGTGCGAGAATCCCCTCTCGCACCCCACACTGCGGGAATCCCTCCCCGCGAAGGGGCAAGTCCGCTGGTGCGACCGCTGGTGCGAGAATCCCTTCTCGCACCCCACACTGCGGGAATCCCTTCCCGCGAAGGGGCAAGTCCGCTGGTGCGAGAATCCCTTCTCGCACCCCACACTGCGGGAATCCCTTCCCGCGAAAAGCGGGTCCGCTGCTGCGAAAACTCCTCGTCGGGCCCCTTGGCGTGAGAGTCCTTTCGCTACTTCTTCTGCCGCAACTCTTCCTCCACACTCAGAGCCAGTATATACTGTTGCCCCATGTCACGCTACATCGCCGACCAGCACGTGCCGTACTTCTGCACGATCACTGTTCTCGACTGGCTGCCGGTGTTCATCGATTTCCGCTACATGGAGCCCATGATCGAGAGCCTCCGATTCTGCCGGACCCGCAAAGCCCTGCTGGTCTTCGCCTACGTCATCATGCCCAACCACCTGCACCTGATTGCAGGAACGCAGGGCGACCTGCACGCCACGATGCGCGACTTCAAACGCTTCACCTCGCGTGCAATCCACGATCGCCTCAGGCAGGATGGGCGCTTGGAGATTCTGGAGTGGCTGCGGCAGGGAACTCAGAGGGCACGCCGCGAGCGGGATGAACTCGGACTCTGGCAGGACGGTTTTCACCCGCAGTCTCTCCGGTCGGACACCGTTTTCCGGCAGAAGCTGGATTACTTGCACGCCAATCCGGTGAGAAAAGGACTGGTCCGGTCCGCACAGGACTGGTGGTACAGTTCAGCCGGCGAGTACGCGGGACAGCGGGAGTGTTGCATGCCGGTGGATCCGCCGCCATGGTGACTCCCCCCGAAACGACGGTGCGAGAAGGGATTCTCGCATCAGCGGAAGGACTCGGGGGGCGGTGCGAGAAGGGATTCTCGCACCAGCGGGATCCGGTGGCGCCTCCGCGAACACCTGCGCGAGCAGGCCATTCGCGTCTGCCCGGGTTGCGGGCACGACTTGCGCGAGATACCGACTGACACCTGCCCCGTCTGCGGCAGAGTCGACGACGCACCATGAAAGACGCCGCACCGGCGGTCTATGCCTTCGGGCCCGAGCGCCAGCAGTCGTAGGCACGCCAGAGGTAGTAGGCGGGGATGCCGGCCAGGAGCGTCGCCAGCCAGAGGAGACGCTGTTGTGGGGACTCCCAGATCGCCAGAACGGTCATGCCGGCCGTGCAGATGATGAACGTCCAGGGCACGACCGGGTAGCCCCAGCATCGGTACGGGCGCGGCAACTCCGGGCGACGGATCCGCAGCACGACCAGCGACACCGCGGCCGCCCCGTAGAAGATCCACATCATGAACACAAAGCCGCTGGTCAGGCTGTCGAAGTCCTTCAGGACGATGACGGCCGCGCAGGAAAGCGCCCCCTGCACCCATAGCGACAGGTCCGGCGTCTGATACCGCGGGTGAATCCGCCCGAGAAACCGGAAGAGCAGCCCGTCTCGGGCCTGGGCGAACGTCACCCGGGCGCCGGTGATGATCGAGCAGTGCGTCGCGCCGAGGGTGGACGTGAGGATGATCAACGTCAGGGTGATGCCGCTCCATTTGCCCAGCAGGCGCTCCATGACCACCGGGGCGACGGTTTCAATGGTTCGCATCTGCTCGAGGCCGATCATCCAGATGTACACGCCGTTGACCGCCACGTAGAGCCCGATGCACGCGGCCGTCCCGACGACGAAAATGCGCGGCAGCAGGCGCTGCGGCGTACGGACCTCGCCGGCGACGGAAGCGACGTCGCTCCAGCCGTCGTACGTCCAGAGGACCGCCGAAAGCGCCGGTGCGAGCGCGAGCAGCACCGGGCGGGGTGCGGGAACACTGGCGAGATTCGCCGCCTCCCCCTGCGACATGCCCAGGGCGAGCAGGACGACAGCGGCCAGGGCGGCCGTCTTCAAGCCCGTCAGCAGGATCGCGAAGCCGGCGCCGATCCCGACTCCCATGGTGTTGATGGCCGT
>CAZJTF010000136.1:0-16299 GCA_964548565.1 uncultured Planctomycetales bacterium | reverse complement strand
CCGGCTGATCGCGATCCCGATGACCCTCCGCGAAAAGGTGGCGGTGCGGTCGGAATACAACTACCAGGAGGCCACGCTCACACCGATGGCATCGCTCCAGGAGGTGCTGCAGGATCCGGCGCGGCACAGTGATCCGAACAACGTCCCGCTCGACGACCGCAGCGAGCAGCGCCTGGCGTGGCTCGGGGTCGAGCTTCAGCCGCTCAACAAGGAACTCGCCCGGGCGAACAACGTGGCCCACCTGACGGAGGACGGCGATACGGGTGCGCTGGTGACGTTCATCTATCCGGGTTCGCCGGCGGCAAAGGCAGGCGTCGAACAGGGATGGATCCTGCTGCGGCTGCACATTCCGGACGAGCCGAAGCCGCTCGACGTCAACATCGAGGACATTCACAGCTACTTCGGCAGCGAGTTTCCCTGGGACCAGCTCGACCAGGTCCCGCCCGAGTACCTGAGCCAGCTCCCCAAGCCCTGGCCTTCGGCCCGCAATATGCTGACCGAGGCCCTGACCGAGCTGGGCTTCGGGCGCAAGTTCACGGCCGAGTTCGTCCACAAGGGGGAGACCGTGCGCAAGGACTTCGAGGTCGTGCTCGGTCCGGATCACTTCGACTCGGCGCCCCGCTTCAAGTCCGAGCCGCTCGGCATGACCGTCTGCGACCTGACGTACGAGGTCCGACGGTACTTCCAGAAGGAAGATAAGGACCCGGGCGTCATCGTCGCCAAGGTCGAGACCGGCGGACGGGCCGCGGTCTCCAAGCTGATGCCTTATGAGATCATCACGCGCGTCAATGACACGCCGGTCGCCTCGGCTGAGGAGTTCAAATCCATGACCGCGTCGGGAGGCGAGCTCCGTCTCAACGTCGAGGGCAAAACGCGCAAGCGCGTCGTGCGGCTGCGCGTGCCGGCGAGCAAGCCGGCCAGCGCCCCCGCGTCGCGCTCGGCGGACGCGAGCGCCAAGTGAGGACGGGCGAGTTGAGAGTTGAGAGTTGAGAATTGAGACCGGCGCGGGCGGGTTTTCCGCCGCACGCATGCGGTGCCCGCTCAACTCTCGCGCCGAGGCAGGGACGGTATGCCAAGCGACACTTCGCTGAGTGTCGACAGCCGGTTGCAGACACGGGAATGCTGGAAGCCATTCCTCGCCGCACTCTGCTTCATCCAGTTCTACGTGGGCTTCGTCACGTGCGGGCGATCGCTCTACGACCATTGGCCAAGCTCCGGCGGACCAACGAAGTATTTCGGTCTTGCACTCCTCGGGCTCGGTCAGGCGACCCTGCTGCTGCTCATCGGGCGGAGCCTCTGCCGGCGGCATCGCCTCCCTTTGAAGACGGTCATTGTCCTCGGGCTGTTGGCAGCGGGCTACATGTGGAAGGCAGCGCCCGACAGTTGGATGTTCCAAGGCTGGGCCGTGCGATGGCCGCCGGCCCTCATCTGGTTTCACAATAACCAGGCGGTGTTTCTCTGGGCATCCCTGTTCGCCGTCGCGATCCTGCCGGGAGTACTGCCATGCGGACGAAAGCGAGTCTTCCCGATCTGGGTACAACTCGCCGTGTGCTGGGTCATGTGGCGGCTGGCCTTCAGTGGACTGCTGCACCTTTATCCTCCTTTCGCGTTTTCTATCGGTTACGCTTGGGATGGGATCACAGCAACCGCCGGATTGATAGTCGTCGCTGCCGGCCTGCTGCTCGGGCGCTCCTTTGCGGCGGCAGCGGCGCTGGTGGTTGGTCTGCTCACCGCCGGGACACACATCACCGGCGCCTACGTGATCACGAAGTTTGTCGATGCGGCCATCGGCGCGCTGCTCGCGAGCAGCCCGTATCCGACGGTAAACCCGGTTCCCTGGCCGTGGATCCTCCTCAATCAACACGCGTTCCGCGCTGTGGCAGTCGAAGCGATTGCGGATGCGGGCCCGCTCGTCGTCATCGCTTACTTCGCCCGGCGCTACCCGCTGCGTCCCCCGCCCGATGACGGCTCGCCTTTCCCCCGGCGGTACTGCGGGGCGTGCGGGTACAACCTGCATGGGATCGATGACGACCGCTGCCCGGAGTGCGGAGTCAAGACAGGAATGGAGAGCACTGAGCCGCGTGGGGCCAAGGCGACCTCACACCCCGTGCCGGTTCTCGTTCAAAGCCGTGGAGACGCAAATGGCGATTGGCGCGCGTTCGTGGCCGTCCTCTGCTTCCTCGAGAGCTATGACGCGCTCGGCTCTTGGGCGTTGGGTGCCTGGACGAACGCGCCTTGGGACTGGGTTCACGGCTGGTGGAATATCCGGGGCATTTTGTTCCTGGGATGCGGCGTCTGGCTCCTGCGACGGCGGCGTCCCAGGTTGGCACTTTCAGTGCTGCTGCTCGCCATGGCGGGAGACCTGGCGGACGGGGGTTTTTATCTCCTCAGCCTGAGCGACTCCAGTGAACTGTTCATGACAGCTTTCGGCATCGAATTCACGAGCAGCGAACACCCCATGTTTGTCAGCATCTTCCTTTACCTCCAATGCTTTGTCGACTGGAGTTGGATGGCGTTGATCCTCACCCTCACGTGGATGACACTACACCGAACTCACGGTGGGGGCACCTGGCCGTGGTGGCTGCTCGCCGCGATTGCATGGAGCTGTGGGGTCGTCTGCCTCGACCTCAGCAATGACGGCTGGAAGCTGCTCGTACCGGAAGCTGACCGGCGGGCCGCGGTGGCGAGTGTCGAGGCTTGGAGTCTGGTTGCCGCAATCGGTCTGCTCCTGGCGCGATCCAGGCTTGTACTGGTGCCAATTGCCCTCATTCTGTTGGCCAACATCTGTCAAAGTGTCGACGCCTTGCAGGCCTGGTGGTTGAGCCCTCCCAGGTATTACAACCAAGCAGACATTGAATACAACCAGTTGTCGGCCCTTTTGCTCTGGCCTGTCGCATGGATTGCTCCATGGTTAATCCTCGCATGGTATGCATGGCGCCACCCTCTGCGTCTGCCCTCGGACGACGGCTCGCCTTTCCCCCGGCGGTACTGCGGGGCGTGCGGGTACAACCTGCATGGGATCGTCGGCGAACGGTGCCCCGAGTGCGGGGCTCCCATTCGTGGGGACAGTATGCCCGCACCTGGCCCGATACATGGTGAGCGACCGGCAGCGGAGCGAACCGATTGAAGGCGGGAACCGGTCTCGCTAAGATACGTTCATGCAGCGTCAGACCCCTCGCTTCGGGAGGAACATCGGCGACCGGGAGGCCGTGCGCTCGCGCCGGCCGGCCGGTTGCCGGGTGAATGACCGCTAGCCCGCCCCGATCCGGGCGGGCACCCCCCACGCTGGCCACAACCCCCTGACATCAGTAAACTTCGGCTCGCTTCCCGGCCCTGCGCGGCCAGAGAACCGCCACGGCACCGGGAGGCCAGAGAAAGACAGAATGGAACCGCAGAGACGCTGAGAACGCAAAGAGAAGAGGGCAGGAACAAGGAATGGGATGAAGGAGTTGAGATAAGTCGCACCCGGCAAAGGGTGCAGGTTTGTGGGCGATTCTCAATTCTCAACTCTCAATTCTCAACTCCTCCCGGCATCTTTGCGTCTCTGCGGTTCCCACATGACACAGGAGCATCTCGTGGGCATTGCCTACAACAAGCGGACGTGTGACTGCGGCGCGCTACGCGCCGGGGACGTGGGAAAGAAGGACGTGATTCTCGCGGGCTGGGTGAACAACTACCGCGACCACGGCGAGAACCTCGTTTTCATCGACCTGCGCGACCGCGGCGGCCTGACCCAGTGCCGGTTCAACGTCGATACCGACCCTGAGGCGACGAAGATCGCCCGCACCCTCCGCAAGGAGGACGTGATCGCGGTGCGCGGCGAGGTGATCAGCCGCGGGACCAACACCAACCCGAAACTGCCTACGGGCGAGATCGAGCTGAGCGTCCACGAGGTGAACCTGCTCTCGAAGTCGCAGACGCCGCCGTTCGAGGTGGCCGAGCACGTGGAGGCGAACGAGGACCTGCGGCTCAAGTACCGCTTCCTCGACCTGCGCCGCCCGCCGATGCAGCGGAACATCATCACCCGTCACAAGGTGCTGCAGGCCTTCCGGCAGTTCTACTACGGCGAGGGGTTCCTCGAGATCGAGACGCCGATCCTCACCAAGAGCACACCCGAAGGCGCCCGCGACTATCTTGTGCCTTCTCGCGTGTTCCCGGGACAGTTCTTCGCACTGCCGCAGTCGCCGCAGCTCTTCAAGCAGCTCCTGATGATCAGCGGACTCGATCGCTACATGCAGATCGCCCGGTGCTTCCGCGACGAAGATCTGCGCGCCGACCGCCAGCCGGAGTTCACGCAGGTGGACCTCGAGATGGCGTTCGTGGACGTCGACAACGTTCTCGACGTCGTTGAGCGGAGCCTGGCGTTCGTCTGGAAGCAGGTGATCGGCGAGGAAATCCCCGTGCCCTTCCGCCGCATGCGCTACGACGACGCCATGCGCGACTACGGCAGCGACAAGCCGGACCTGCGCTACGGGATGAAGCTGATTGACGTCACCGAGGTCGCGCGCAAGACCGAGTTCAAGGTCTTCCTCGAGACGATCGAGGGCGGCGGGATTGTGAAGGCGATCTGCCTGCCGGGCGGGGCCGAGATGACCCGCAAGGAGACCGATGCGCTGACGGCCGAGATCCAGGGCGTCGGCGCGGGCGGCCTGCCGCTCTGCAAGGTCGTCGAGGAAGGCGGGAAGGTGAGCGTCCAGACGGGTATCGCCAAGTTCTTCACCGGCGATACGCCCGGCGAGCTGGTCGCGGCCATGGGGGCGAAACCCGGCGATTTGATCTTCTTCGCGGCCGGAACATTCGCCAATGTCTGCAAGCACCTGAACTGGCTGCGCACAACGATGGCCGAGCGGCGCAAGCTGATTCCCGAAGGCAAGTGGGAGTTTCTGTGGATTGTGGACATGCCGGCGTTCGAATGGGACGCCGACGACAAGAAGTGGGTGTTCATGCACCACCCGTTCACGATGCCGCACGACGAGGACCTTTCCTTCCTCGAGAGCGACCCGGGCCGGGTGCGCGCCAAGTGCTACGACTCGGTGCTCAACGGCGTCGAACTCGGGAGCGGCTCGATCCGTATCCACCGCCAGGACGTGCAGACGCGCATCTTCCGGATGCTGGGGCTTTCCGACGAGGAAGCGTGGGCGAAGTTCTCGCATTTGCTCAACGCGCTGCAGTACGGCGCCCCACCCCACGGCGGCCTAGCCCTCGGCCTCGACCGGATGGCCATGCTCCTGTCGGGCGCACCGAGCATCCGCGACGTGACAGCATTCCCCAAGACGCAGAAGGCGTTCGACCCGCTGACCGAGTGCCCGAGCGACGTCGATCCGAAGCAGTTGCGCGAGCTCGGGATTGACCTGACGCCGGAAGTGAAAGCGAAGCGGCAGAAGTAGAATACGCATGCACACTCGGGCCCCGGCTCGCTACAATAGGGCTGGAGGTTTGCGATGACAGCACGAATCAAATCCCGCGTGAGGCCCGACGGGACGGTTTCGGTGCAGGTACCGCCGGGCGTCGCCGAGGTTGACGACGACGTGGTGGTGATCATTGAGCCCGTGTGTCGGAGTGCGCAGATGTCGGTCGAGGAGTGGCGCCGTCGTTTCGCGGCAACCCAGGGCAGCATCACCGATCCCACTTTCCGTCGACATGATCAAGGCGACCTCCGGGAACCAGATTCGCTCGAATGACTTATCTTCTCGATACCAACACCTGTGTTGCGCATCTGCGCGGCAAGAGCCCGCGCATCACGCAGAAGGTCTACTCATACCTCCCGAACGAAGTGGTCGTTTGCTCGATTGTAAAGGGGGAACTTGTTTACGGTGCGCTTCACGGAACTCGACCCGAGGAGAACCTGCGGATCCTCGAACAGTTCTTTGAAGTCGTCGAGTCGGTGCCGTTCGACGATGCCGCGGCCTATCAATACGGCCGAATTCGGTCGGAACTTGCGGCTCTGGGGACGCCCATTGGCGCGAATGACTTCCTGATCGCAGCGATTGCCAAAGCCCACGACCTGACGTTGGTGACTCACAATGTTGGCGAGTTCAGTCGCGTGCCGGGACTTCGCATCGAGGATTGGGCCGGCTCCTGAGTGGCCAGGCGGCAGCTGATGGAATCATCGCCGAGAGTTCCGCAGCACGGGCAGACGATGACGGTCTCGCTGCTCGCCGACCGAGGTCAGGTGCGGGCGTATGAGGCGGGATTAGCTGGGAGGCAGGCTTTGCGGGATGGCGGTATGAAGGGTATTCGGTAAGTCTCTGCATGAGCAGTCCCCCGCGGAGTCTCTTGTCGCGTTCTTCCTGAACCGGTCCCTGGGCGACGGGCGACCGGAGCAATACCTCGAATGAATGTCACACGATGGATTGTCGATGGCGGGAAGGCCCGGCTCTCCGCGGTCGGACCCGTGCTCGCGATCGTCGCGGGCTGTGTGCTGATGCCTGCGTCCTCGACAGCAGGGGAATTGGCGGAGGGTGCATCTGACCCAACATTCCAGCAGACCCCGCTGTTCGTCTCCGGCGAGGGCGGCTACCACACCTATCGCATCCCGAGCCTCGTCGTGACCGCGAAGGGCACCGTGCTCGCCTTCGCCGAGGGCCGCAAGGCGTCGCAGGGCGACTCAGGCGACATCGACATCGTCATGCGCCGGAGCACCGACGGCGGGCGGACGTGGTCGGCCATGCAGGTGCTCTTCGACGACGCCGACAACACGGTCGGCAACCCCTGCCCCGTCGTGGACCGGCGCACGGGCGCGATCCACCTGCTGCTCACGTGGAATCTCGGCGCCGACACCGAGGCGATGATCAAGGCGCGCACCAGCCGCGACACGCGCCGCGTGTGGCTGAGCCGCAGCGATGACGACGGGGAAACGTGGTCGAAGCCGGCGGACATCACGGCCGACGTGAAGCGAGCGGAGTGGACGTGGTACGCGACCGGCCCGGGCTGCGGCATCCAGCTCCGCTCGGGCCGCCTGCTCGTGCCCTGCGACCACGTCAGCGCGGACATGCAGTGGGGCGCCCACGCGATCTACAGCGACGACGGCGGGCGAACGTGGCGCGCGGGGGGTGTGGCCGGGCCAGGCACGAACGAGTGCCAGGTCGCCGAGCGCCGCGACGGCGCACTCGTGCTCAACATGCGGACCGCGGAACCCGCCCGGAGGGAGCCCGGACGCAAGTACCGCCTGGTCTCGACAAGCGAGGATGCGGGCCTCACCTGGACGGCACCACAGCCGGACCGCACGCTGATCGAGCCCATCTGCCAGGCCGCCCTGGTCCGCGTGCCCGATCCCGACCGCGACCTGTTCGTGTTCAGCAATCCCGCAAGCGGCAAACGGGAAAAGATGACGGTGCGCCTCAGCCCCGACGGCGGACGCACCTGGACGCACGCCCTGCAGCTCCACGCCGGTCCGTCGGCGTATTCCGCGCTGGCTTGTCTGCAGGACGGCAGCGTGCTCTGCCTGTACGAGCGTGGCGCGAAATCGCCCTACGAGACGATCACACTCGCCCGATTTCCGCTGGCGCGGTTGAAGGGCGCGCCCTCCCACAACCCGTGACGAATCGGCGGCCGGTCAGTTCGGCCCTGACTCGTACAGGTGCCGGTGCGCCTCCCACCAGGGCCCGAGCGTCTCCTTCTGGACAAACTGCACACCGGTGATGTGACCCAACGCGACACTCGCCTCATGCCGGAGAGTGGGGTCCGCCTCGTCGAGGAACGGCAGCAGCACGGGAACCAGGCGCTTGTCACGCACGTTGGCCAGGCCACGGAGATAGCCGAACCGCAGGTCCGGCGTCGCGCCCGCCTGTGACTGGCCCGCAGATGTGACCTGCGTCGCCCGCAGGTTTTCCATGTCCTGGATGACCAGGTCCAGGACGCCGGGATCATCCAGGTCCGCCAGCTCGGTCACGATCTCGATCTTCTGGTGAATGGTCGCCGCCCGATGGGCTGTGAGCCGTCCGGCCTCCCTCCGCTCATCCATCGCGCGCATGTGATCGAGTATCTGCGAGGGCCTCCGACCGTCGCGCGACTGCTCCAGCCGCTCGCGGATGCGGGCGCGGGCTTGATCCGCGGGTGTCGCGGCAGGTTGCGTTTCCACGCTCAGTGCCGCGTGGCGGTCGTGCAGCTCGCCCAGACGCTGCTGCCGCCAGGTTCGGTACGTCTCGTCCTGCATCGGCTCGCCATCACAGATGGAGTGAATCGCCTGCCTCACATCGGACCGCAGGTATCGGACGTCAAACAGCGGCAGCAGTTTCGGAATCGCGCGGCGGTCCTTCAGGATCGCGAGTGCCTGGACGTAATACCCGGAGCCCGGGTCGTTCTCCCGCTCGATGATGGCTCGTTCCGCCGGTTGCAACTGCACCTGGCTCAAGTCCGGACTACCGCCTGATACCGCCTTTGACCGGGCGGCGTCGAGGTCCGCCACGACGCGCTCCGCGATCCGGGTGTCGCCGAGCCGGGCCAGGTCGGTGCAGATGGCGAGGCGCTGGCGCGGATCCGCGGCTTCGTAGGCGGCCAGCAACTCCGCAACGCGACCTGGATCCGGCTGCGGTTGAGTCGCCGGCGGGCCCTTCGGATCTGCCGGCGCCAGGCAGACGACGGGGCCGCTCACGCCGAGCGCACCGCTCCCCGCCCCGCTCCAGACGAGAACGGCGTTGTCGCCGACGTCCATGCCGCCGTAACCCAGGAGCAGCGGGAGTTCCTGCTGGAACAGCACTCTGCCCCGGGGATCCAGCTTGGTGAGATGCGAGTGCTCGTTCCAATCGACGGTCCAACCGCCGCCGATGTTCCGCATGGTGACGGGGCGTCCGATCTGCGGATCTGTGAGCAGCAGCAGCCCGTCCGTGAGGCTCGCCAGCACGCACGTGTACTGGTCCGTCTGGAGATAAGGCCACTCATACGTCCAGACGGGCCGACCATCGGAGCATTGATACGCGGTCACCGAGCTGCGCGAGCTGAACGCCACCAGCAGCGGCGGACGCCAGGCGAGTCCCTGAGGCTGAGCATGGATGAACGGCGTCGACCAGAGTAGGTCCCCGGTGGCCAGACGCGACTTGCACAGCCGGCCGCCGAGAACGTCCACCCAGTAGACATCCCCCTCCGGCGTCACGAGGCGATTGATCAATCCAGGCACCGCTCCGTGCCGCGGAATGCACCACAGAGCCATCGCCGAATCCAGAAGCTGATGGTCATCCTCTGACCAATTCGCCAGGCCCCGGAGGGGAGAAAGGCTGGCAGCACCCGGGTCCAGGAAAGCCTTCTGGAGAAGCTCCCGATCGGCCAGGACCCATTCCGTGCTCCCCGGCCGCGGAAGGTTGATGAGCGAACGCGTCTGAGGCGTGACCAGCGGTCGCGGCGGTACTTGATCGACCTTGTCGCCCGTCCGCGTGTTGAGAAGCCATCTCTCGACCTCCAGGCGCAGGGGCGGGGTCTGCCCATCCGCCTCCGCCTTACACGGCACCTGCACGACGACCAGATCCTCCGCCCAGACGCCCATCCTTGGCGGGAACGCGCATCCTCTCCCAAGAGGGCGTTTCCAGACGCTCCGCCCGGAAGGCAGTTCGCGGCATTCCAGCGAATAAACCGCCTGCTGCTGCGCCTTCTGCAGGGCTGCGAGCAGGTCTGAGGGGGCAACCGGGCGACCGGGTGCGCCGGGTGGCGCCGGTGCGGCGGGCACATCCGCAACGCACAGCAGAGCGCGGTCGCCCCGCACAATCACCTGGGCCGCATTCACCCGCCAACGTTCTGCCACGGGACCCGCGAGAACGCCGGGAGCTGCGCCCTCGGCGAACGACCGGGCCAGCCAGCTCCCTGGGGCCGCAGGATCGGCGGCGAAGAGCGGTATTGCGGCGAAAAGAAGGGACAGGGCAACGAGGATACGCGTGGTCGGGCGCATCGGCGGTCTCCTCGAAGAGATCAGAGGCGATTATACCCGGAACACGAAGCGATGCCTTGCCCCCCACCGTCGCTCCTGCGGCAATGCTCCGCGCCCATTCGGGGAGTTACAATGGAAAGACGGCTGGAGAGACTGCGGGGAGCCTCATGGAATTCATCGGCGAAGTCATCCCGCTGGAGACGGAGGGCGAAATCAAGCGTCCCGCCCGGTTCACGTGGCGCGGGCGCGACTACCGCGTCGTGCGGATCATCCACAGCTGGCACGACTACTCCATGCCGTCCGGCGTGCGTAAGAGGAACTTCCGGATGCGGCATCATCGGAACTACTACCACGTCGAGACGGAGGGCGGCGATCGCTTCGAGATCTACCTCGACCGCGGGGCAGAACGCCCGGAGTGGGTGCTGCTCAAGCAGCTCGACCCGGTGCCCCTCCGCGGCCAGCCAAGAGAGTAACCGGATGCACGACGTGGGGGTGATGGCAAGACCGCGGTGAACGGACAGATCGGCCGCAGAGGCACTGAGAACGGCGCGGGTGAAATCGAGTGCTGCGACCGATGCCTCGTAGAACCATGAGGCTCAGTGACGAGGCGCTCACCCCCATCCGTATGAATCTGTGGGCGCTTGCAGGTTGTGAGTGGCAGCCCATCCTGCGGCCGCCGATCCTCCGGGAAGGGCGAAAATGGACTGCTCCATGCGCTGGCCTCCATTTCAGCTCTGATCGCATGGAATTGACCGCCGTCAAGAGTGGTCCGCTTGATGTAGGCTAGAGTGCTTCACGTGTTTCAACCTCGTGGCCTGATGGAACAGCCCGATGATGCTGCGCCACCCTGAGGAGCCGCTTCCGCCCGCTGGCAGACGTCCGCTCGTCATCGCCGCCATTTTCCTCGCGACGGGCGCAGCCCTCTGGGCTGGACCGTGGCGGTTCCGTGCTCCCGTCCCGGAGACCCCCGTGGTGCCCGCGGCCGTCACGAGCATGGCTCCCGTCCGGAAGGCGGAGTTGAAACCCGAGATCGAAATCGCGGGGTTCTCCTACCACTGCAGCGACTGTCACCGTCACATCGAGTCGCCGCCTGAGACCACACGCTCCCTGACGCAGCACCGGAACGTTGTCCTTGAGCACGGGATGAACACGCGCTGCTTCAACTGCCATCACCGCACGAACCGCGACGCCTTTGTCGATGATTGGGGTCGCGAGATCCCGTTCGATCAGCCGCAGCTCGTGTGCGGAAAGTGCCACGGACCGGTCTACCGCGACTGGCTGAACGGCTCGCACGGGCGGACGAACGGCTACTGGGACGCCGCGCAGGGTCCGCAGGAGCGCCGGCGATGCATCGAGTGCCACGACCCGCACGCACCGCGGTTCGGCTCGCTGGTGCCCGCGCCCGGCCCGAACACGCTGCGGATGGGCGACCAGTCCGAGCCGCCGGGTCACCACGGGCCGCACAATCCGCTCCGCGTTTTCGGTGTAACCGCGACCTCCGCACCGTCGGGCGGCCGGCACGAGGAGGGCCATCGATGAGCGCAGCACGTGAAGATCCTCCGCAGGGCGGCCCGGACGCCGGGCGCGCGCCGCAGGTGACGCGGCGCGGCTTCTTCCGGAAGAGCGCGGTCGCCGCCGCGGGTGTGTCGGCTGTGGCCGCGGCCCTCTCGCCGCTGCGCGAACTGTCGCCCGACGACATCCCTTCGATCGAGCAGTTTCTGCAGAAGCACTACGCCGAGATGACGCCGGAGGACAAGGAGCGCGCGCTCGAGCGCATCCGGCGACAGGTGGCGTCGCGCTACGGCGTCGAGGCGCAGGTCGCGGACCCGCAGCCGCTCACGGGCGTCGAGTTCGTTTATGCCCTGAACATCAGCCGCTGCGTCGGCTGCCGGCGCTGCGTACACGCCTGTGTGAAGGAGAACAACCAGTCCCGTGCGCCCGAGCTCCAGTACATCCGCGTGCTGCAGATGGAGAAGGGCAGCATCGATCTCGAGAGTGCCGAGCACCACTACGACCCGCCGGAGGTGCCCGGGCATGACAGTTGGTACATGCCCGTTCAGTGCCACCAGTGCGCCAAGCCCCCGTGCGTGAAGGTCTGCCCGGTGGAGGCGACCTGGCAGGAGCCGGACGGCATCACCGTGATCGACTACGACTGGTGCATCGGGTGCCGCTACTGCGAGGCGGCGTGCCCGTACTGGGCGCGGCGCTTCAACTTCGCCGAGCCGCAGGTGCCGGCGGGCGAGATCAACCCGGACATGTCGTACCTTTCGAACCGACCGCGGGCGCGGGGCGTGATGGAGAAGTGCACGTTCTGCCTGCACCGCACCCGCGAAGGGCGCATGCCCGCGTGCCTCGAGGCGTGCCCGACCGGCTCGCGCAAGTTCGGCAACGTGCTCGATCCGTCGAGCGAGGTCGCGTACATCCTGCGCAACAAGCGCGTGTTCGTGCTCAAGGAGGAGGTCGGCACGCTCCCGCGGTTCTTCTACTACTTCGACGAGCGGGGCAGCCGCTACCGCGAGCCGGGCGCCGGGGCGCCGGAGGCGACCGGATGAAGCGCTACCTCTCGTTCCTGTGGCAGTGTGCCCGCATCAGCTTCGTCGGCGACTGGCGCTACCACGCATGGATGACGCTGCTCACGGTGATTGCCCTCGTCGGCCTGTACAGTTGGTGCCAGCAGCTCGTGTACGGCCTCGTCACGACCGGCATGACCGACCAGGTGTCGTGGGGCCTCTACATCGCGAACTTCACGTACCTCGTGGGCCTCGCGGCCGCGGCGGCCATGCTCGTCATCCCGGTGTACGTCTACCGCAACATGCACCTGCACGACGTGGTGATCTTCGGCGAACTGCTCGCGGTCGCGGTCATCGTCATGTGCCTGCTGTTCGTGACGGTCGACCTCGGGCGCCCCGAGCGCTTCCTGCACCTGCTCCTGCGGTTCAACTTCCCGATGTCGATGCTGACGTGGGACGTGATCGCGCTCAACGGCTACCTCGCGCTCAACCTGCACATCTGCGGCTACCTGCTGTACTGCGCGTACTGCGGGCGCAGGCCCTCGAAGCTGTTCTACGTGCCGTTCGTGTTCGTGGCGATCGTGTGGGCGATCAGTATCCACACGGTGACGGCGTTCCTGTACGTCGGCCTCGGCGGGCGACCGTTCTGGAACTCGGCGATCATCGCGCCGCGGTTCCTGGCGAGCGCGTTCGCGGCCGGTCCCGCGTTCATCGTCCTGACGCTGCAGATCGTGCGGCGGTTCACCGCGCATCACGTGAGCGACGAGGCGCTGCTCACCCTGCGACGCATCATGCAGGTTGCGCTCATCATCAACATCTTCCTGCTCGGCTGCGAGGTGTTCACCGAGTTCTACGCCGACTCGGCCCACCTGGCTTCGTCGCGTTATCTGTACCTCGGCCTGCGGGGGCGGCACGGGCTGGTGCCGTGGATCTGGACGGCCATGCTGTTCAACGTCGTCGCCACGGTCATCCTGGTGCTGCCCGCGTCGCGCAGCCTGAAGCTGCTCAACGTCGCGTGCGTGCTGGCGATCGTCGGGATCTGGATCGAGAAGGGCATGGGGCTCATCGTGCCCGCCTTCGTCCCGACCCCGCTCGGAGAGGTCGTCGAGTACTCGCCGACCGTGCGCGAGGTGCTCGTGTGCCTGGGCATCTGGGCGTTCGGGCTGCTGCTGTACACCGTGTTCGTCCGAATCGCGGTCCCCGTGCTGGCGGGCGAGCTCACCTGGGAGAAAGAGTACGGACGCGCGGCCCGCGCGGACGACGCGTCGCCGGTTCTCGAAACAGGAGCTGAACCATCATGATGTCTGCCGTCCATCGATCGCTTGTCGCGCCCGTGCTGCTCGTGTTGACGTCCGTCGCGGGCGCCCAGACGTGGGGCCTGCCCGAGCTCTCGAAGGAGAGCCGTGCGTGCGTCGACTGCCACAAGAAGGAGTCGCTGGCGATCTACCAGCAGTGGGGCACGAGCAAGCACTTCCGTGGGAACGTCGGATGCTACGAGTGCCACGCCGCCCGCGAGGGCGAGCCCGACGCCTTCATGCACGAGGGGCAGTGGATCGCCACGATCGTCTCGCCGCGCGACTGCGCCCGCTGCCACGCGAAGGAGGCGCAGGAGTTCGCGGGTTCGCACCACTCGAAGGCGGCCCGCATCCTCGGCTCGCTCGACAACACGCTCGCCGAGGTGGTCGAAGGCAACCGCGGCATGATCACGCCCGCCTTCCAGCAGGGCGTGGCGGCGTCGGCGGTGCTCGGCTGCTGGCAGTGCCACGGCTCGGAGGTGAAGGCGCTGCCCGGCGGCAAGCTCGACCCCGCGACGTGGCCGAACACCGGCATCGGGCGCATCAACCCTGACGGCTCGGAGGGCTCCTGCTCGGCGTGCCACAGCCGCCACGCGTTCTCTGCCGAGCAGGCCCGCCAGCCGGACAACTGCGGCAAGTGCCACATGGGTCCGGACCATCCGCAGAAGGAAATCTATGAAGAGTCCAAGCACGGCATCGCGTTCCACGCCAACATCGACAAGATGAACCTCTCGTCCGCCAAGTGGGTGGTGGGCGAAGATTACAGTGCGGCGCCGACGTGCGCGACGTGCCACATGAGCGCGACGCGCACGCAGCCCGTCTCGCACGACGTCGGCATGCGCATCAGTTGGAACAACCGTCCCGCCGTCTCGACGCGCCCCGAGGACAGCGACCGGAAAATGGGCCTGCCGGGCGCGGAGGTCGACTGGAAGACGCGCCGCGCCAAGATGCAGGATGTCTGCCTGAACTGCCACGCGAAGCAGTGGGTGGACAACTTCTATACCCAGTACGACGGGCTGATCGAGCTCTATCACCGCAAGTTTGCGAAACCCGGCCTCGAACTCTATGCGCTGGCCAAGCCGCTGCTGCGGTCGGCCGAGTTCTCGAACCCGCTCGACTTCACGTGGTACGAGATCTGGCATCACGAGGGACGCCGGGCCCGCCACGGGGCGTCGATGATGGGGCCGGACTACACGCACTGGCACGGCACCTACGAGGTGGCGAAGCACTTCTACTCCAAGTACATCCCGGAACTCGAGGAACTCGTCGCCCACGGCAAGGCGTCCGGCGACCCGAAGAAGGTGGCGGCCGCCGACGCGCTCGGCAAGAAGCTGGAGGAAGTGCTGAACGCACCGGATCACCAGTGGTACCTGGACCGCATGGACCCCGCGGAAAAGGAACGGCGCCGGAAGCAGATGGAGGAGTTCCAGAAACGTTACGCGAAGTGACGTGCGGGGGCGAAGCCTCATGCGATCTCGATGAACACGGCGCAGAATCGCTCGCGATGTCCGTCGCGGACACGATCGAGCGACCTCTCAGCCGCCCCAGTACACCGGAAAGCGAACATCCATCCGGTGAGCGCCCCACCATTTGTAGAAATGCAGGCTGTGCGGAGGGTGCTCCGTATCCAGGTTCCTGGCTCGCCAGCGCGTTTCCTCGAGATGTCCCAGGCGTGACTGAATCGCCCACGTGTTCGCGTCGACACCGCCGGCGTCCCAGAACGTCAGTCCCGCGCCACCCGATTCATGGAGCTTCAGCGCCTGAATGAGTTGCCCCTTGATGTCGTACGGCGGATCAATCGTGGGAAAGTGCGGAACGCCCTGGTCCGTGCAGGCTGATTTGAAGAACGCCGCGTCATATCCGCCTTTCTTTGTAGCCCCGAAATCGAACGGATAGACGTAAACGACATCGATCAGCTTTTCTGCAGCCAGCCGCCGGACATCCACGCCGTATTGCCTGTTGTCCACGTCGGTGCCCAGAACCATCACGCTGATTTGAAGCGGCCTCGCATCCCCTCGTCGTTTCTCTTCCTCCTGCAGCCGGACTCTCAGTTCTCTGAAGAACGTCGCGATGATATCCGAGCGCATGCCGAGCACACGTGGATCCTCTTCGCTGATCTTGTTGGGATCCTCGCCGTACTTGTTCATGAACATGTCGCAGAACGGCTTTTCATAGAGCACCATCGGAAATCCGCGATTGAAAACGATATGCGCCCCGTCAGCTCCGAAACTGACCTCCTCGGCCAGTACCTCGATGATGTGCAGGCGCACCTCCGGCACGGCCCAGCTCATCCGCGTCAGTTGCGGCGAGCCGAGATCAACCCGATCGACGCACCGCCACTCAGGATGCTCGAGGTAGAACGGCGTATCCCACAGCCCGTTGTACGGTTCGTAGTAGGACCAGCCGGCCGGCCGGATGCCCACATGCACTTTCATGCCGACGTCGTGCGCCCCTTCGATCATCACCTTGAGCGGATTGATGCCCTGACGGGCGAGTGCCTGAATGGAATCGAGAAAGTCACGATGGTATTTCTCAGCCACATCCTCGAGTCCCTCGCCGGGCATGTGGCCGACCTTCGTCGGATACGATGTCTTATCGCCACCCCAGGCGCCATGCAGAATGATCGTTCCAAAATCGG
>CAZJTF010000135.1:6748-16464 GCA_964548565.1 uncultured Planctomycetales bacterium | reverse complement strand
GCGCGAGGCATGATGAGCCGAATCAAACCGATTCCCGATCGTTCGGAACTACCCGTGCTCGTCCGGCAGCCAGGCGCCTTCGCCCGTCAGTACCGCTCGCGAAACTGACGCAGGTGGCATTCGTCATCTTCGTGGCCGCATCGTGGCGGCCCTGGTGCCGGTGGATCCTGCTTGGCTGCGGCGTCTTTTACTGTGCCGCCGCCGCGAGCAACCACTTCCGCCTCCTGTGAGGCCGTCGCGATTTCGCTTATTCCGACTCCGCCTGCGCCCCCGCGCGGGCACGGCTGGACCTACCGGCGGCATACCCTTTGGCCAGGTCCGCGCGGGCACGAGCTTCGGTGACGTCCGGTTCCTCACCGAGTTCCTGCACGAGTTTGGTGTGCATGGCCGCGATTCGATCCTGTTGCGACGACTCGCCGGCGAGATTCCGCAACTCGCGCGGGTCGGACGCCAGATCGTACAGCTCACGCTGTGGCCGGTGCGTTTCATCTGCACGGGTGTGATAGACGTACTTGTAGCGACCCTGCCGGATCATCACGTAGCCCGAGGCGATGTGGTGGGCGTAATATTCGCTCACCGCCATATCCTTCCAGGGTGCCCTCGCGTCCCGCATCCACGCGAGCAGCGAATCACCGTCCCAGTCGGACGGTGCCGTCGCGCCGCCGATTCCTGCGATTGTCTGCACCAGGTCCACGAGCGAGCACGCGCCGCTGCGGACCTCGCCGCCTTTCAGTTGGCCCGGCCACGACATGATGAGCGGAATCCGCGCGGCCGAGTCAAACATGCAGCTCTTCCACCACATGCCGTGCTCGCCCATGTTCTCGCCATGGTCGGTGGTGTAAATCACGACGGTGTTGCCCATCTGCCCCGAGGCTTCCAGCGCCTGCAGCACCTTGCCGATCTCGTCGTCCAGCCAGGTCGTCAGTCCGTAGTACAGCTCACGCGATCGGCGCACGGTGTCCGGGGGCACGTTCGTGACATTGAACCCCGCGCGGAGATGCCGGTAGTTGAGTGCGAGGGTGTCGAGATACCCGGGCGGAATCTCCGGCATCGGCACACGTCCTTCGTACATCCGCCAGTACTTGTCCGGCACGACGAGCGGGAAATGCGGCGACAGGTACCCCGCGATCAGGAAAAACGGCTTATCGCCGCTGCGACGGCCGCGGAGGAACTCGATCGTCCCGGCGGTGACCTTTCGATCGTGGCTGAGAACCGACGAGTCGTCGCCCGTGCGGAACTGCGAGAATCGCGCGGAGGTTTCTCCTCCCTTCGCCGGCTTGAAGTCGTCCGGCGCACGGCGACCCCCGCGCCCCTGCTTCTGAGTCTTATTCATATTCCCGCCGACCTCGGTAAAGCCATACCGGCGGTCGCGGTCGTAGTGCATCTTGCCGCACAGATACGACTCATACCCCGCGGCGTTCATGATCCTCGCAATGGAGGGCATGTCATCGGAGGGCAGTTCGCAGGCATTGTTCCATACGCGGATCCGACTGACGTACTTGCCGGCCGTCATCGAGCTGCGGCAGGGAACGCACAGCGGCGAATTCGTGTAGGCGGCTTCGAAGCGGACTCCACGTGCGGCCAGGCGGTCGATATTGGGAGTCTGGATGATGCGATTTCCGTAGCAGCCGAGGACGCCCGCATTGTGCTCGTCCGACAGGATGACGAGGATGTTGGGCGGGGCGGTCATCGCCGCAGGTGGGGTGAAAACCCAGACCAGCCCGGCCGCGCACACTGACAGCGCGCGTCGCCCGACAGATTGCAGGGAGAAAGTCGTCATGTGAATAGCCTCGCGAATTGGGCGCCAAGCCGGTCACCGGAACAGAGCGCCGCGCGGAAGGGATCTTACCGCGAACCCTCCGGCGTGAAAAACGGGCCGCACGCGAACCTTTCCGGCGGCACCGGGCTCTACTTCTGAAGGATGAGGAGATCGGGTGGCAGAAGACCTCCCCGAGCTGCTGAGACGCGTGCACGGGCATGAGCCGGAGGCGGTGACCTCGCTTATCGCGCGTTTTCACGACTCCGCCCAGCGGCTCGCACGGGCGCTGGTGCCCGCGGACGAAGTGGAAGACGTCGTCCAGGAAGCCTTTGCGACCGCAATCCTGCAATTGAACGAGTTGCGCGCGCCGGCTGCCTTCCCGGCATGGCTGCGTCAGATCGTCCGCAGCCGTGCGAACCGACGTCTGCGGAAAAGGGTGCATGAGAGCAGCCGCGATGCCGGAGGCGGGCGGCCTGACGCGCTCATCGACCGGTGCGCGGATGAACGATCGCCGCCCCGGCAGGCCGAGCTGACCGAACTGCAGGAGCTTGTCCGCGGCGCAGTGGCCCGCATCCCCGAGGGCACGCGTGCAGCCGTCGAACTGTTTTACTTCGACGGACGGACCGTCAACGACGTCGCAGCCATCCTTGATGTGCCCGTCGGAACCGTGAAGCGGCGGCTGCACGACGGTCGCGAGCGGTTGCGTCAGCTGCTCGGGGGCCTTGACGAGGAGACCCGACACGATGAGTCGACTTGACGAGTTCGAGCAGATCCTCCGAAGGGCGGTAGCCGCAGGCGCTACCGATCTCTGGCTGCTGGCGGACGAACCGCCGGCGTACCGCGTGAATGGTCGAGTTGAGCGGGTGGACGCAGAGCCGCTGACCTCCGACCGCATCCAGGCATGGGCGGCAACCCTGTTCGGGGCGGAGCGGATCACGCGACTGGGCGAACACAGCGGAATGTCGTACCGCTGCGTCCGCCTGGCCGACGACCTCGCACCCGGGGTAACCGTGGCACAATCCGGCGGAAATCTGAGCCTCTGGGCGCGACCCATGAGCCACTTCAGCTTCGATCCCGCGCTGATCCGAGTGCCTGAGGCGGTGCTCGACGCCCTGGACAAACCCGGCGGCGGGCTGGGCGTTGTCACCGGGCTAAGCGGCTCGGGCAAGACAACAACGTGCTATTCGCTGGTGGAACACATCAATGCAACACGTGACGCGCACCTGGTCCTCGTCGAACGATTTGTCGAATACCTGTTCGAGCCCAAGCGGTGCCTCGTGCAACAACGCCAGGTCGGGGTAGATGCGCCCGACATACTGAGCGCGATCCGTGCCGCCCTCCTGCAGAGCGCGGACGTCCTGTTTATTGGTGAGATCAGCGACCCCGAGGCCCTGCCAGTCTGCCTGTCCGCAGCCGACACCGGTCTGCTCACGTTATTGCAGCTCCACCAACCATCGCCGGAAGCGGCCATCAACCTCATGATCGAGCTGCAGGAGGCCTCGCTGCGTCCGCGGTTCTGCCAGATGCTCGCGCGGAGTCTCCGATTCGTGCTCGCGCAGCAGCTGCTCCCCCGCACCGATCGCGGCAAGGTGCCGGCATACGGCCTGCTCATTCCCGATGATGCTCAACGGGCGCAGATCGCCGCCGGCGCGGCAGCCGCGCTGCGCACCCCCGATGCCCAGACGATCACGGCGGATGTCCGTCGGCTCGAGCAGGAGGGCCTGATCTCTTCCGAGACGGCCGCCATGGCACTCCGCCAGACGCCCGGATGAGGTGCGCTTCCGACCCAAGAATTCATGCGGATCCTCTCTGGAAAACTCGGCCATCGGGCATAGGATTTTGACGCCCCGGAGGGAGCGGCCCTCCGCGCCGGCGATGTGGCCCTCAGCGGTGCCAAATTGCTGTCACACGAAGATCGCCGGCGCTCGCGAGGAGCGATAGTGACGGGCGAAGTCGAGAAGGAGCTTCCATGACGCAGAAAGATGTGCTGCTCGCGTGGCTCAACGACACATACGCCATGGAACGCCGGCAGGTGGAGATCCTGACGCGTCACGCACGCGAGGCTGGTCGGCTCGCACCGCTGCAGCAGAAACTCCAGGAGCATGTCGAGATTACCCGGCGGCACGCCGACACGCTGAGCGACTGCATCGCACAACTTGGAGGCACGGAGCCCCCGGCCATGGCCCCCGATCAGCAGGCCTCACCGGAAGCCGGATCCAGCGGCGAGCTGGGTGACGAGCTGGTTCGGCTGACGATGGACGATTACGCGAGCGAGAGCTTCGAAATCATCCGCTACAAGGCACTCATGGAGGCCGCCGGCGCGAGCGGGCACAACGATCTTGTCCCGGTGTTCGAAGAGATCATGGGCGACGAGGAAGATATGGCCGCCTGGCTCGAGCAGAACCTTCCGCTGGTGATCGAAGATTACCTGATGCAGAAGGCGGCCTGACCGGCTCTTCTCTGACGGAAGTCCCGCTCGAATCACTGTTTCTCGCTGCTCGCAGACGCCTCGCGCCGAATCTGCATCGCGGCCGACCGCACGCCCCGATCCGACGACTTCATTGCCTCGTCCAGTAACCGCTCGGCACCAGCCCGATCCGCCGCAACAAGCCCCCGCAGCGCCGCCATCCGTGTCGCGGTGGATTCAGCCGGCACATACAGGCGGCGGTAGATCTCTGTCGCCTGGCCAACATGCTTTTCTGCGAGCAGGGAGTCCGCCGCGAGCAGCAGCGCCTCGACGACGGCGGGGCGTGCTCCGGCCGAGGCATCGTTCAACGCCGACTGCAGCGCGCGTGCTGCGTCCAGCCCGCCGATCCTGCCCAGTGCGAGCGCGGCCGCCGTCGTTGTCGTTGAATCCGGATCGCCCAGCAGCTTCGCCAACGCGGCAACTGCTGCCCGGTCACCCCGGTCGCCGATCGAATGGATGATCCCGACGCGCACGCCGCCGCCCGTATTCGCCAGCGATTGACGTAGCGCCGCAGCAGCTGCCTCGTCGGGGATCCGCACGAGCGCCTGACGCGCGGCCTGGGTCGTCTTCTCGTCCTCCAGGAGCGCGGCAATGGCATTCACCTGCCGCGGGCCCGCGATATTGCCGAGTTGCTCGCAGAGTGCGCTCTTCGCCTCGGGGGCTGCATCGGACGCCAGCGAGGCCGCGAGTTGCGATGCCAATGCGGCGCGCTGCGGCGCCTCTGGTCCGAGCGCCGTCGTCGCGATCACGAGTTGCTCAAGCACGAAGAGCGGCTGGCGTGACTGGCCGAATCGGTATGTCGCCGCCTCACGAACAGCCGTCGCTAGATCCACGCCCGCGCTCACAGCCGCTGCGAACGTGTTGGGCCACTGCTGCGGAACCGGAATTGTCGTGTTGCCGCCGGCCGCCCACTCCGCGCTGCGCAGGAGAAGCGTCTGGAAACCCGCGTTGCTCATCGCGGTAACGTCGTGGCCGAGCAGCAGGTTGACGCCTCGCCCCTTGCCCAGCGAAGTCGTGAGAAGCCCAGGCTCGTATCGCCCCGTCCCACCCCACTGCGGCCATGCAAACGCGCTGGCCAGCACCTGGAATTCCGAAGGCGTCTCTTTCCACATCTTCTGGTACAGCTCGTCGGTCATCCAGAACGTCGGCAGCCCCCGCGTGATCGGATGCGCGACACCGGCAAACTCGACCTTGTAGGTGTGGATCTGCGTGTGTCCCGTTTCGTTCAGTTTCCAGGTGAGGCCGTAGAGCTGCTGGATCTCGGGCCAATCCTGGTCGGCAGAGCAGGCCGCATGAATTGCGACAAAGCCTTTGCCTGCTCGTACACCCTCGATGAACGCCTGCTCGGCCGCTTCGCCCCAGAACCGTCCCGCCATCTGCGGATGCTTCGTGAAGTTGCTCACGACCACATCGCAGGCATCCATCAGCGCGCCATCAAGCCGGGTCACGTCATCCAGGACGCGTGCGACCCGGAACCGCGGGTGCTTGTCGAAAAGGTCCCGCAGCAGCGGCGTCGTCTTCTGCCACTCGTGGACATTCGCGCCGGACAGGATGAGCACACGGACGGGACCCTGCCCCACCGCAGTCGCCGTCCAAATCGACGCAAGCATGATCGCCAGGCACACCGCACGTCTTGTCAGTTGTTTTCGCATCATAAGGCTGATCCTGAAGCGGATTTCGGAAGCCGGCCTGACCCGACCATTCATAGACGCCACGGCGAACGCATGGCGCGCGTCCGCATCCGGTTCGCATCGGCATCGCCGACGAACTCCTCCTTGACCGGGTCCCACCGCAGGCGGCGCCCGACACGGACCGCGATATCCGCAAGGTGACACACTGTGTCGGAACGCACGCCCACATCGACCGGGCACGCGGTCCGCCCGCGCGTGCGGATGCAGTCCAGCAGGTTCTGCTGGTGCTGCGTGCTCTCGACAACGTGAATCTCGTCGGGTCCGATCTTCTCCTGCAGGATCGTCTTCGGCTCGGCCTCGATCACCTGCCGGTCAACGAAGATCCACCCGTCAGTGCCCTCGAAACGCACGCCGTGCCGGTTGGGGCCGCCGTCGCTCGTAAAGTGCAGTCGCACGCCGTTCGCGTACATCATCTCGACGTCCCACGAGAGCATCGTGTCGCACAGCGCGTCATCCGGCGGGAATACGGCGGAGCCCTCGATCTCGACCGGTCCGCTGAACTCCGCCCCGCAGCCCCACTGGGCGATGTCGGCGTAGTGGATCCCCCACCCCGCGATGTAGCCGAGCGCGTAGTCGCTGATGTGGTACCAGTGCGGCGTCACCACCCGCTTGGGCGTGTAGGGCGCCCAGGGCGCGGGGCCGAGCCACATCTCGTAGTCAAACCCTTCCGGCACCGGCGCCGCCTCGTATGTTTTCTGGCCGGTGCGTTCAGCGTGGCCTGACGGCGCGGAGGCACGAATGGTCCGCAGCTTGCCGATCCGCCCGTTGAGCACCAGCTCGCACGCCTGGCGGAACTGGGCCATCGAGCGTTGCTGGGTGCCAAACTGGAAAATGCGCCCGTAACGGTGCACCTCGCGGCGCAGCGTCTGGATCTCCACGATGCTCAATCCGAGCGGCTTCTCGACGTACACATCCTTGCCGGACCGCACCGCCGCAAGGGCGTGCAGCACGTGCCAGTGGTCAGGGGAGGCGATCTGCACGGCATCGATATCGGTCCGCGCGACCAGCTCGCGGAAATCGTTGTACATTGCGCAGACCGGCCGCCCGTAGTGCTTGTCCACGATGTCACGGGCACCCGCACACATGTCTTTCTTCGGGTCGCACACGGCGACCACCTGCGCGTCGCGCGAGGCGAGGAAGCCGTTCATGTCGTAGCGGCCCTGGCCGCCAACGCCAATGCACCCGACGGTGATGCGCTCGCTGGCCGGCAGCCAGCCGTCACCGCCCAAGGCCGACGCCCGTACGATCGTGGGAAACACGATCGCCGCGCCGGCGCTGGCGGCCGCCCGCTTCAGAAAGGTTCGACGCTGCATGCAGACGCTCCCGGCGGTTTCAGTCGTCCGTTGTCGGCCGGCAGCAATGTGTTCATGGGCACTCGTTGACTGGCTTCGTGGACACGTTGCCGACCTCAGACGTTCATCGACCGGCTGAAATGATATGGCTGCGCGGCAAGGACTGCGAGCGCAAAGCAACGGCCCGTCTCGGGTTCCCTTTGTCACCCGGGCCGGGCCGTGTCACCGATTGTCACGAGGGCAGACGACTATCTGCCGCGTCGGGCGCCTCTTCCACTCCCCTGTACCGCCGGTTTTTCTGTCCCGGCATTACCTTTGCCCTTCCCACAGCCAGCTCCATCCGGCCCACCCGGTCCGCCCGGACCACCAGGACCGCGCGGCCCCATCGGCGGAGGAGGAGCGGCGGCGGCCTCATCCACGCTGATCGAACCGTCACCGTTGGTGTCGATCTTCTTGAACATCTCCTGCGACTTCGCTGAAAACTCCGCCAACGAGACGAGACCATCGCCGTCGGTATCCAGCCGCATGATTGGATTGCCCGGCTTTTCATCCCCCGGCGGCAGCGGTGGCGGCGGCGGGCGCAACTCGTCGCGCGTGAGCTGGCCATCTCCGTTCTCATCCAGTGTGAGCAGGGCAACAGAGGCGTTCGTGATCTCCTGGGCCGAGAGGACGCCGTCCTTGTCCGCGTCCAGCGCGATGATCAGCGGATTCGGCGGATGACGCATCGGCGGGGGCGGCGGCGCAGCAGTGGTATCGTCCGTCGTTGCGGTCACTTCCTGTCCGACGGCCCAACCGGCAAGCCCGATCGCCGCGATTCCCACAGCGAGCAGCAATTTCGATTTCATGAGGTGTACTCCTGTTTTTCGTCCTGCATGCTCCTGCGACGCAGCCAGTCCGCGTCGCCTGTTGTTGAAAACGCAAAGCCGCCCGCGTTTCTACAGGTCAGGGCGATGAAAAACGCCCCTGGACGTAACAATCTCGGATTCCGGCCGTTATGTTGATGGGAGAACCGCCGGAGTCTCCGGCCTGCAGGAATGCCGTCGATGGACAGTCTGAAAGCGGGCAATCACAGCCGCGAGCCGTCCGACCGCGCCGCGCGTGTGCGTGCCGGCGAAACCGCCGCCCTGGCCGAGGCGTTCGGGACGTACCGGCTGCGCCTGCTCACGACCATCCGGTTTCGCCTCGACGCCCGCCTGGCCGGACGCCTCGATCCGGAGGACGTGCTCCAGGAGGCATTTCTCAGCGCATCGCAACGCCACAGCCACGTCGAAGGCAACGGCGAGCTCGCGCTGTTTCTGTGGCTGCGCCTGATCGTGCTGCAGACGCTCGCCGACGTGCATCGGCGACACCTGGGCGCGCAAAAGCGCGATGCGGGACGTGAATTCGGGTTGCCCGCGGCGCGAGACGGCACGTCGACCAGCATGTCGCTCGCCACGCACCTGGCGGCGAGCATCACGTCGCCTTCCATGGCGCTGTACCGGCTCGAACTCGCCGAACGCCTGCGGGACGCACTGAACCAGATGGACGAAACCGATCGAGAAATCCTCGCCCTCCGGCATTTCGAGGAACTCGCGAATCAGGAGGTCGCCGAGGTCCTCGGAATCCAGCAGAAGGCGGCGAGCATCCGTTATGTCCGCGCACTGCGTCGATTGAAAGAGATCATGGACGGCATGCGGCGGCCCGACGAAACCAGTCCGCACGACCGCTGCGGCCATGAGGCGTCGACATGACCAGCGACGACCCGGTGTGGGACCCATTTGACGAGCTGGCGGCCGAATTCACCGAGCGGTGCCGGCGTGGAGAGCAGCCTTCCGTGGAAGAGTACGCGCGCGTGCACCCGGAGCACGCCCGGGAGATCCGCGAACTCTTCTCCGTGATTCTGCAGGTCGAAGGCGTCAAGGCATCGGCCACATGGTCCGGCGCCCTGGCCGGCTGCACGGGCGGGAATCTTGACCGCCTGGGCGACTTCCGCATCGTGCGCGAGCTCGGACGCGGCGGCATGGGCATCGTCTACGAGGCCGAGCAGACATCCCTCGCGCGACGTGTCGCGATCAAGGTCCTGCCGGGCCACAGCCTGCTCGACGCCCGCCGGCGCGAGCGGTTCGAGCGCGAGGCGCGCACCGCGGCCAAGCTCCACCACACCAACATCGTGCCGATCTTCGGCGTTGGCGAGCAGGACGGGCACCACTACTTTGTCATGCAGTACATCCGCGGCGTGGGTCTGGACGCGCTGTTCCAGCGCCTGTTCGCCGACAGCGTCCGCCGCGATGCCGATGGCGGGCACACGACGTCCTCCTCCGCGCGATTCGAGTTCGCGACCGTCGCGCGCGACCTGATGCGCGAGCGGACCGGCGGAGCGTTTTCAGCAGAGACGGTCACGGCCTCTCCCACCGACCGTGCTCCAGGCGCCCCCGCGCGGACCGACAACGCGCCCGGGCCGCTCGTGACGCGGCCGTTCACGCCTGCCTTCTGGCGCGGCCTGGCGGCGATGTTCGCCCAGGCCGCCG
>CAZJTF010000135.1:0-6648 GCA_964548565.1 uncultured Planctomycetales bacterium | reverse complement strand
CCGTTCACGCCTGCCTTCTGGCGCGGCCTGGCGGCGATGTTCGCCCAGGCCGCCGACGCGCTGGCCTACGCTCACAGCCAGGGTGTGATCCACCGTGACGTCAAGCCGGGCAACCTCCTCCTGGATGCAAACGGCACGCTTTGGGTGGCCGATTTCGGGCTGGCGAAAGCGATCGAACACGAGGATCTCACGCAGGCGGGCGATGTCGTCGGCACGCTGCGGTACATGGCACCCGAGCAGTTCCACGGGGAAGGTGACGAGCGCAGCGACGTGTACAGCCTCGGCATCACGCTCTATGAGCTCTCACTGCTGCGCCCCGCGTTTGTCGAGAGCCGCGGCAACCTCGTCAGGGCGGTGACGGAGCAGCCGCTCTTCCCGCCGCGACGGCTCCGACCTGATCTGCCGGCGGATCTCGAAACAATCATTCTCAAGGCGACCGCGCGTGAGCCGCAGCACCGCTACGCCTCGGCCGCCGCGTTCCGCGATGACCTGCTCCGCTTCGCCGAAGACCGCCCGATCGCAGCGCGGCGCGTCTCGCTGAGCGAGCGGCTCTGGAGATGGTCCCGGCGGAACCCGGCACTGGCCACAACGAGCGGCGTAGCGCTCGGATTGCTCGTCGCGATCACGGCCATTTCGCTGGGCGCGTACGTCCACGTCCGGCGCGCCAATACGCGAGCCCGGGAGGCCCTCGCCGGCGAGACTGCGCAGCGGCAGCGGTTCGAGAACACGGCCCGGCTGGCGGTTGAAGCGCTCGACGAGATGTTCGACGAATTCGCTCCCCGCACGGGACTCGCTGCGCGTGACCTGACGATTGCCGGCTCCGATGACGAGTCCGTTACGGTGACAGTCACGCCAAACGTCTCCGCCGAGACGGCGGCGTTCCTCGAGCGGATGCTGCCGTTTTACCAGCGCCTCGCAACGCAGGAAGGAGATTCGGGACCGCTGCAGCTGAAGGCGGCGGCCGCCCAGCGCCGCGTAGGCGAAATTCACGAATACCTCGGGCGTCACGCGGAGGCGGCGGCCGCGTACGACAGCGCGATCCGCCAGTACGAGGCGCTCGACTCAGGGAAGTTTTCCCCGTCGGTGCAGCTCGCCGAGACACGCAATCAGCTCGCCCGCGCGCTGATGGCGCAAGATCGGCTGCCGGAAGCCTATAAGCAGCTGCAGTCATCTTATACCTCTATGAAGGAGTTGCGGGGGAGCGGCGCGGCCACCCCCGAAGCCCGGCTCGCATTCGCGCGGAGCTGCTACCTGCTGGCGCGCCCGCCGGTATGGGACGATCCCGTAAAATCAGACGCGCGCCCATTGCTCGGACCGCCCGGACGGGGGCGACCGGCCGCAGACCCGCCCCCGCGCGAGGGCTCAGGGGCCGGTCCTCCCGCGCGGAGAGAGCCCGATGGTGGATGGCCGCCGTCCGGCGGCATGGGGCGGCATCCGGGTCGGCACGGTGAGCGCCTGCCGTTCAGCCGTCCCGCCGGACCGTTTCCCGGGCCCTCGCCGGATGAACGCCTCGCCTGCTTCGACGCGGCCGTGACCACGCTCCGCGAACTCGCCCTCTCGTGGCCCGATCGCCCGGAGTATCGTCACTTGCTGGCGCAATGTCTGCGCGACATGCCGCCGCCGTTCTTCTCGCTTTTCGGACTGGAGAAGACGAGTCCACTGCAGCAATCGATCACCCTTCTGCAGGAGCTGGTCACAACGTACCCGAACGAGCCGCAATACCGCCTCGACCTGGCCGAGGCGTTGAGCCTGCAGGACCGCGGGCCCGACGCGCGCGAGCGCCTCCAGGAGGCGATCGGGATGCTCGAAACGCTCGTGCAGGAGCACCCGGCCTCGCCCACGCATGTCCTGGCGCTCGCGCATGCGAACCTGAAGATGTCCCGCGTGCTGGCGCGCGAACGCGACGCGGATGGGGAGCTGACGTTTGTCCGCAAGGCCGTCAACCTGCAGGCAGGCCTCGCGGAACGGCATCCGGGGGTTCCGACCTATCAGCTAGCGATGGCGTTTTACGAATCGACGCTGGCCCGGTGCCTGGGTGATCGTGACCGGCTGGATGAAGCGCGCCCCCTCTTCGAATCCGCCGCCCGGCGGCTGGATTCGGCGGCGGCGACGGATGGCTTCAAGCCACACATTCGCCAACTCGCGGGACGGACCTACCGCGACCTCGCCCGGCTTTACGCCCGCCTGGGAGACACCGAGCGCGCCGAGCAGTCCCGTCGCCGGTCGGATGCCTTCGCACGTCCGCCCGCGGCATCAAAACCGGCCTGGCCTGACACCAGCACACAGAACTGAGCCGCGAATCGCGGTGTTTCACCTCAGGCAGCCGCGAGTTCCAGTCGTTTCATCAACGAGCCGAGGCCGACACGATCGATTGTGCTGCCGAAACGTTCGCGTCCCTCCGCGTTCTGGCAGTACCAGTCGATCGCCGCCTCGATCACGCGCATCAGCGAGGTTTCGTCGGGCAAGATGAGCGGCAGCCGGTCGCCCAGGCGGGCCGCGCGACCCATCCGCCCTCCGACGAAGATGCGGTAGCCCTTCGAAACGCCCATCACGCCCAGATCGTTCTCGATCGGCTTCGCGCAGCCGTTGGGGCAGCCGGTGACGGCGATCTTGAACTTGTGCGGCAGGCCGCTCCGGCCGCCGACTGCAGACGCAAGGCGTCGCGCGAGCGCCTGCGTGTCAATGAGCCCGTGCTGGCAGATGTCACCCGGGCAGGCCGTGATCCCCCTGACGCGTGGGCCGGTGGCGCCGAGTGAAAGACCGGTTTCCGCGATGGCGGCCCCAAGGGGCTCGAGGTTTGCATGCGGTACGTTCGGGATCTCGATGCCCTGCCGCGTGGTCAGGTGAACAGCGCCCGCGCCAAACCGCTGAGCGAGCGACGCAATCGCCTCCAGGTCGCGCGCCGTGACGTGCCCGCCGGTCACCGCCAGGCGGACACTGAACAGATCACCTGCACGCTGCTTCATCATGCCGCGGGCCTTGAGGGCGCGGTCATCAATCGAATTCGAATCGAACATGTTGCATGCTCCGCTCGTACAGGCCGGAACGCCCCCGCGCGCCGGCCGTCAGCAATTTGACCATCCCTGGCCGCTTTAGTCGAATCTGGATCCAAGAACAGGGGATCACAGGTGTGGCATGCCAGCATTTCCTCGCGTCGTTGTTTCGTTTCGGCCTGCAACCCAAAGGCTGCCGAGGCGGGTCCGAAGC
Organism: uncultured Planctomycetales bacterium; assembly: GCA_964548565.1. Taxonomy (GTDB): domain Bacteria; phylum Planctomycetota; class Phycisphaerae; order UBA1845; family PWPN01; genus CAYLLT01. The sequence goes on along the minus strand of CAZJTF010000135.1, from coordinate 3,441 downwards.
CGCCCGCGCACTATTCAGTCGGGGCGGTTGACGCCGGCAGTGTCTGCGCGCGAGAGCCCGTCGCCTGTGTGATGCGGAGGATCGCATGGGCAGCCCCGATCCGCGCGTCCGGCATTGGATCAGACAGCAGTTGCTCCAGCCGCGGCAGGTCTTCCCGTCCCCCGCGGATCGCCACGGCGCTGGCTGCCTCGTACTTGTCGGGCTCGGTGCCGGTGCGGAGGTACTCGAGCAGCACCCGGTTGAATTCCGCCGCGACCGCCGCGTCCGGTGCGTGCACGAACGCCGCACTGCACAGATACACGCGCGCCGTCGAGTTCGCCGGCTCCCCGCGGGCGGCCTCGGCCAGACGTCGCGGCACGTCCGCCGCGACACGGGTGCGGAATCGAAAGGCGTAGCCTGCCAGGCGCCGCACATCGACGCTCGGCGACGCAATGCCATCGGTCAGCGCCTGCACTGCCTGTGCATCGTCGCGGACCGCCAGAAGCCAGGTCATCATGATCGTCTGGACGATGTCGGGAGAGGCCGCCGCTGCCCGCACGGCGGGAACGTCCTTCTCGCGAACGACGTAGCCGAGCTTCGCCAGCGTTTCCGCCGCATGGACGCGGTCCGGACCTTCGGGATCGAGCAGCGCGGCCGCGATTTTCGACACCCACTTGTCGCGGTCCGCCGGATCACCGCTCGTCCGCGCGAGAACACGCCAGATGCCGATGCGGTATTTCGGCTCGGACCCCCGCGCCTCGAGTTCGCGCTCGAATTCGCCGCGGACGCCGTCCGGATACCCCACGGCAAGCAGCGTCTCGGCCGCATGGACCTTCTGCCAGCCCGGCGGCACGTGCAACGCATCCCGGAGCACTGCAATGGCGCGTTCCTGCAGGTCGGTGGAGACGACAGCCGATCCGCCGCCTTTTTCGCAGCCGAGGAGCGAAAGCAGCAGGCAGAGACTCACCGGTCGATGATCAGAGAAGCGGTAAATTTGAAAGCCTCCGGTCAGAGGAGCACAACCGTACCCGCCAGCGGAGCACGCATGCCTTTCGGGCGGGATGGCGAATTGCTATCGTAAAGGTAACGGCATACAGCCCCCTGTCAAAGGAACAACCAGGCCGGCGCGTGGGTGCACTGCGAGATGCCTGGAGACCCGGCACCGCGGTGCCCGGATGCACGGAACAGGAGTTCGGATTGTCGGCGCCTGATTTCTACTTTGCGGCCACCGCGATCTTCGGGCACATTCACGATCGTTACGGAAAGCCCGCGCTCGTTCGTTACTGGCGCTCGCTCGGGCGCGAGTACTACCGCCCGAGGACGCAGCAGTGGCGCCAGGGCGGCCTGGCCGAGGTCGCCCGCGACTGGAAGACCTACTTCGAACACGAGCCGGGCGCCCAGGTGGACGTCACGTGCGGCGAAGACCGCGTGGAACTCGATATCACGGTCTGCCCGGCCATCCGACACCTGCGCGAATCGGGACGTGACATCCCGCCCTATTTCTGCGAGCACTGCGACCACGTGTGCGGCGCCATGGCCGAGACGGCGGGCCTGCGCTTCGAGCGGACGGGCGGGATGGGCTCCTGCCGCCAGGCCTTCTTTCGACCCGCGGCGCAGGAGCGTGCGTGATGCTCGGATGCCAGGATTTCTGCGGGTATTACGACTGGACCTTCCACTACGTAGACGCCACGTTCGGTCCCGAGGCATTGCAGGCGCTCTGGGCGGACGCAATCGGCGGAAATTCCCAGAAACACTACGAGGAGGCTGCACGGCGCGACGGGTTGAAAGGCCTTTTCTCGACGTGGTGCGCAACCGGCGACGACGAACACTGCGACTGGACGTTCACACTCGACGAAAACCGCAATGTGCTCCGCTGGGATATGCGGCGGTGCCCGAGCAAGGGCTTCCTGCTCGCGAACGATCTCAACGCGTCCGAGGACTACTGCGACCACTGCATGGGGTGGACCGTCCCACTTTTGAACCGGGCCGGCTTCGAGGTCGTCGGGCACGAACACAACCACTGCGGTCAGTGCTGGGGCGAGATGCGCCGGGCGGGCGAGCCGTCGGAGACGCTCGAACTCGCCTGTGACATCCGCCAGGATGCTCGGTGGAATCACGGCTTCATCGAGCGGTGGGATCAGGACGTCAAGCAGCCGCTTCTGCCGGGATTCGATGCGCGCGACCCTGCAGCGCTGGTGCAGGCATGGTTCCAGGACGTCGAGCGGCTCCTCGTGGTCGGTCGCGGCCCGGGCATAGCCCCTTCCGCGGATGTCGCCCTGCTCATGACGGATGAACGCTACGTGTGTCCCGACAGTGCGATGGAGCAGCCGCGCGCCGTCCTGCTCGATCATGCTCCCGTGGATCTGCAGCGGACCGCAAAGCGTTTCCTGGACACCATGCCGTCACGGCGCCCGCTGCTGCTGTACGCGTATCTTCCGGGAACCCCGCCCGCGGATTTTGTTTCGGCCGGCCTGCCCAGGCCCGTACCGTTGCTGCCACTGCTGATCCGCACCGGTGTTTACCGCCATCGTCCCGGCGCACCCGCAACGAAAGCCGAGGCATTCCTCGTCATGCTTGCGGTCGCGCTGGGTAAGCCCGCGCACGTGAGCGGGATCGAGATTCCCGAATCGCTGCTCGACCGCCTCGGGCGATGAGCGTCCATTTCATCGCGTGCGCGCCCGGGCGATGTCAGAGCACCTTCGTCTTGCCGGGGACCGCTACGGGATAGCGCCCGTCCGCACCCGGGATCACCGGCGGTTCGGAATCCATCGTGAGTTCCGCGAGACCTGGAGCGAGCTCGAGCTCGGAGTGGAGCGCCTGCTCCCACGTGATTTCCTGGCCGGACTCGGCGGCCATGCGCCCGAGAATGCCGGTCAGCGCAGCATAGGCGCAGCGCTTCGTCTCGTTGTACGGCTTGTTCCGCCGGATCGCCTCGAAGAGCCGATCGTGCTCGATCTGGTACTGGTCGCCCTTGTCGCCCTCGAATCGCCAGATAATGTCAGCCTCGCCTCGCTTGTGGCCCTTGTAGATGAGCGGATCGGAGATGCCCTCGCCGAGGACAGCCGAGCCTTTGGCGCCGTGGATCACGTTGCCCCAGAAGCCCCAGCAGTTGGCCATGTGGCGTCCCTGGGCGAACATCCGCGTGCCGTCCGGGAACGAATACTCGACGGCGTAATGGTCGAACATCTGGTCGGCCTCCGTCCGCGGGTACCGTCCGCCCTGACCCTGCGCAGAGACGGGCCACGCATCCTTCACCCAGCAGCACACGTCGAGGTTGTGAATGAGCCAGTCGAGGATGAAGCTGCCGCCCAGCCAGTTGAAGTTGTGAAAGTGGCGGATCTGGTACGCCATTTCGCTCATGCCGTCGGGCTTGGCGCCGATCCCCACCGGGCCGTGCTCGCGGTAGGCCCAGCAGGTAATCACGTCGCCGATCGCGCCTTCGTGAATCCGCCCGACCGCCTC
>CAZJTF010000134.1:0-16466 GCA_964548565.1 uncultured Planctomycetales bacterium | reverse complement strand
CCTTCTTTCTCGCGGGTTGAGCCGGAACGTCGCCACGCACATTCGAGGGGTCGGGCGCGTGGCGTCTCATCCGGAAAGGTCAGTTACACTTGCTCGGGCACCACGTAGGGTGCCCGGTAGGTCCGCCGAAGCATCGCGTTCGCCTCTTCATCACCGGGGCAACGCTCCGCGGCCGGATCGAACGTGATTGCACGCCCGAGACGGGCGGAGATGTTCGCCAGATGACAGTGCGCGGATGTGAGGTGCCCGTCTTCGACATCGACGCCCAGATCTTCGATGCGCCGGCTCCGGACGCCCGCTATGAACCGTTCCCAGCGATTCTCACTGCTCTTGCCTGATGGCCCCGGTTCGCGCTTCCGCCCCAGGTACGTGCGATACCCGAAGTAATACACGTCCATGTAACCCTCGGAGCCGTAGAAAATGGCTCCGACATCGCCCGACTCGCCCTGGCCGAACTCCTCGTGGTTCGTGATCCAGGCGCGAACCTCGAACTCGAGCATTTTATTCTGCTCGGGATAGAAGAAGCTCGCCGTCTGAACGTTGAATGTCTCCTTGTCGTCATCAAAAATGAACCGCCCGCCCATGGACTGGATCTTCGACGGCAGCTTGACGCCCAGGCCCCACCGTGCGAGGTCCATTTCATGAACACCCTGGTTACCGATGTCGCCGTCGCCGTAATCCCAGAACCAGTGCCAGTCGTAGTGAAACTGTTTGCGCATCGGGGGCTTTTCCGGCGCCGGCCCGAGCCAGAGGTCGTAATGCACCCCCTGGGGCACGGGCTGCGGCCCGCCCGCCTTGCCGATCGACGGACGCCACTTGTAGCACAGCCCCCGCGCCATGTAGACTTCCCCGATGACGCCCTCCCGAAGCTTCTGCATGGCCTCGATAATGGCCGGGCAGCTCCGCCCCTGCGTGCCGTGCTGGACCATCCGTTTGTGCCGTCGGGCGGCCTTCACAAGCTGTCGACCCTCCCAGACGTTGTGCGAGAGCGGCTTCTCGACATACACGTCCTTGCCGGCTTCGATCGCCCACAGGCTCGCGAGCGTGTGCCAGTGGTTGGGCGTGGCGATGCTGACCGCGTCGATCGGCGCTTCATCGAGCAGCTTGCGGATGTCCGTGTAGCGCGCGACCTTGCGCCCGGTGTTCTTTTCGAGGTCGTCCGCGCGTTTCGCGAGCACCGACTCGTCCACGTCGCACAGCGCGGTGATCTGCGCGTCCTTGCGTCCGGTGTAGCCGGCGATGTGCGCCTGGCCCTGGCCGTTCAGGCCGATGACCGCCACCCGCACCGCGTCGTTCGCTCCGCGGCGCGGCACGTCCGCCGCCTGCGCGGCACGCCCGACGGCGACGGCTCCGATCGATGCGACCGAACTCCCGAGAAACGTCCGCCGATTGATCTCCGACATGCGTCATCCTCCGCGTGGCCTGCAAGCCGCCTCACCGGCGTGGTCGCCATCATCCGCTTGAGGGCGGCGCTTGTCCATGCAGGCCCGCCACCCGCCTCGTGCCGGGCAGGAGCCGCCGGGCGGTCAAGGCAGGTTCAGAAGAGGATGATTCCCGCGACCACACCTCCCGCGACGAGCCAGGTCGAATTCACGGAGTAGCGCAGCAGCAGCGTCAGGCTGACCGCCGCGATGAGCACGCCGCGCCAATCCGCGAGTGCCGTCCGCGCGAGGAAACCACTGACGACCGCCATCAGCGCGAGCGACCCGGCATTGAGACCGTCCAGAATCGCCGCGAACGCGGGGGAGGATCGAAGGCGGGGCAGCATCCGCGCGCTGATCGCCACGAAAATGAACCCGGGCAGGAAGATCCCGACGGTGGCCGCGACCGCGCCGGGGACGCCGCCGAGGATGTACCCGATGAAGGTGGCGGTGGTGAAGACCGGGCCCGGCGTGACCTGCCCGACCGCGACTGCATCGAGGAGTTGCTGCTCGGTCAGCCAGCCGTGCCGCTGAACAAAGTCGGCGCGCAGAAACGCCAGCAGGACATACCCGCTCCCGTACAGCACGGACCCGATCTTGAGGAAGATCAGGAAGAGCGGTGCGATCCCGACGGATGGCGCGAAGGAGGCGAGTGGCCCGAGCGCGAGCGGAAGGGGGTTGATGCCGGGGAGCATACCATCCCGCGGATGTCGTGCTGCGAGGCGGATCGCCAGTACTGCCATCGCCGCCAATGCCAGCACCAGCAGCTCGTGCAGCCCCGCAAGGTTCAGCGTCGCCGAACCAGTCGCGACGACAATGAGTGTCACCGTTTTGAGCACCGATCGCCCGAGCCGCCAGAGGGCCTGCAGGATGATGGCGATCATGACCGGCGTGACGCCCAGCAGGATCTGCTCGACCGCCGGCAGGCTCCGATACCGTCCATACATCCAGGCGAGCAGGAGTACGATCAGGAATGCGGGGAGGATAAAACACGAACCGGCTACGATGAGCCCGCGCCACCCGCCGCGCCGGTAGCCGATATGGATGGCCATCTCCGTCGAGTTCGGGCCGGGGATCAGGTTGGTGACCGCGAGCAGATCGATGAAGTCGGCATGCGACAGCCACCCCCGCCGCCGGACGACCTCGTCTTCCATCAGGGCAATATGCGCGGCCGGTCCGCCGAATGCGATCGTTCCCAGGCGGAGGAAGAGCCGCGCCAGCTCGGCCACCGGCGTTCGTGCCTGGCTGGTTCCCTCGTTCAACGGTGCCTCGGCCATGCGCGCATCATAGCGAACGGAATGCGGTAACCGACAACAGGGGATAGCGAACAGCGCAGGCGTGCCCCACACGGGTCTATCGCTGCGGGGCGATGTGTGAGCAACCACCGCAACGGTTATAATCGCCTCCGTCACACACGTGCCATGAAGGAGAGAGCGCGTGAAGCAGGTCAGGATTGCGCTGATTGGCGGCTCGGGGCTCGGACAGGCGTTTGCCGACCAGGCGGGTGGCGAGAGCGTCACAATCGATACGCCTTTTGGCCCTACCAGCGGTCCGATCGTCCTGACGCGATGGCAGGGCATCGAACTCGCGTTCCTCTCACGCCACGGCCCCGGCCACCTGCTCAACCCTTCCGCGGTGCCGTACCGCGCGAACATCTATGCGCTCAAGACGCTCGGCGTGACTCATATGCTGGCCAGCGGTGCGACAGGCAGCCTGCGTGAGGATGTTGCTCCGCGTCATCTCGTCGTCTGCGACCAGGTGATTGATCGGACGTATCGGCGTGAGAGCACGTTTTTCGACCGGGGCATCGTCGCCCACGTCGAGTTCGCCGAGCCGTTCTGTCCGTCCATTCGCGACCTGCTGATCAGCGCCGGGGCAACGGCCCGGACAACCGTGCACCGCGCCGGCACGTATGTGTGCATGGAAGGGCCGGCGTTCTCGACGGTTGCCGAATCGCGGATGCACCAGGCGTGGGGAGGCGATCTCATCGGAATGACGTGCATGCCTGAGGCCAAGCTCGCCCGCGAGGCCGAGATCTGCTACGGGCTGCTGGCACTGCCCACGGACTACGATTGCTGGAGGCCTCACGAGGCGGGCAAGACCCGCGAGGCCCTGCTGAGCGAGATTATCGGGAATCTTCAGGCGGCCACCGAGAACGCGATCGAGCTGCTGCGGGCGGCCGTGCCTGCCCTGGCCGCACGACTCGACGCGCCGTGTGCGTGCCGCGAAGCTCTCAAGCTGGCGATCTGGTCCGACAAGGCTCGCGTTGATCGTACTGTCGTCGAACGGCTCCGCCCCATCGTGGGACGCTATTTCTGAGGCCGCGACCATGCGTCCGCCCCGACCAGACCTGCTCTCGCATCACGAGTCATGCGTGTGTGGTGGGGCGGGGAGATGGATGATGGGGTGCCTGCTCCCGCTGGCCGTACTTGCCCTTGCGGCCGACTCCGCTGAGACAGTCGCCACAACCGCGCCGCTCTGGAAGACGACGGACGATGCAATACAGCCCGCGGCCCGCATGCGGGGTCCGCTTCCGATGATTCCCGGTCGCATCCGGCTCGCCCCCCCCTTGCGGCGAGCTTACGAACTGCGATTTGACGGTGCGTTCGCCGTGCTGCCCTCGCCTGACGACATGCTTCTCGGCTGGCACGGGCGTCGCGTGGAGGCGTTTGATCCCGTCAGTGGCAAACCACGCTGGTCGGTGCCGCTTGAGGAGCCACTCGCTCCGCACGAGGTCCGCGGCGACGACGACGCGATCCTGCTCGTCACCCGTTTCCGCCTCGTCTGCATCGATCGCAAGTCGGGCCGCGTCCGCTGGACGTACGGTGATGTGCCCTCGGCCGCTGACTCGGCCCGGCTCGACCCGGAGGTGTTCACGGCGAACGCGTTGTGCCGCACGACAGGCGGACTGGCGGTGGTCGTGGACACGCAGGGAGCCCTCGTGGCGCTGAACGTCCACGACGGCACGATCGCCTGGAAGCGGCAGGGGGGGGGTCGTCCCTCCGGCCCCGCCGACGCGTCGTCCGGGTACCTGTTCTATGCCGTCCGGGAGGAGGGGCGGTCATCCATTGTTCAGTGGGATGTGGGCGCGGCCAGACGGGTGCGGACCTGGGACGAAGCAGGCGAGCGGCAGATCGCGTTTCTGCATGCTGGTGCCGATCGTGTTGTTATTGCTGCCGGTCGGGACTGGATCGGCAGCTACAGTGCCGATGCCGACCGGCTCCGCTGGAGCGCCGAGCCGGCGGGCCTTCGCGTGGGGTTGCTGCGCGTCACCAGCGAGCACGTCATTGCGCCGCTGGAGACGGGTGAACTGGTCGCGCTGCGGCTCGCGGACGGGGGCGAGGCCTGGCGGATACCGGGACTCCCGGCCGCGCATGCTGCTGTCGTCACCGGATCAGCTCTTCAGGTCGTCGGAGCCCGGCGTATGGTTTCCATTGACCACCAGAGTGGGCGCGTGACGGCTGACCTGCCGTTCCCCTCAGACTGCACGGGCCTCCAGGTGTTCCCGACAAGCCCGCACGCGGTCCTGCTGGCATCCCGAGAAGAGAGCCTGCGGGTTGCCTTCGTATCGTCGCAGGATCCGAATCTCGCGTGGTACGACCTGGGGGCGCCAGTCTCGTCCCAGGTCAGCGTCCGCGACGGAGCGCTGCTTGTGCAGGATGCATCTGGGGTGATTGCCTACGCGCACGCGGACACGCCCTGAAGGCGGCGCGGTATCGCGTTGACACCTGTGCGACCCACCGATACGTTACTGCCGGTAACGAGCCCGCTCCGATGTCATTCCTGGTGATTGCTCCCCAATCCGGAGGTCGCATCACGGTGAAGGCGAACCGAATCCTGAGCCCGATCGCTCTCCTGGCAATCCTCATTCTCGGCGGCTGCAGCGAGTGGAACTGGTGGAAGAGAGAATCGCCCACCACCCGCCCGGCCGGCACCCTCGATGCTTCAGCCCTGCGGCCGGCGAACGTCAGCCCCGCGACGACGGGCACCGTCGGCTCTGTGAGCTACCTGCAGGGGGGGCGCTTCATGCGCGTTCGCGGCTGGGGGATTGTCCGCGGGCTGGGAACGAACGGCAGCCGCAACTGCCGCCCGGGGATTCGCGAGTACATCATCAAGGAGATCCGGCGTGCGAACTCTGCGAATCCGCGGGCTGAAAACCGCCCCGATCCCGAGCGTTTCCTTGAAAGCCTCGACACCGCCGTCGTCGAGGTGACGGCGGATATTCCGGCCGGCGCACGAAAAGGCCGCACCTTCGACGTGATGGTCCGGGCTGATGACCCCGACACCAAGTCGCTGGCCGGCGGCTACCTGATGTCCTGCGAGCTTAAGATCTTCCGGGAGGTTTCGGCCGCAGAGAGCATCGAGGGCCGCACGCACGCCCGTGCCGAGGGGCCGATCTTCATGAACCCGTTTTTGAGTGGCGCCACGACGCAGCCGGCCACGTTCAATCCCAACGAGGGCCGCGTCCTGGGCGGAGGCGTCAACCTGCTCGATCGGCGGCTCAGTCTTGTTTCGACGATCGAGTCGTACGCCACAGTCCGGCAGGTCATGGACTCGATCAACCGCCGCTTCGAGAGCGAAGACAAGATTGCCGATGCCGTCAGCCCGACAAATGTGGAACTCAACATTCCGCCCAAGTCCCGCGTGGATCAAAAGCGATTCCTCGAGCTGGTCATGCACCTGCCGCTGACCTCTTCGCCCGCGGCACGTGAGGCCCGCGGCCGCCTGCTGGTCGCCGAACTCAAGCGGCCCGACGCGCCGCTCGAAGACACCGCGCTGTCACTGGAAGGGGTAGGCTCGCTGGTCATTCCGATGCTTCAGCCGCTCTACACCGACGTGCGGCGTCCGGTGAACTACTACGCCGCCCGCACGGGCCTGCGCCTGGGCGATGAGGCCGCTATTGACGTCGTGATCCGCCACGCCACCGACACGCGCAGCCCTTACCGTCTGCAGGCGGCCCGCGAACTCGGCGACTGCACGATCCAGGCCCGCGCGGCCGCCGCTCTCCGGGAGCTGCTGCGGGACACCGATGCCCGAATCCGGATCCTCGCCTACGAGGGGATCCGCAAAGTCGATCCTCCCTCGGTGGAGCGATATGTCCTGGGGCGTCGTCCCCTCAATTTCCTGCTCGAGGTCGTCCCTTCCGACGGGCCGACGATGATTTATGCTCGCCGGACCGAGGTGCGCCGCCTGGCGCTGATCGGTGGCGACCGAATGGCGTTTAGGCCACCCCTCCTCTACGCCAGCCCGAACCAGCCGATCACGCTTCGGGCAAACCTGGAAGACCGCTCGCTGGTGCTTCTCCGCAAGAACGTGGGTGGACGCAATATCGGCCCCATGGAAGTGCCGCTCTCGGTCGTCCCCATCATTAAGTTCATGGGCGATGATCTCGCCACCGATCCCGACGGGCGTCTGCAGGGGCTCGGCCTCGATTACTCGGTCGTCCTCGACGTGCTCTACCGCCTCTGCGAGAAGAAGGCGATCAACGCCGACCTGCGTTGGGAGGAGCCGAGTGTCGAGGAGATCGTCGGCCCGCTCGGTCCGATGGGTCGTCCGGAATCGGAGTTGTAAGACCTGACGACCTGTCGCTCCCGACAGGCTCAATATGCCGCGCCTTTTCCTGTATCGCACCATGGAAATCTGCGTCTTCGCAGAAAGGAGTGCTCCTTTTCCGTCGCCACAGATAAGCTTTGTGCGGTGCTGAAAAACGGTACACTGGCTGTGTTGCGTGTTCACGGCGGCCCAGACACAACGGACCGGGTGAAGACATCGGGGGCGGTTTCCGCCGGCGTATCTCCCACAACTCCCCAGATACCGCCGGCCTGAGGGGCAGCAGCCAGCCAGACTCTGTCTCCGCGACTGCCGTCCGCGGGCGTGAAGTGCGTTCGCCCCGCGTCGCCTCAATCCGCCGTTGTCAATCCGGGTTCGTGTTTACATCCCGGGAGGAGCAGCATGAGAGGCCTGGCGATCTCGGCCGGTGCACTGGTCTTGTATCTGTGCTGTACCGCCGAAGGCGCGGGGAACCCGGCCCCGGCGAGAATCCGCCCCGGTCAGGCGATCGACTCCCACGGACTCCCGTCGCAGATCCCGAACGGTCGGGTTGTTGCCCGCACCGACACTCCGCGCGATCGTTCCGGGCGATTCCGGCGCGTCACAATCCTCAAGCAGGACGGCAAGTATCCGCTCGCGCGTATCGAGGAGGATGTCCGTACCGATGCGCGCGCGAAAAAAGAGCGGACGCAGCGGCGGACCGCCATGGTTGCTGACCACGTGATCGTGCGGCTCAAGCCCGGCGCGGACAGGAAGCAACTCGACGCGGCAGCGGCCCAGATGAGAACGCGTGTCCGTCGGTCCTTGCGAATCCCCGGTGCCTTTCTCGTCGAGGCGGCCGGCCTGTCGCCGGAAGGGCTACCCGACGCCGTCTCCTATTGGAGGAGCCGTCCGTTCGTCGAGTACGCCGAACCCGACTACATCGTTGAGGCGAACTTCAAAGATGTCGGCGCCGTTTATCCGAACGACCCGATGTTCGCACAGCAGTGGGCGCTCCATAACACCGGAACCGGCACGCCGGACGCGGACATCGATGCACCGGAGGCCTGGAGCATTCGCACGGACGCCTCCGTTCTGGTGGCCATTATCGATACCGGGATGGATCTGACGCACCCGGATCTTGTCCGCAACCTCTGGAACAATCGGAACGAGCGTCTGGGCGACTGGAACCGCGACGGCTACCCCGGAAAGGGCGGCGTGGACGACGACGGCGACGGTCTCATCGACGAAGATTCCAACGGCCGCAGTCGCTTCCTCCCCGATGGTTCAGTGGATCCGCTGTGGATCAATGATCTGGTCGATGACGATGACGAGAACGGTTACCCCGACGACCTCCGCGGATGGGACTTTGTCAATCATGACAATGATCCCACCGACGACCACTTCCACGGCACCCACATGGGCGGGACGATCGGCGCCCGCGGCAACAACGGCAACGGTATTACTGGCGTGGCCTGGAACGTGACGATCATGCCCCTCAAATTCATGACGCCCAATCCGTTTGGCGGCGCCACCGGCGTGATGAGCGACGCAGCCGAAGCCCTGGATTACGCGGTCGCCATCGGGGCGAAGATCACGTCCAATTCGTATGGTTCCGCGGGAAACAGTCGTCTGCTCGAGGATGCGGTGCGGCGTGCGAACGAGGCCGGGGTGCTGGTCGTTGCGGCGGCAGGCAACGCCGGAACGGATAACGACCTGATCCCGTATTACCCCGCGGCCTACCCGCTCGACAATGTCGTGGCGGTTGCCGCCTCAGACGAAAACGACGGACTGGCGGTTTTCACCGCGACGGCCGCCTCCTGTTACGGTGCGACCAGCGTGGACATCGCCGCCCCGGGCAAAAACAACCTCAGCACCATGCCGATGACGGCCACATCGAGCATGACCTTCCTGAAGTACGCGGCGGCGTATCACCCCCTTTCGGGCACCTCGATCAGCACGCCCCATGTTGCTGCCGCTTGTGCACTGCTGCGGAGCGAGGCACCCGGGCTGACGGCCCTCCAGGTGAAAGACGCGGTTCTCGGCTCAGCCGAGGTGAAACCAGCCTTCGTGGGCAAGATGGTAAGTTCCGGGCGTCTGAACCTGCATGCCGCATTGAAGACGACGACTGCCGCGTGCATCGCGAGCGCAAACGCGGTGACCGCGGAAGTGCAGGGCAACAACGATGGCGTCATCAATCCCGGCGAGACGATCGGGCTGACGGTGACACTCAAAAACGTGGGTGCCGTGGGGGCACCGGGCGTTAGCGCCACGCTCTCATCAGCCACGAGCGACGCAACGGTCCTCCCGGATACAGCGAAGCAGTTCTTCGGCGACATTCCTGCGTACCAGGCTGCCGCTCAACCTGGCCAGTTCCTCGTCGAGTTGCGATCGGGGATCAGTACGCCGGCCGTGGTGGTTCTGAACCTGTCGATCTCGGATACTGCGGGCGGCACCTGGATTCGCCCGTTGACGGTCCGCGTCTATACCTCCAGCAAGATCAGTGGAAAGGTGACGCTGGACGGTAACGGGCTGCCCGGCGCGGTCGTGACCTACTCCGGGCCCCGCAGTGGCCAGGTCCAAACGGGTCCGGGCGGAGAGTACGAAATCGCCGTGACCGACGGCACCTGGACTCTGTCAGCATCCTCCGCCGGCGATATTCCCAGCGTGGGAACGCCCACCATCCAGAAAACGACCCCGCCCAACCAGACCCGCGTCGACTTCGCGTTTACCAGCGGAATCATCCGGGGAACTGTCACCGATGCGGGCACCGGCGCACCGATTGACGGCGCCGGCGTACGGTTCTGGGGCGGCGTGACGACCGTGGTCCCCGCGCCCGGCGGCGTCTACGAAATGAAAGCCGCCTTCGGCAAGCCAACGACACTGTTCGTGACCGCCCGACACCCGACCGGGCACTACCCGGCCCGCATCCGGCAGGTCAACGTCCCCGACTACCAGCAAACAATCGATTTCAGCCTCCTGCCGGGCCCCGGCTTCGTGGTCCGCGACATCGGGGTGCTGCCCGGCGCGACGCAGACGGTCGCACTGGCCGTCAGCAACCGCGGACAGGTCGTCGGGTGGGCCCCCGACGCGGAAGGCCTCGCCCGTCCGATCGTGTATGACATCTGGTCCGGGATGCGATCACTGGAGGCAGATCCGTCCGGCGTCTCCAGCGCGATGGACATCAACAACCGCGGCGACATCGCCGGGCGCATCGCGTACGCGACCGCATGGTACGACGGCGTTCCGGTCAATCTTGGTGCGCTCGTGCCGCTCCCGGGCAGTGCTGCCACCGGCATCAATGACGATCGTCTCGTCGTCGGGCACTCACTGGTGTCCACGACCGTGAACACCTGGCAGGCGTTCCTGTTCCGCGATCTCAATGGAAACCTGCAGTCGGATGTCGGCGAAATGCTCTGTCTGGGTACGTTCGGCGGCGTGGAGAGTCGCGGCGAGGCCATCAACGCGGCCGGATCCATCGCGGGTAGCGCGATGACCGCCTCCGGGACGTGGCGCGGGTTCATCTTCCGGGACGCGAACGGCAACCACCTGCTGGACGCTGGCGAAATGATGCAATTGGGTACGCTGCATGGTCCGACCCCGCCCGGTTCGGCCGCGAGTCTCGTGAATGATATCAATGCATCGGGCCAGATTGTCGGGCAATCCTCGGCGCCTGTGGGGACGCACGCGTTTCGCTTCACCGACTCGAACGGCAACTGGGTTCACGATACGGGCGACGAAATGCTCGATCTCGGCGACCTCGGCGTGCCGGTGAGCGGTTACAGCGCGGGGTACGCGGTCAATGACAGCGGCGACGTGGTCGGGACCTCCCAGGTGGCGAATCGGTCGCTCTTCGAGGCGTTTCTCTGGCGCAACGGCACGATCATGAACCTGCATGATCTTGTTGACTCAAGCGACTGGTTCTTCAACGCAGCGTACGGCATGAACAACCAGGGCTGGATCGTCGGACTGGCACTCCATGAGGGGTACGCTCGTGGATTCCTGATCGTCCCCTGGAGCGACTGCAATCAGAACGGCACCGCCGACGTGAACGACATCGCCGACGGCGTGAGCCGCGACTGCAACCGCAACACCGTTCCGGATGAGTGTGACATTGCCTCCGGCGCCCGTGACTGCGACGGCAACGGCGTGCCGGATGAGTGCGAGAGTACTCCGGCGACTCCCGACTGCAACGGCAATGGGGTGCCCGACGACTGCGAGATCGCCACGGGCCTGCCGGACTGCAACAGCAACGGCGTGCCGGACGAATGCGACATCACGTCCGGCGTCCCGGACTGCAACAGTAACGGGGTGCCCGATGAGTGCGACCTTGCCTCCGGCGCGCCGGACTGCAACGGCAACGGGCTCATCGACGCGTGTGAAATCGCCACAGGAACCCCCGACTGTAACGGCAATGGCGTGCCGGATTCGTGTGACCTCACATCGGGAGCCGCCGACTGCAACGCCAATGGGGTACCCGATGCATGTGATCTCGCCTCGGGGATGCCCGACTGCAACCATAACGCCGTCCCGGACGCGTGCGACATCGCGCTCGGTCTGCCGGACTGCGACGGCAACAGCGTGCCCGATGAGTGCGATCTGGCCTCCGGGGCGCCGGACTGCAACGGAAACGGGCTGCTCGACAGCTGTGACATCACGGCGGGCATGCCGGACTGCAACGCCAATGGCGTTCCCGACGCGTGTGACCTGGCGACCGGGACTTCGGACTGCAATGGAAACGGATTGCTGGACACGTGCGAGATCGCATCCGGTCTGCCGGATTGCGATACCGACGGCGTTCCGGATACATGCGCGATTGCCTCGGGAGCGCCCGACTGCAACAGCAACACCGTGCCGGATCCATGCGAGATCGCCTCAGGAGCCCCCGACTGCAACAATAATGGCGTTCCCGACGAATGCGACCTTGCCTCGTCCGACTGCAACAGCAACGGCCTGATCGATGCATGCGAGATCGCGTCGGGAGCTCCGGATTGCAATGGCAATGCCATCCCCGACGCATGTGACCTTGCGTCGGGCGCTCCCGATTGCAACGGCAACAGCGTGCTCGATGTGTGCGAAATCGCTTCGGGTACGCCGGACTGCAATGGAAACGGCGTGCCGGATGCGTGCGAAATTGCTGCCGGCGCGGCCGACTGCAACACTAACGGTATTCCGGATGAGTGCGAGATTGCGTCCGGGCAGGTGCCCGACACTGACGGCGACGGGGTTCCTGATACCTGCGGCCTGCTCATCCTCTCTTGGAACAGTATTCGCACTCACGGTGCGGCCCTGGAGCTTGCGATACCTCTGAATCCTGTTGGAACCCCGGCGACCGGCCTTGCCAGTGAACCCCGAGCGGGCGGCCTGCAGAAGGTCCGCGTGCAGCTCAATCGGCCGGCCGCACTCCAGGAGTCCGCTGCCGTGATGTGGGACGCCGACGGCAACACCGTCGCGGCCGTGTGCAACCTTTCGACGGACGGCATGGTGCTCGAAATCGGTGTCTCGCAGGGACTCGAGGAGGGCAAGTGCTACACGATCGATCTCCACAATGCGCTTCTCTGCCAGGACACACAGCAGCCCATCGTCGGTGATGCCGACTGTGCTGTGCGGAACCTCCCGGGCGACCTCGATGCAGACGGCAGCGTCACGACCAGCGATGCGCTGCAGGCGAGCCGCTTCGCCAACCAGCCGGTCAGCGCCGGGACCGCCGTGTATGACGTGAACACCGACGGTTGGATTGATGCGAACGACGCGGCATTCATCGAGAGTCGCATCGGCCGCAGCGCTTTTTGTATGCCCGCGGCCGTGGTGGTGGGGCGGCACATCTTCTACGCCTCCTCCAACATGAAACTGGCCACGCAGTACACGCCCGCGCCCGACAAGCGGGCACTTCTACCGGGCCAGACGGCCACGTTCTCGAACATCAGCAGCTACAGCAGGGGCCTGAACGGAATCTACGTGGACGTCGTGAATCTCCCCGGCGCTCCGCTGACGGAGGATTTCGAGTTCCGTACCGGAAGCAGTTCGGATCCCTCGACCTGGAGCGTTGTCCCCGCGCCGCAGATCAGCGTTTTGCCCGGGCAGGGGAATGGCGGTTCCGCGCGAATTCGTCTGCTCTTCAGCACAAGTGCAACGACCACACGGAAATGGCTGCGGGTGACGGTCAAGCCCTCGGAGCGAACCGGCCTGGCCGAGCCGGACGTCTTCTATTTCGGCCTGCTGATCGGCGAGACTGGCCTGGGCAATACGCCGGAGGCGGCCTACGTCTCCACCGTCGACTGCGCCGCCGTCAGCGCGAACTACTCCAGATCCTCTCGCGACTACCGGCCCATCCAGGATGTCTACGATTTCAACCGCGACAGCCTGGTCAACACCACCGATGCAGCGATCTGCACGGCGCAGGTAGGCGACCCGGACAAGCTGGCCCTGTTCCTGATCACCGCTCCCGGGCATTGAGCACAGAGCGTTTCTGAGTGTCGGGCCTGCGGAATGGCAGGCTCCAAAACGCACGGGATCTGCAGTTCGGCTGCCGTGAAACATCACGACCCCCGTGCGCGAGGTGCACGGGGGTCGTGTCGATGTCCGTCGGTGACAGCGGGAAAGGGTTACTTGCCTTCGCCCGCCCGCCCTCCGAGCTGCTGATCGAGCAGGAACAGCAGCTGCTTCTGGCCGGCAATGGAGTGCAGCCGGTCCACGATCTCCTCGGCCGACTTCTCCTCCTCCACCTGCTCGGTGATGAACCAGTGCAGGTGCACCTGTGTCGGGTAGTCGCGTTCCTTCAGGGCAAGCTCGTACAGCTGGTGGATCGATTCCGTCACGTGCTGCTCGTGCTGCAGGATCTGCTGGAAGACGGCCGTGGGGTCGCCGAACTTGTCGGGGGGCGAGTTGATCTGCTTGAGAACGACCTTGCCGCCCCGGTCGATGACGTAGTTGAACAGCCGCATGCCGTGCCCGTATTCCTCGCGCGACTGCACCTTCATCCACTGGGCGAACCCGGGCAGCTTCTGCTCCTCGAAGTGGGCCGCCATGGCCAGGTACAGGTACGACGAATACAGCTCATTGGCAATCTGCTCGTTCAGAGCATCCTGGATCGTCTGCTTCATCATGGATTGCACTCCTCGGCGGGCGTTGCGCCCGCGACCACTGCGTCTTCCAGCCAGACTCTGAAGGGTAGCCGGCCGGCGGGGTCTGTGCAAACCGTCTGGCGACTCGGGAAAGCGGGGCGGCGGCCCGCCTTCGCCTTGGGGCCGCGCGGCGGCTACAGTAAGGCTGGGCTGCTTCCGGGCCGTCATCGTTCGTCTCCGCGCATCGTCTGTCCTGTGAGAGTCAGATGGATCAAGCATCGCTGCCGCTGTTGTCCAGGATTGCCGCCGGCAACGCCGACGTCCTCCGAGCCGGTGATCAGACGGTGCGGGTGGGGCCGTTCCTTTCGACGTTCCATCCCCGTTCTAACATGATCTGGATCAACTATGCGACACCGCTCGAGCCCGTACCTCCCGGCGAGGTCGCGTCGCTCGTCGAGGCTTTGCGTCAGGAGTTCCGACGCCGTTCCCGCACTCTCCGGTTGGAATTTCTCGAGGCGATCCACCCCGAACTCGGAGCCGCTCTGGAACGTGCCGGGCTCGTGCTCCAGTCGCGGTCTCCGCTGATGGTCTGCGGTCCCGGAACGCTGCGTCGTGTCGCCGCCCAGGGTGTCAAAGTGGTTTCGCTGCGCGCGGACGATGATGACACCGTCTTTGCGCAGTTTTTGCAGGCCGCTCGCCGGGCGTTCGGAACGGATGATCAGCCCGTGACAGCCGAGGACATCGCGGAGCAGAGGGCTAACCTGGCGGGAGGGCGGTACCAGAGTGCAACCGCGTTTCTCGACGACCAGCTGGCCGGCGTCGGCACCATGACAGTCGGGAGCGACGAACTCGTCGGCATCGGAACGCTGCCCGGATTCCGCCGGCGCGGGGTTGCCGCCACGGTCAGCAGCTTCCTCGTCGCACGGCACTTTGATGAGGGGGCGGAGGCGGTGTGGCTGAGCGCTGGAGATGCCGCCGCCACCGCGTTGTACGAGAAAATCGGATTCGTGCACGCCGGCTGCCAGCTCAACTATATCGAGAACGTTGCCTCCTGAGGCAACCGGCGGCCCGAGACACGACCGTCCTGAAGCCGGGCGGGGTTCGACGCGCCTGCACCTCTGTTCGCCTGCGTTCCCGATTCGCTATGATCTGCGCCGGAGGCCGGTTTGGATATTGGGCTTTACATCCACGTCCCGTTTTGTGCGACCAAGTGCGGCTACTGCGATTTCTACTCGACCGTTCCGCGTCCGGGTGCGTTCGGACCGCTCGTCGATGCCCTTCTGAGCGAGCTCCGTGACGGGCTGGGCTCCCTTGACGCCCGTGTTGAAACCATTTTCGCGGGGGGCGGCACCCCGACGCTGCTCCCACTGCCGGAACTCAAGCGTCTCTTCGAGGAGCTTGGGAAAATCGCGCGAGACCATCGAGTGATGGAGTTCACGGTTGAGGCAAATCCCGCCAGCCTGACGGATGCGAAGGCACGGATCCTCCGGGACTGCGGCGTCAATCGCATCTCGATGGGCGCTCAGTCCTTCCACGCGAACGAACTCCGTGCCCTGGACCGCATCCACAGCCCGGCCGACATTCCGGTCAGCGCGGAGATCGTTCGTCGGACCGGTTTTCCGCACTTCAACCTCGACTTGATCTTCGGGATTCCCGGTCAGAGCCGCGCGAGCTGGTTGGAGTCGATCCGCCGTGCCATCGAACTCGGCCCGGATCATCTGGCGTGCTACGGTCTCACTTATGAACCGGACACCCCGCTGCGGAGCAAACTCGACGTTGGCCTCATTCAACCGGCCGATGAGGAGTCCGAAGCCGATCTGTACCTCGTGACCATGGACCAACTCGCTGCCGCCGGGTTCGAACAGTACGAGATCAGCAACTATGCCCGCCCGGGGGCGCGCTGCCGTCACAACGTCCGCTATTGGCTGAACCTGCCCGGTCTCGGCGTCGGTCCCTCGGCGGCCAGTTATATCGCTGGTCGCCGATGGCGGAACGCTCCTGACACCGCCGAATACGTCCGGCGGATCCGCTCCGGCCTGTCTCCCCGCATCGACGAGGAGGAACTCTCGCCGCTCGCACGTGCCGGAGAAACCGCCATGCTGATGCTGCGACTGGTGCAGGGGATTGACTGTCGGTTTTTCGCCGATGTGACGGGCTTCGATGCGTATGTATTGTTCGCGGACCCGATTTGCCGATACAGTGCCGAAGGCCTCTTGGCAGTCTCGGAGAATTACATCCGTCTGACACGCCGGGGGCGTTTGTTGGGAGATACGATCATCGCAGATTTCCTGCGTCCCGACGCGTGCCCTGGAGCGGCGCGAACGCAGTAAAGTTTAGACTTGACATGGACACTGAAATCTGACCTAATGACTGCACCGGCAAAGGTTTGCCGTGATCATTGTCCGCGAGATCAGGTCGATGGGGACCTCTCGAGACGGACGAGTCACCACAG
>CAZJTF010000133.1:859-16771 GCA_964548565.1 uncultured Planctomycetales bacterium | reverse complement strand
AAGGACCGCATCCGCGGCATCCATATTGCCCCGCACACCATCGAGGTGGCGGCCATGTGGGCGGTCATGACCCGCCTCGAACAGCCCAAGAAGGCCGGCCTGAGCCTGCTGCAGAAGCTCAAGCTCTACAACGGCAAGAACCTGCCCGGCTTCACCGAGGACTCCATCAAGGAACTGCACGACGAGGCCCCGCGCGAGGGCATGCAGGGGATCAGCCCGCGCTACATCCAGGACAAGGTCTCCAACTGCCTGGTGTCCGACCAGGCCATGCAGGAAAAGTGCATCAACCCGTTCATGGTCCTCAACGAGCTGGAGAAGGGGCTGCGCCACCACAGCCTGCTCTCCGACGAGGAGATGAAGAAGCACTATCGCGAGCTGCTCAACGTGGTCCGCGAGGAGTACGAGGACATCGTCAAGGGTGAGGTCCAGCGGGCCATCTCCGCCGATGAGGAGGCCATCAAGCGGCTGGCCGCCAACTACATCGAGAACGTCCGGGCCTACACCCAGCATGAAAAGGTGCGCAACAAGTACACCGGCAAGGACGAGGAGCCCGACGAGCGGCTGATGCGCTCAATCGAGGAGAAGATCGACATCCCCGATTCGCGCAAGGACGACTTCCGCCAGGAGATCATGAACTACATCGGGTCGCTTGCGCTCGACGGCAAGAAGTTCGAGTACTTCACGAACGCCCGGCTCCAGAAGGCGCTCGAACTGAAACTTTTCGAGGACCAGCGGGATACGATCAAGTTGAAGAACATCGTGAGCGGGGTGGTGGACGACGAGACCCAGGCGAAGATCGACGTGGTCAAGCAGCGGCTGATCAAGTACTTCGGCTACAACGAGACGAGCGCGACCGACGTGCTGAACTACGTCGCGAGCATCTTCGCACGGGGGGACTCGAAACAGGAAGAATAATGTCCGAATGACGAAAGAAGCCCGAAGTCCGGAATCCGACGCGACCGCTGAGTCTGCAGCAGTCGTCCGCCGTCTGGCCACGCGGGCTCTGTCACTGCCGCGTCATTCGAGCTTCGTCATTCGTCATTGCCGTCGAGTGTCAGCATGGGCCTGAGGATCCACAAGGACCACCAGCGCTTCCGGCAGATTGTCAAGGGCAAGATCCGTGACGACCTGCGGCGGTTCCTCACGCGCGGGGAGCTGCTCGGCAAAGAAGGCAAGCAGATCATCAGCATCCCCATCCGCGGGGTCGACATTCCGAACTTCCGCTACGGCGAAAATGCGGACGGCGGCGTCGGCGCCGGGCAGGGCCGGCCGGGAGACGCTGTCGACACCGATGGGGAGGGCATCGGCCCGGGCGGCACCGAGCCGGGCCAGCACCTGATGGAAGTCGACATCACGCTGGACGAACTCGCAGACATCCTGGGCGAAGAGCTGCAGTTGCCGCGGATCCAGCCGAAGGGCAAGCACCGCATCACCAGCCAGAAGGATCGCTACAGCGGTGTCCGGCAGTCGGGTCCCGAGTCGCTGCGGCACTTCAAGCGTACGTTCCGGCGGGCTCTGCGCCGGCAGATCATCTCCGGCACCTACGACCCGGAGAAGCCGCGGATCATTTTCGAGCGGCGCGACAAGATGTACCGGAGCTGGCGGACGGTCCAGCAGCCGCAGTCAAATGCGGTGATCGTTTACATGATGGATGTCTCCGGCTCGATGGGCGACGAGCAGAAGGAGCTCGTACGGCTCGAGGCGTTCTGGATCGACGCGTGGCTCCGCCGCAACTACGAGGGAATCGAGAGCCGCTACATTGTTCATGACGTCCGTGCGACCGAGGTCGACAAGAACACGTTCTTTCACCTCCGCGAGGACGGCGGCACCAAGATCAGCAGCGCGTTCCGGTGCGCACGGGACCTGCTCGACGCGCACTACAGCCCGGAAGAGTGGAACATCTACCTGTTCCACTTCAGCGACGGGGACAACAGCAGCGAGTCGGACAACCGCGAGTGCTGCCGCATCCTGCGGGAAAACCTGCTGCCCCGGGTGAACCTGTTCGGGTACTGCCAGGTCGCCAGCGCGTACGGGAGCGGCAACTTCATCAACGTGCTGCACGAGTATCTCGAAGGCGAGGAGTCGGTGATCTGCACCCGCGTGAACGCGAAGGACGACATTTACGACAGCATCAAGGCGTTCTTCTCGCCGGGGAAGTAGCACGTTAAGGCGGGGGGCGGCCGGCCGGGGATCGGGGTTTGTTGGCCATCATGTGTTGGCTGTGAGCAGTCATGCTGACGAAGGAACTTGCCGAACACGCCGAGCAGATCGCGGAGTATGCCCGTGAAGAGGGTCTCGATTTCTACGAGACCATCTTCGAGGTGCTCGACTTCGACGAGATGAACCTCGTGGCCGCCTACGGCGGGTTCCCGCAGCGGTACCCGCACTGGCGCTTCGGGATGGAGTACGAGCGCCTCCGCAAGCAGCACAGTTACGGGCTCGGCAAGATCTACGAGATGGTCATCAACAACGACCCGTGCTACGCCTACCTGCTGAATGACAACGCGCTCGTGGACCAGAAGACGGTGATGGCCCACGTCTACGCGCACTGCGACTTCTTCAAGAACAACATCTGGTTCCAGCGCACGAACCGCAAGATGATCGACGAGATGGCGAATCACGCCACGCGGATCCGGCGCTACATCGACCGCTACGGTTTCGATGAGGTGGAGAGATTCATCGACACGTGCCTGTCGATCGAGGGGCTGATCGACCCGCACTCGCAGTTCATGCGCCGGCAGGGGGATGACCGCGAACAGCACCACCACCACAATGACCGCAGCGTGGAGCAGCAGGTCGTCCGTTATCCCGCCAAGCGCTACATGGACCGGTTCATCAATCCGCCGGAGCGGTTGGAGGCCGAGCGACGGCGCATCCGCGAAACCCAGGCCCGTGACCGTCACGCCGAGCCGCAGCAGCCGCTGCGCGACGTCCTGCTGTACCTGCTGCAGCACGCGCCGCTCGAGGACTGGCAGTCCGACATTCTCGCGATCGTGCGCGAGGAGGCCTATTACTACGCCCCGCAGGGCCAGACCAAAATCATGAACGAAGGCTGGGCGACGTACTGGCACTCGACCATCATGACGCGGTACTGTTTGCGGGACGACGAGCTCGTCACCTACTGCGACCACCACTCCGGGACGGTTGCGACCTCGCCCGGTCGGCTGAACCCCTACAAGATGGGCCTCGAGTTGTTCCGCGACATCGAGATGCGGTGGGACCTCGGGCGTTACGGCAAGGAGTACGACGAGATCGAGGACGTCGAGGTCAAGCGGAACTGGGGCAAGGATCGTTCGCGGCCGGAGCGCGTCAAGGGCAAGGAATCACCGGGGCGCGAGAAGATCTTCCAGGTCCGCCGCATCTACAACGACGTGACGTTCGTCGACGAGTTCCTGACGCCCGAGTTTGCCGAGCGGCAGAAGCTGTTCCACTACCGGTTCGATCCGACCACCGGCAAGATGGTGGCGGTGAGCCGGGATTTCAACAAGATCAAGCAGCAGCTGCTGTTCTCGCTGAGCAATCACGGCCAGCCCTACATCTACGTCGTCGACGGGAACTACGCCAACCGCGGGGAACTCTACCTCGCCCACCGGCACAACGGGGCTGACCTGCAGATCAAGTATGCCGTCGAGACGCTCAAGAGCGTGCAGAAGCTCTGGCGGCGCCCGGTGCACCTGCAGGCGCAGATCGACGAGGAGATGGTCCTCTTCAGCTACGACGGCAAGCAGTCTCACCAGCAGACAATCACGGAGAACCTGCCCAAACCCGCACACAGTGTGTGAGGGGCAGGGAACAGCAGACGGCGAACAGCGGATATCGAGCGGGGCTTACCACGCGCGCGGCGGTTTGACATCACGTGCTCGTGACGGCCAGGCGACCCAGGAGTTCGTCGAGCTTCTTCGCCTTCCGGTGAACGAACGGCACGGTCGTGAGCTCGCGCTCCGAATCGTCGTCGCCAAACTTGAACACCAGCTTGCCCGCACCGAGCAGAGCGTACTCAACGACGTCGTCAACGACGAGCGTGAAGCGTGCCTGGGACGTGGGGTGGCGTTCCTGCTCGTGCATGAAGCCCTGGTGGATGATGATCTCGTTGCGCTCGACCTTCCAGTAATGGAACCGCGTGATCACCCAGGCGATGATCAGATTTACTACGAGGACGGCGGAAAACAGGAAGTAAAACGCCGAGTTCGCATAGACGCGGATACTCAGCGCGCGCCCGATATTCGTCCACACGTCGTGCCAGCGATCGAGCAGGAAGAGGCCCAGCACCAGGGTCAGGATCGACAGGACCACGAGGAAGAATCCCCACACGTGCAGATCGTACAGCAGCGTGATCAGGTTGACGGCGAGCACGATCAGGAACGCCAGCCCGACCCCATGCATAAACGTGAACCCATCCTCGGGCTTGGGCTGAGGCCACATGGACATCATGACGGCGCAGACGATCGACATGATCAACGTCGGCCACATCATCACGATCTTGGGCCATGACCGGAGAATGACGCGAGCATCGCCGGAGGTTGTCACATCGGTCGCCATCGCCTGCTCCTCCTTGCCGCCTGCGGGCGTGGTGTCGTTTTCGCTCATGTTTTCCTCACAGTGAGACGGACCTGCGGTCCTGCCGGCTGATATTAAGCGCGAGGGCGGGTCGATGCCAGCAGCCGACAATCATTGATTCGAGCAGCGGTCCGCCGTCCGCGGCTGTTCGAAACGGCCGTGCCTTTGCCCGGGAGCAACTGCGTTCCGCCGTTGCTTCCACACGTCTCATAACCTGCGTCAGCGGAGCACGACAAACTGTTCCTCCTGCCACACATGGTCGATGTACCCGGCGGGGGGATTTGCCGCAAATTCGCGGACCCGGAGAGTTCCGCCGCGGACGGACTGAGGGCGATCGGAAGAGCGTTTGCACGATTCCGGGTCTGGATACAGCCTGGAGGGGAGTCGGACCACTCATGCGAGACGAGCAACTCGGACCAGCCGCATCTCGGGACTCGGCAACGGCCACGGAGTTGCCGCCGACCGCTGACGAGGCGGAGGTTCCACCGCATCTTCAACCCGGGGCGGCAATCCCGCCGGCCGAGGTCGCGCAGGAGCCGGCGCCGAGCAGTCTGAAGGCGATCGAGGCGGAATTGCGGCAGGCGTCGGCGGACGAGGTTGCGACCGAAACTGCCTCTGCGCAACGCCCGACCGCCTGGGACGGTCAGCTGCCCGATGCGCTCCAACGTATTCTCGAGGCCCGGCTCGATATCTGGACCCAACTGCTGCGACTGGAGGAGGCACGCCAGAAGCTGCGCCCGCTTGCTTCGATTCGCGAAATCCGGGACGAACTCGCCCGCCAATCGCGCGAGTTGCAGCGTATTCCTCCCGCCGACCGATTGGAACAGTCCATCGGCGAACTCACGGCCCGCCGCGACAAACCGCTGCAGGCTAGCGAGCCTGCCGAGAGATCTGCACCGGGCGAACCGAGCCCCGATGCCGTTCTCCGACGGGTCCTCGATATGGGGATTGCGCAGGCGAAACTTTTGCTCATGCGGGAGCGACTGAGCGGGGCCATACCCGGGGCCGGACTGACCCTTGCGGGGAACGAGCCCCTTCTCGGTGTGTGTCGGCGGTACCGGATCGATGGCGACGCGCTTTTCGGTTGGACGTTCTACGCACTGGGCGTCCTGCAGCAACTCGATGCCTGCAGGGAAGCCGAGCAAAACCACCGTGATCGCGTTCACGAAGTCCGGGCGGAGAATGCCTCTGGCGGCGCGCTGATGTCGCTGCTGCGGAGCGCCTGCGGCGACCGGCAGGAACTCCCTACGCTGGATCCGCAGATCGCGGAGCGTCGGGAGGCGGCCGAACACGAAATGCGGGCCGTCGAACCCCACCTGACGGAGGTGTTCTGGAGTGTGTATGCCGATCTGGCGTGGCTCCTGGCCGCCCGGCGTCTCCAGGAAGCGGATCAGCCGCTCGTCCGCGCGATGCTCCGCTACGGCCTCGTCGCCCAGCACCCGGGCCTGATCGCGCCGGAAACGTGCGCGTTCATCCTCCGGGACTGTGCAGAGGACGTCTGCACCTGGCGGAACAGGACCGACGCGCTCCACGTCGTCTATGCCGACGAGTACATCACCGCGATCCACGACCGCGATCTGACGGTGAGTCCCGACGAGGAGCTCGAGCTGAATCAGCGAGGCTCCGACGAGTGGAAGGCTGACCGCGCCTGGCGGCAGGCCGTGATTGCCCGCCAACTAAGCGAACTATACCAGGCACGGTACGAAGACATCCGCCGGACCGCCGAGGACATGGTCATTGAGCGCGAGGTGCTCGAAAAGGACTACGCTACCCGGCGTTCCCGTCGCGATGCGCAGGCAGCGGCAGTTGGCGCGAAGCTCGCAGGGCTCCGCGCCACGCTGGGGCGTCTGAAACAGGCACTCGAGCGATTCGAAGCGAAGATCCTGCCGGAGACGAAGATCAAGGCCGAAGATGCGGCCGAGAAGCTGCTCAAGGCGATCGATAGCCTGACGCCCGAGATGGTGGTCCGGCGGGAAACGCGTTTCATCCGGCGGCTGGCGCGCCTGACGGCACGGCTGAAGGAACCGTTTCCACAGCTGGTGCTGCGCGACTGGTTCGCTCCCGGGCGAGCCAACCATTTCAGCCGGGGGAAAGTCGCGGCGGAGATCCACCGGCTCGAGGAGGGCGATCCAAGGATTTTCCACCAGACGCTCGTGCCGCACAGGAAGCTGGCCCGGCGCGTGACTGTCCGCCTGTCGCCGACGTTCCTCATCGTCCCGGGGCGCGGCCAGCTGGGGCTCTCACTGTGCCCGCGACAGTGGGACGACTGCGGGCGGATGATCCTGCCGATGCTCCACCAGCGTCAGGACGGCCCCGAATCCCTGCTCGTGGACATGTTCGCCGACTTCCGCTGGGACTGTTCGAAGGAAGAGGCGGGGATGGACTGGATCACGGCCGACGCGTTGTGCGCGGCCTACGCAGCTGTCCGGTGGAATCATCGCCGCCTCAGCGACGACGCGCAGAAAGCGCTGGGCATCGACCGTCGGCAGAAGGACAAGCAGAACTGGCGCGTGCACTACCGGCTGTTTCTGACCAGCGCGCAGCAGCGGGGGCGGTATCTCTTCAACCGCTGCCATGACGTCTATAAGGATGTGATGCTGCGGTACATCGGCCTGCCGGAGGGGGTCGAGCCCCTGCGCCGCGACTGACGCGTATCCGGCGTCGACCTTCTGTTGCCAGCGGGGGGCCACCGACGTAATCGCCGGCAGCCCCGCTTCGCTGCGCCGTTCGGTGTCGCCGACACTGTCTACGCTTTCCACTCCGCGAGCTCGTCCTCGCTCTGGATTGAACGCGCCGTCGGGGGCGACTGCGACCAGTCGATGAGCCCGTAGCGGATATAGCCGCCCGTGAAGGTGGCCGCCAGCCAGCGGTCGCCCTTCTCCTTCATCAGCTCGATCCCGCCGGCTTCCTTCCAGAACTCACGCCCGCTGCTGAAATCGAACTTGTCGATCCGGTCACTCTCCCAGATCCAGTTGCGGAATGGCTTGTCACGCACCTTGGCGTGGGCCATCAGCCACCACTTGCCGCGTTTCTGGACGAGGTGGGGCGATTCGATGCTGCCCTGCGGATGTCCGCCGGTCAGGCGCGGCTCATAGCCGCTGGCCGCCCCGACGATGATCGGGCCGTGATCCTTCCACGTCTTGAGATCGTCGCTCGAACACATCGCGATGCAGGTGGCGCCTTGTCGCGTGTTGGCGGTATAGATCATGTACACCCGTTCGTCGTGCAGGGTCAGGTGCGGGTCGCGGCAACTGGCGATGCCGTCTTCACGCCAGAACGCCCACTCCCTGTCCTTCGCGGGCGAGATCGGGTTGGAGTCCCAGCGCCGCCACTCGAAGAGGTCCTTGCTCGAAGCCAGGCCTATGTTCTGCGAGATCTTCGTGCTGATCCCGGTGTACGCCATCACGTACTCGCCCTTCCAGCGGATGATGAACGGCGCCCAGACGTGGCCGCCTTCCCACGTTCCCTGCCGGATCAGCAGGACGGGCTCGTGCACCTCCCAGTCGATCAGGTTCGCCGTCGAAGCATGCCCGAAGTAGATCTCGTGGCCGGGGTAGAAGGGCGTTCCTTCCTGCAGGCGCCGCTCGATGTAGAAGAAGTGATGCCGCCCTTCGTGCTCGATCGTGGCGAAGTCGGCGCACATCCCGCCGACCGGCCGGAAGCCTGTTTTGAAGTCGTACGTGCGGTAGCGGTAGTTCTTCACCCGCATTCCGACGAGCGTCTCCTCGAAATCGATGATCGTGCCCGTGCGGGGCTCCTGAGCGAATGCCTGTCGCAGGGCGGCAGCGGTCACACCGATGCCGAGGCCGAGCGCGTGTCGCCGCGTGAACAACGAGGGTTGCCGAGGGGTCTGCATGATCACGGTACTCCGGTTGTCAGTGCCGGTTCCAGGATCGGCTCGCCTGCGCCAGGCAAGCCGCACAACACTCAGACGGGGATCATATCAGGGACCGAAGGGATCCCAGCCACACTTCGGACAACGCGTGGCCTTGCTTGTGGCCCCCTGCGAAAAGTCGGGAACGAAGACGGTGCCGTCCTTTGGACACTTCCTGGCCAACTTGAGCGTGGGTGTCGCGCACTTCGGGCAGAGGGATCCCTCGCCGATGAGCGCGATTCCCTCCAGGTCGAGTTGCCCTTTGTCGCGCAATTCGTCGGCCGAACTCTCGAAGACGCCGCTGCACGTGCCGCACTGGCGGACCGCGGTGGGCGGACCGCCGAAAGCGACAGCCGGAGGGCTGGAGGACTTCGCCTGGGTGTACACGACAATACCGACGGCCACTGCCAGCACGGCGATTGCCGCGAAAAGCAACGGCTTCTGCTGGATCGTTCCCGGTGCGGAAAGCGTTCGTGCCACAGTCAGAGCCCCGCGGTGTCAACCGCGCTTGGAGAGCCAGTTCCACGCGGCGTACAGCCTCGGCTGTCCGTTCAGGCCGCTCGTGATGCTGCCGAGGTTTTTGATGTACCAGCCCGTATCGTTCACCCATTTCGCGTGGTAGTCAGTATACAGCACGTTCTGGCCCGCGCCCTTCATGTGGACCAACTGGCCGATCAACTGGTCCGTCATCAGCGCCTGGAGCTTGCCGATATACGGTTGCCTGCCGGCAGCATACTCGTCCAGCAGCCACTGACCGTACGAGCCCCACGGCACATCGGGGCTGTGTGCCTTGGGCTGCGTCGCCTGCCTCCAGGCTCCTGGAGCCTTGTCCGGGTCGGTTGGAGCGGCCCCGGCCAGTGTGCCGCGGATGACCGGATCCTCCAGCGGCGAGTTGCCGGGATAAATGGGGGCCGCGTAGCCGTACCCGCCCCAGGTCACGCTCGACCGGGGCCAGTTCGGGTCGGAAGGACGTTCGGCAAAGAAGGTGACCCAGCCGTTCTGCGGGTGGCCGTAACTCTGCTGCATGTTTGCCGGGCAATAGTAGAATTTACCCTCTTTCCCCGTATACCGCCCGTAGAGTGCGCCGAAGTTCACCGCGGTGCGCTTGTTGCCGCCACCCTTGAGGTGATACTGCTGCGTTTCCTTGATGTTGTAGTTGTACCCGCCGCGCATCGGCAGGTGGCCCTTGTCATCCTGCGAGTACATGCCGAAACCGGTGCCGCACTGGTGCAGGTTGGCCAGGCACACCGCCGCGCGGCTCTGTTCGCGTGCTCGGTTGAGCGATGGAAGCAGGATCGAGATGAGGAGCGCGATGATCGCCACGACCACCAGCACCTCGATCAGGGTGAAGCCTCTCCTGCGGACCTTCGACGTCTGAGGTGTGCGTCTGGACTCGAACATGCCGGACCTCCCGACTGCCGAAAGAGATGACCCACTTCAGGATAGACGGCTCCCGGGCTGCCCGTCAACAGAAATACACGGCTTTCGTCGACGCTTTTCGGCTCGGACCGGCGGATACCCCCGGTTTCGAACACAGCGCTCCTCCATGCGACCGGCGGTGTGGCCGCACGCCGGGTGTATAATCGCCCTCCTCAGACACCATCGGAGGAACACCATGACGTGCGGCAGGGACGGTCAGACGCGACGTGCGGTTCTGGGCGGGAGTCTTCGAGCGCTGGCGGCCGGCTGGGCGGCGATGCACCTGCCCCGGTCGGTCTTCGCGCGGACGGCCTCGGCGCCAGCGGCTGCCCCCGGGAAATCACAAGTGGCGCTCACCGCGGGCGACGATCGTGCGGCGAACATCTTTGAAGCGCTTCGACGGATCGAACCCCAAGTCCGCGCGAAGCTGGCCGGGCGAAAACGGATCGTGATCAAGCCCAACCTGGTGCACACCCAGCGCCAGCTCTCGGCGACGCACGCCGACTGCATGCGCGGCATCCTGGACTTCCTCTCGCGCCTCACCAGGGACGAAATCCTCGTGGCGGAGTCGTCCGCGAGCGGCCCCGCAACCGAGGGGTTCGACAACTACCGGTATTTGCTGCTGGCGAAGGACTACCGCGTCCGGTTCGTCGACCTCGACGCCGAGCCGTGGGAAGTGCGACACGTCGTCGACCAGCGCCACCGTCCACAGCCGATCCGCTTCTCCAGAATGCTCGCGGACCCGGAGACGTTCGTCGTCTCGAGTGCGGTGTTCAAGACGCATGACCGCGCGGTCGTGACCTTGTCGCTCAAGAATCTGGTGGTTGGCGCCGCCCTGAAAGATGCGACCTTCCGGTGGGATTCGCGCAGCAGGGGCAAGAACGACAAGCCGCTCGTCCACGGCGGGCCCGAAAACCAGGGGATCCACTTCAACCTGTTCTCGCTCGGACGCGTTCGCACGCCGGACCTTGCTGTGCTGGACGGTTTCCAGGGGATGGAGGGCAACGGTCCGGTTTCCGGCACACCGGTCGAGCAGCGCGTTGCTGTGGCGAGCACAGACTGGCTGGCGGCCGACCGGGTGGGCGTCGAGCTCATGGGGTTCGACTTCCGCAAGGTCGGCTACCTCACCTTCTGTGCGGCTGCCGGCATGGGCGAATCCGATCCGGCCCGGATGGAGCTTCTCGGCGAGCCGATCGCACGCTACGCGCGACAGTACAAGCCGCACGACAGCATCGAAAAGCAATACCGGTGGATGCAGGAAAGCTAGAAGAACAGGAAAGTAAACGTGGGAGTCCGAAAGGGAAATGGAAAGCAACTACCTCAACACCACAGGATCTCCCACAGGCGCGCGAAGACCCGCCGGCCGGCGTGGTTTTCGTCCATGAACCACACAATCGTCAGGATCTGATAGTGGAATGTCAGCAGCCAGGCGGCCGCCACGGTGAGCGGGCTGCCCGCGAGCTTCCATCGTGCGAGGCGGGCGTAGAGTGGTGTCGCAGCCTCCCGCTGGCGCGTCCAGTACTGGTTCCAGAGGCGCCCCAGCCCCAGACCGACGCCTTGTGAGATTCCCCAGCACACGTATGACACGTACAGGCCGTGCCACACGCCGCAGAACAGGAAGGTCACGAAGTAGTTGAAGAAAACGTGCCGCCGGCTGCCTCCGAGGGGGATGTAAACGTAGTCCCGCAGCCACGCCCCGAGCGTCAGGTGCCAGCGGCGCCAGAACTCCGCGAGGCTGATCGATCGCCAGGGATACCGGAAGTTCTCCGGCACGCGGAAGCCCATCGCGATCCCGACGCCGATGCTCAGATCGACGTATCCGCTGATCCAGAGATAAATCGAGAGCGGGGCCGCGTACATCGTTCCCAGAAATCGCGCCGTCGGCAGCGTCCAGGGCTCCTCGAACAGCCCGGCGATTGGAAAGTTGTCGAGCATGACGGCCATGAGCCCCAGGCGCACGAGCCCGACAGTGATGCGGATGGCCGCCGCGCCCAGGTCGCGATACCGGCGCGGATCGTCGTGGAGCTGCGCCTCGAATTCGGGGTACCGGTAGATGGGGCCCATTCGGAGCGTCGGCGCGAAGAGCAGGTACGCGATGTAGTCGCGTGCAGCCGGGCGAACGAGTCGTCCTTTCGCGACTTCGACCAGAACGTGCACGGATTTCAGGAAGATGTAGCCGATGCCCGCCCAGTGCAGGTAGAAGTAGAGCGGGTGCTGTACCGGTGGCAGCCATCGCGGCTGCGGCCAGACGATCCAGGCGACGTACACGACCGAAAGCAGCGCGATTCCCGCGGCCAGCCTGTCCGGACGGGCGCAGGTTTTGAGGACGATGAGCCCGAGCAGCGACAGTCCGAGCACCGCGGCCATGTATGCGGGGCCGAGCGTCAGGAATGCCAACACCAGGCTCGTCGCGATCAGGTATCCCGTTCGCGACGACGGCTGGATCCACCAGTAGAAGGGCACGAACAGCAGATACAGCAGCGCGCCGAGCGGGCCGCGCGGCAGATCGTGACCGTCCTGCACGAGGTGGATGAGCCCGTCGGGTCGAAGTGCCCACTCCGCGGCGGCCCCGAGCATGAGCGGCACTTCGATCACGCGGCTCTCCAGCATCCATCGGCGGCTTTGACTCGCATGGACAAAGCAATTTCGCACCTGCCTGCCCGCAGGAGCGGGGGGCGCGCCGACGGGGTGTCCCCGGGCCCCGGCATGTGCGTTGCCGATGACATTCGGACGGCTATAATCGCGGCCTGCGGTGAAAAAGCAACGAGCCGTTCCGCCGGGAGCGGTGTCTCGCACGTGAGGCGACGCTGATGACGCACGTTGTGTGCCTGCTGCCGGGGGACGGGATCGGCCCCGAAGTGACCACTGCCGCGCGACAGGTAATCGAGGCGGCCGGCGTCGACATCGAGTGGGTCTCGCTGCCCGCGGGGGCGACGGCGCTCGAGTTTTGCGGCAGCGTTCTGCCTCAACGGACCCTGGCCGCCATCGCCGGTCACGGTGTCGCCCTGAAGGGCCCTGTGACCACGCCGATCGGCGGCGGCCACACGAGCGTGAACGTCCAGCTTCGTAAGAAGCTCAATCTTTATGCCGCCGTCCGGCCCGTACGGACGATGCCCGGCATCAAAACCCGGTTCGACAACGTCGAGCTCGTCATCATCCGCGAGAACACCGAGGGGCTTTACTCGGGGATCGAAAACGAGATCATCCCCGGCGTGATCCAGAGCCTCAAGATCGCCACCGAGGTCGCCTGCACGCGCATCGCGCGGTTCGCGTTCGACTACGCCGTCGCCCGTGACCGCAAGAAGGTGACGGTCTTCCACAAGGCCAACATCATGAAGAAGTCGGACGGGCTGTTCCTGGAATGCGCCCGCCGTGTCCGGCTTCACTACGCCGACCGGATCGACTACAGCGAGCTGATCATCGACAACGGCTGTATGCAACTCGTGCGGGATCCCTCGCAGTTCGATGTCCTGCTCCTCGAGAATCTCTACGGCGACATCCTCAGCGACCTGGCCGCCGGGCTCGTCGGGGGTCTCGGCGTCGTCCCCGGGGCGAACTTCGGCGAGAAATGCGCGGTATTCGAGGCGGTGCACGGGTCGGCCCCGGACATCGCCCGGAAGGGCATCGCCAACCCGCTCGCCTGCATCATGAGCGGCGTGATGATGCTGAATTACCTCGGCGAGCACCAGGCGGCTGACCGGATTCGGAACGCCTACGATGCGGTGCTGGGAGAGGGCAACCCTGAGAAGCTCACGCGCGACATCGGCGGCAAGGCGACAACGCAGCAGTTCACGGACGCCATC
Organism: uncultured Planctomycetales bacterium; assembly: GCA_964548565.1. Classification (GTDB taxonomy): domain Bacteria; phylum Planctomycetota; class Phycisphaerae; order UBA1845; family PWPN01; genus CAYLLT01. Next base: position 3,118 of record CAZJTF010000133.1, on the reverse strand, counting down.
ATTCGGGCCATGAAGTGAGCACGTCACCGGGCGAAACGCTGGTCGTGGGAACGCGGGGGTCGCTGCTGGCCCGCGCGCAGACCGGCTGGGTGGTCGAACAACTCCGCGCGGCGCACCCCGGCCTGCAGATTCACACGCAGATCATCACGACGGCCGGCGACCGCGACCAGACGCGCCCGCTGCCCGAGATCGGCACCAAGGGGCTCTTCACGGCGGACCTCGAGCGTGCGCTGCTCGACGGCAGCATCGACCTGGCGGTGCACTCGGCCAAGGATTTGCAGAGCATGCTGCCGGAGGGGCTGGAGATCCTCGCGTATCCCGTGCGCGAGGACCCGCGTGACGCCTGGGTGGCGGCGGGGGGCGTGGCGTTCGAGGACCTGCCGGCCGGAAGCGTCGTGGGGACGAGCAGCCTGCGGCGGCAGGCGCAGCTCCTCATGCAGCGGCGCGACCTGACGTTCGTGACCCTGCGGGGCAACGTGGACACGCGGATCCGCAAGATCGAGCGGGGGGACTGCGCGGGAGCTGTACTGGCAATGGCTGGCCTGAAGAGGGCAGGACTCGCCCGGCACGTGACGCATCCGTTCGATCCGACGGTCTGCCTGCCCGCGCCGGCCCAGGGGGCGCTGGCTCTGGAAGGGCGGGCGGACAACGATCGCATCCGCGGCTACCTGGGTGCCATCCACGATCCCGCCACCGCGCTGGCGGTCGAGTGCGAGCGGGCGATTCTGGCTGAACTGGATGCCGGCTGCCGCGCCCCGGTGGCGGTTTACGCCTGGCTGGAGGGCGACCGGCTCCTGTGCGAGGCGCTCGTGGCCGACCCGCGAGGCGAACGGTGGGCTCGCACCTGCGCCGACTACGCGAAGGACAGCCACGGGGATCTCATCGATCGCGTGGTGGCCGAGCTCGTCGCCGCCGACGCCCGGGAGATCATCGCCGCCTGCCGGATGTAGGGGCTATCGCGTCGCACTGACACTCACATTGTCACTCCACACCACAGCGGGCACATGGAACAAAAACTTCAGGTCAGGTTCTTTCTGGTTTTCTCTTGAAGTCGCAAAAGCACTGGTTTATGTTGGCTCTGTCGCGCATCTCTCATGAGGACGCTCTAATGCCTCCCGCCCGAAAGAACCGGATCACCTGTACTCGTTTTTGGCGGGGTCCCGCGGCAGGGATTCTGCTTTTACTCACTTCGCCGGCCTTGTCGCAGCAGGTCGGCGAGACACGCTTTCAGCAACTCTGGTCCGAGGCAGAATCACTCGGTTCAGAGAACCAGTATGCGGCGGCCGCCCAGCGCTACCGTGCAATTCTCGCGGAGTTTCCGAAGTCGCAACGGGCGGCGCTGCGTATTGCCGTGAACGAGGAGAAGGCGGGCAACACCGCCGAGGCGCTGCGCGCTTACGATGCCGCCTTCGCTGTGGCCCCGGCGGGGGATTGGGCTGATGCGACGCTGTTCTACAAGGCAAGAGCCTGTCTGAATGCGGGTGCCAAGCCTGACGTACTAACGATCGTCGAGCACCTCAGGGAGCAGTTTCCGGATTCTCCGTACTCAGTGAGGGCCCTCGTCATTCTGGCGCAGCTGCGAGGCGAGCCCACAGATGGTACAAGGACGATAGCGTGGAGGTGACGTGCACCATCGAAGTTGTCGGAGCCGACATTTCATTCCCGGGACTGGCTGAGGAGGTGGAGGAGCAGTCACCGGGAGGTTTCCTGCGGGTCAACGATAACGACAGCGACAGCAACGGCGTGGAGGACAAGGACGACCGACCCATCGCGAATGATCCAGATATCAAGGCAGTAACGCTGAGCACTACGATGGCACCGGCTGACTGCGGCGCATACTGGACAGTCTCGGGGAACCCCGATCACCTTGCTGTCTGGTGGGATGCCGATAAGTTTGCCGATTTTCCCAACGGTGCGGCAATGCCCTGGCCAGTCGTGGGGACGGTGTACCTCGAAGGTCTGACGCCGGGTGGCGGCACCGTCACGCTGTACGTCAACGACGGGATGGGACTCGCCTGCTCCGATTCCATCTACATCACCACGGTCCGGGTGAAGATCATCTGGCCGAAGAAGCCGATTGACAAGATCGAAGGCGTGTTCCCCGCGGGGCTGAGCGCGTCGTACATCGATGACGGCCACACCTCCCGTCAATCGAATCAAGCGGTCGTTTCTGGCGAACTTGGCAGTGACTCGGAGAAGCGTTTGCCCATTGTGAGTGGGGTCGTTTGGCCCTTAACTCTCCAGTGGGATCTGCCGTCC
>CAZJTF010000133.1:0-849 GCA_964548565.1 uncultured Planctomycetales bacterium | reverse complement strand
GCTGAGTGACGTTACAATACCTTCGCCCATTCATACCCCCCCGGCGGAAGAAGATGAAGGCACTCTTACTCTTAAAGCTATGTATCTTGGAAACGAGGTTTTTCGCGATGAAGTCAACACAGTGATATATCGGGGCCACCTTGAACGGGATCTGTTTAATTTTATTGATGGTAATAACTGTTGTGGTGAGCCCGATATTGAGCTCGCGGACGGCACGTTTGTGCATACGCCTATGTCGTGCGGACCATCGGCGGAGCATGCCTCTTACGGGCTGCGAGTCGGCAACGTAACGACATGGTACATGGAAGAATGGAGCTGGACTGAGGCCCAGACAAAGAATGTGAAAATCCGCGATGTCTTGAATCTCCGTGATGCATCGGGTGGCACGATGCACTGGCAAAAGGTCATCGCCAACGGAACCGCAACGGAGGCGCTGACACACTCGGGCGATAGCGCTACGAACCAGCCAACGCAACCAGTCAACCGAAGGTTCAAGTTCAAACGTGAGTCGGCGCGCAAGTATGCGGAGGAGACCTGGAGGGCAGAGAACCCAGGAAACACTAACTACGCGCAACGCGATCAGTGGATTAGAGATAATGTCATAATTCGGTTTTATAAACATCCCGCGAATTGAGGTGTGAGATATGCGATCTGGCTTTAGATGTGCAGCGTGTGTCCTGGCGCATGTTGTGTGTTCTGTTGCCCAGGGCGGCGCCTCGGAAACTCTAATAGGGGTCATAAAACAACCCGATGAGGGGGCAGCGGGTCGAATTATAGCGTACAAGTACAATTTTACCACAGGTGACCGAAGTGTGATGTATTCCACGCCTCGGCTGTCTCAGCTACGGG
>CAZJTF010000132.1:0-16795 GCA_964548565.1 uncultured Planctomycetales bacterium | reverse complement strand
GCCGGCCAGCGGCTCTACCTGCACAGCCGCGTCGATCCCGAGGACGAGGCCCGCCGCTTCGCCGAGAGCGTCGACGTTGGCGATAACTTCTGCTACATCGTCGGCGGCTTCGGACTGGGCCACCATGTGAAAGCCCTGCACGCCCGCCTCAAGGGCGACGCCTTCCTCCTGGTCACGGAGCCCAACCTGCACCTGCTCAAGGCGGCACTCCAGTCGGTGGATCTGGCCGACCTGTTCAAGGGCGATCGCTGCGTCCTCCTGACCCAGGCGGACAAGGGCGAGGTCCAGACGCGGCTCGAACCCCACAGCACGCTCATGATGCTCGGGGCGCAGTTCGTGCAGCACCCGCCGTCAGAGCGCGTGGCCGGCGCCTTCCACGCCGCGATGCGGAAGATCCTCGCCGACCACATGACCTACTGCCGCATGAGCCTGGTGACCATCGTCGCCAATGCCCGCATCACCTGCCGCAACATCGCAAACAACCTGCCGCGCTATGTCTCGACGCCCCCAATCGACCCGCTGCGCGACCGCTTCAAGGGCTTTCCCGCGGTCATCGTCTCGGCCGGCCCGTCCCTGCGTCGGAACATTGACCACCTCGCTGCCATGAAGGGCCGCGCAGTCATCATCGCCGTGCAGACGACCTACAAGACGCTCCTGGGCAGGGGGATCGTGCCGGATTTCGTCACGTCACTCGATTACCACCAGATTTCGAAACGTTTTTTCGAGGGGATCGACGAGTTCGGCGAGACGCACCTCGTCGCCGAGCCCAAGGCGACCTGGCACGTGCTCGATACCTTCCGCGGGCGCGTCTCGATGCTCGATAACGCGTTCGCGCGATCTCTTCTGGGGGACGAGCTCGGCGCGCGGGGGGGCATGAAGGCCGGCTCGACGGTCGCGCATCTCGCCCTGTACCTGGCAATCTACATGGGATGCGAGCCGATCGCGATGATCGGCCAGGACCTCGGTTTCACGGACCACGTCTACTACGTGCCCGGCGTCGCGCAGCACGAAGTCTGGCGCCCGGAGCTCAATCGCTTCAATACGATCGAAATGCGCGAGTGGGAGCGGATCGTCCGCACCCGCCGCATCCTCATGAAGGTCAAGGACGTCCACGGCAACGCCATCTACACCGACGAGCAACTCTTCACGTACCTGCAGCAGTTCGAGGGCGATTTCGCGACGGTGCCGGGGCGGATCATTGATGCGACCGAGGGCGGCGTCCGCAAGGCCGGCACGCGCGTCATGCCCCTCGCGGAGGTTGCCCGCACGTTCTGCACCCGCGACATTCCGCGCCACCGTTTTGCCTACCGCGACGAACTCGTGTGGGACGATCGCTCGCGCCTGGAGCCCGCGCGTGAGCAGGTCCGACGCCGCCTCGTGGAAGTCGAGGACCTGGCCGAGACCTGCCGGCAGATGCTGAATGTGCTGCATGAATTGACAAAGCTCCTCGATCGTCCCGAAGTGTTCAACCGGCGTCTCTCGGAGGTGGATGCTCTTCGGCTCCGGCTGCGTACACAGGAGCGCACGTACCAGATGGTCAGCGGCGTCGCTCAGCAGGCGGAGCTTCAGCGATTCAGCGCCGATCGCCGACTCGGCCTCGCGCACCTCGACGGCACGGAGCGCGCACGACGCCAGCTCGAGCGCGACATCCGCTTCGTGGAGGCGGTGATTGAGGGCACCAGTGCCCTGAAGGAGATCCTGCAGGAATGCCTGGAGCGGTTCGATCGCCAGATCGCGCGGGACAGCGCGTGACCCGCGTCGCGTCGTCGTCGCCGCGTGCGTAGGAGTGCGGATGAAGGTTCTTGCTGCCATTCATGCGGATCTGGAGCGGGCGCCGCTGGGAATGCGCTCGCGGCTGGCGGAAACGCTGCACGGCGAGACTGTCCTCCGCCGCACCGTCGAACGGGTCCGTCAGGCCCGGGGCCTTGCCTCGATCCACGTCCTCGTGCCGGAGCCCCAGTTCGACCGCGTCCGATCGCTCCTGGACGGCCTCGACGTGCGGATCGAACCGCACCCGCCCGGGCCTCCTCCCTGGCAGATGTACATCACCAGCGCACGCAAATGGGCCCTCGACGGCTGGCGCGGCGGCATCGGTGACGCGGCCGTTTTCGACGAGTGCATCCACCCGGCGGCACTGGAAGCCCTCGGGCGGCGCGAAAGCGCGGATGCCGTCGCGGTGGTCCCCGGCGCGGCCGCGCTGATTGATCCGGAGATGCTCGGACGTCTCGTCGAGCACTTCGAGAAGGTGCAGGCCGATGTCCGCATGGTTTTTGCGCAGAGTGCTCCGGGCCTGACGGTTCCCATTTACTCACTCTCTCTGCTGGCAGACCTGGCGCGGGCTGCCCAGCCGCCGGGCCGCATCATGGCGTACCGTCCGAACGACCCCCAGCGCGACATGACCGCGCAGCCGTGCAACATGGCATGCGACGCGTCGATTCTGCATGCCGCGGGACGCTGCCTTGCCGACACTGCGACCGGCATGGATCGCCTCGCGGCACTCCTCGATTCGGGTGCGGGCGACGCGCTCGCCGCCTCGCGCTGGCTGCTCCAGCACCGGGTCGATCCGTTGCCGCTGCCGTCGGATGTCGAGGTCGAACTGACGACCGAGGATCCGCTGCCGCAGTCCATCCTGCGCCCGCGTGCCCAGGCCGTTCCGCGACGGGGACCGCTCACCCGCGAGCTGTTCACGCGCCTCGTGAGCGAACTCGCCACGCGCGATGACACACGCCTGACGCTCGGCGGCTTCGGCGATCCCCTGCTTCACCCCGAGTGGCCTGAGTTGCTGCGGATTGCGACGGCCGCCGGCGTCTTTGGCCTCGCCGTGCGCACCACCGCCGTTACGCTCGACGAGGCCGCGAGCGCCGTGCTGATGGATGCCGGCGTGGACGTGCTGCACGTCCTGCTCGACGCGGCTACGCCCGAAACATATCGTCGCCTCCACGGAGCCGATCAGTTCGACCGTGTGATGGCGAACCTCGAGCGATTCCTCGCGGCCCAGCATCGACGCACGGGCACGGTGGCAGCGCCGCCGCTGCTCGTCTGCGAGATCAGCAAGACGCGCGCGACCATGGACGAGATGGAATCGTTCTACGATCACTGGCTGAGCCGTGCGGGTGCGGCCGTCATCATTGGCCCCAGCCACTATGCCGGGCAGTGGCCAGACCTCGCAGTGATGAACATGGCGCCGCCGAACCGCTTCCCGTGTGGTCGGCTCTTCCAGCGGGCCATGATCCTGGCGGATGGAACCGTCCCCGTGTGCGACCAGGACTTCCGCGGCGCCCACGCGGCGGGTTCACTCAAAGACTCCACGCTCGCGGCGATCTGGCACGGCCTGATGTTCAACCAGGTCCGCCAGTCGCATCGAGACGGGGCGTACAATGGGATGCCGCTTTGTCCGCGGTGTGACGAGTGGCATCGGTGACGAAGAGGCGAACAGCGAAGAGGGGACAGCGAACAGCCATGGGCGAACCGGAATTCACCAGCATCTCGCCTGCACGTGCGGAGGTAGAACCATGAGCGTTGAGGTCAGCGACTTCGGACGTGCCCCCGAGGGACGCACCGCCCAGCTCCTGACGCTGCGTAACAGGGCCGGCGCCATCGCGAAGATCACGACGTTCGGCGCACGCCTGACGGAACTCCACGTTCCCGATCGCTCGGGGCGCACCGAGAGCATCGTCCTCGGCTTCGACCGCCTCGAGCCGTACATCGGGGATCGCGCGTACCTCGGCTGCACGGTGGGGCGGTTCGCCAACCGCATCGCCGGGGCGCGCTTCACCCTCGACGGTCGCGAATATCGCCTGACGACCGCCGATGGACGCGACACGCTGCACGGCGGCGTGAGCGGCTTTGACCAGGCGGTCTGGAGCGTCCGTGAAAACGGGCCTGCCTCCGTTGTGTTTCACCACGTCAGCCCCGATGGTGACCAGGGTTTCCCCGGCACGCTCACCGTCGACGTGACGTACACGCTGTCGGAGGAGAACGCCCTGCAGATTGACTACGCCGCGACAACGGACAAGCCGACGCCCGTCAACCTGACGAATCACTCCTATTTCAACCTGCGAGGCGCCGGACGCGGCGACATCCTCGAGCACGTGCTCCGGCTGGCCGCCTCCCGCTACACCGTGCCGGACGAAGCGCTGCTGCCGACGGGCGAAATCGGCGAGGTGAAGGGTACCCCGCTCGACTTCACTACTCCGCAGGCGATCGGATCGCGCATCGACGAAGTGCCGGGCGGCTATGACCTCAACTACGTGCTCGACAGCGGCGGGGGGCGGCTCGCGTCAATCGCCGAGGTCTTCGAGCCGCAGTCCGGACGCGTCATGGAAGTCCTCACCACGGAGCCGGGCGTCCAGCTGTACACCGCCAACTTCCTCGACGGCAGTCTCCACGGCATCGGCGGTGCGTACGTCAAACACGGCGGCCTCTGCCTCGAGACGCAGCACTTCCCCGACTCCGTGACTCACCCGTCGTTCCCGTCCACGATCCTCCGGTCGGGCGAAACGTACCGCCAGACCACGGTGTACCGCTTTTCGGTCCGCTGAGCGAGGGGAAATATGTTCACAGGTCTTCCCGGCGGCAGCCCCGGTCCCAACGCAACCGCGACATGGGTTACCTTCTTCTTCGTCGTCCTGACGGCAATCGTGGTCGCGACCGCGTTGGCGCTGCTGATCATCGAGGCCGCCCGCGTCGGCCACGCCGGCTGATGACAGGTTTCAAGAAGATTCAAGAATAATGAGAAGTGAGCGGCAGGGCACTCACCGCAGGCTGATCATCGCCACCCCCACGCCCGCCAGCCCGGTTGCCAGCGCGATGTTGAGCCCGATCGCCATGCGGTACCGCAGCGCGATCATCGGCAGGATGAACAGCGGCGACATTGCGGTCAGCGTGCTCACGATCCCGCCTTCGAGGTTCTTGAGTGCGAAGAGGTAGCACAGCATGCCGCCCACCGGACCCGATGCCACGCCGATCGCCACCCGGCGCCGTAGCGAGGCGTCGCGCAGGTGCGCGAGCAGCGTCAACCCGCCGCCCCGCACGAGCGGGATCACCCACAGCATCATCGCACACGAGCCTACGCGGATGACCGTCGCCAGTACGCCGTCGAGCGGTGGCCCGCCGAGGAACGCCTGGCGCCCTGCCGCCGCCCCCGCCCCGACGCATGCCGCGCCCGCCGCCGCCACCAGCACGCCCGACGTGCAGAACCGCCCGGGCTCGCGCGATCCATCGGTTCCGGACCGCGCCGTGATTGCGTATGACGTTGCACCGATCACCAGCGCGATCCCGGTCAACGCCTGCCACGTCAGGTGCTCGTTGAGGAACCCCCACCCGAGCAGGATGGCCGCCACCGGCGCGAGCGACATCACCTGGGTGCTGCGCCGCGGCCCGAGCAGGACCAGCGCCTCGTAGTACAGGGCATCGCCCACCACCATTCCCGCCAGCGACGAGAGGACAAGCCACCCCGTCTGCGTCCACGTCGGCAGGTGCAGGTCGACCCGGCCGATCGCCGCGTACAGCGGAAACATCGCCCCCAGCAGCACCGCCGCCAGCAGGGAGCGGATCAGCAGCGTCTGGTACGAGCCGATCCGTCGCCCCACGCTGGCAAAGCACAGGGGCGACACGGCCCAGAACACCGCGGTCATCAGCGAGAGACCGATTCCGGCAGAGGAGGATCCGACAGGGTCAGGCACGGCGCAGATGCTCGATCACGACCGCCCCCGGGGACACGCACGTGTCACCCGCCGGAGGCGCGCTGGCGGGGCATGATATCGCCCCCTGCAACCGGTGAGAAGTACCGGTGTTCACCCCGCTTCCGTCACCCCGGCTGCGACGGGACGCGTCCAGGCCCTCGCCGCTTTTGACCCCGCCGGCGCGGGCAGCTATCGTCCGCCTGGCACGGCAGCGCGCCTGCCGGACGCGGCACTTCATCGCAGGGACGAACATCATGTCAGACCAGAGCCCGTTCTCGCGAAGACACGCGCTTCAGTCGGTCGGTACGCTCGGGGCGGCGGCGTTTCTGCCAGCGGCATCCCATGCGTCCGCCGACCCGGCCTCCGTCCCCGGAGCCGGACGGTCGCATCCGGCCATCCTCGAGCGCGTGTTCCAGACGAAACTCATCGATACCCACGAGCATCTGCATGAGGAAGACGTGCGGCTTGCCGCCAAACCGCCCGGGATCAAGTGTGACGACTGGAGCCTACTCCTGAGCCACTACCTCGACTCCGACCTGCGCGTCGCCGGGATGCCGAAGGACGCGTTTCAGCAGTTCTTTTCGCGCGAAACCGCTCCCCTCGACAAGTGGAGGCTCCTGGAGCCCGTCTGGCCGGCGGTCAAAAACACCGGGTATGCCCGCGCGGTTCGGATCGCCATCCAGCGTCTTTACGATGTGGACGACCTCTCGGCGGACACCGTGCGCACGGTGCAGGCGGGCTACGAAGCGACCTGCAAGCCCGGTTTCTACCGGCAAATCCTCTGCGAGCGCGCGAACATCGAATCCTGCCAGGTCAACGCCGGCCCGTTTCGCCAGTCCGCCATGCCCACGCTGCTCATGCAGGATATCAGCCTGGTCGGCATGTTCGCCGGGCCGGATTTCGACGGCTATGCGAAACCCGCCGGAATCACTGTGCATACGCTGGGCGACTGGTACCGCGTGATCGACTGGTGGTTCGACAAGTACGGCAGGTACGCGGTGGCCGTGAAGTCACAGAATGCGTACGCCCGGGACATCGACTACCAGAAAGTGCCTGCCGAGAAGGTGGAAGGCGTCTTCAAGCGGGCGCTCGCCCGGGAGCGGCTCAGTGGGGCCGACCGCAAAGACCTCGAGGATCATCTCTTCTGGTACGCGGTCGGAAGGGCCACGCACCACCGCCTCCCCGTGAAGCTGCACACCGGCTACTACGCGGGCGACAACCGCATGCCGCTCAGCCGGATCGGGCGCAACCCGGGCTCGGCCACCGACCTGTGCGGCCTGTCACCGGAGACCTGCTTCGTCTTCATGCACATCGGCTACCCGTACTACGAAGAGATGATCGCGCTCGCCAAGCACTACACGAACGCCTGCATCGATATGTGCTGGTCGTGGATCATCAACCCCGTCGCCGCGAAGGACTTTCTCAAGAAGTACCTGGTGACGGCGCCGGCCAGCAAGATTCTCACCTTCGGCGGGGACTACACCGTCGTCGAACCGGTGCTCGGCCACGCAACCATCGCCCGCCAGGGCATCGCACTCGCCCTCAGTGAACTGGTCGAAGAGGGCTGGCTCGGTCTGCGCGACGCGATGGAACTGATCGATCCCATCATGCACGGCAACGCGCGGCGGATCTTCAATCTCGAGGAGAAGACGCGCGTCCTCGCGGACGTCAAGTGGTGAGTGCCCGGGCCACCGGCGGGTTCATGCTCACGCGTGCTTGCTGAGCGTCGGGAGTGGCGGGACCTCCGCGGGAGGGCCGTTCCACGTCCGTCGAAGAATGTCGCGGCTGTGCGCCAGGTACGTCCGGTCGTCGGTGAACACTTCCAGGGTGATCGTTCCGTCGTAACCCGCGGCTTTGAGCGTTCGGATGTGCCGTCCGAACTCGAGCGTACCCGCCCCGAGCGGCAGGTGCAGGTCGGCGCTCCCGCCCTTGTTGTCGTGCAGGTGGACGTGGCGAAGCCGCTTGGCGTACACGCGAATGATCTCGTCGGCCGTGTTGTAGGGGGTGAGCAGATTGCAGTGGCCGATGTCCAGGTGAAGACCGAGTTCCGGCAGCGGTTCGAGCAGTTCCGCCAGCTGTTCGACGGTGTTGAAATCGCCCGGAAGATTCTCAATCATGATTCCCACGCCCAGCCGCTGCCCGACCTCGAGCAGTTCGTCGAGCGATTCGAGATCCCGATTGATGTAAAACGCCCGATCGTGCAGCGGCGCGTACCGGTCGGGATGAATGTTCATCCACGCGACCCCGATCTCGGCGAAAACCTGCAGGCACCGCTTGAACTCGGCGATCGCGGCCCGGCGGACCTCCTCGAACGGGCTCGCCAGCGGAAGGTAATAAGCGGTGTGTCCGATCACGCCCAGCCCCAGCCGGTCCAGCGCCTGCCGGATCGCGCGCGGATCCACGCGCCACGACGCCGCCGCCGGCGGTTCGAGCGTCAGGTCGATGAAATCGAGACCCATTTCCGACATCCAGCGCATTTCGGCCATCAGGTCGTTGCGCGGATGATTCATCGCGCCGATCTTCATGCATGCCCCCCGGCGGTGCCGTTAGATGGCCCGAACCAGTCCCGCGAGTCCAGCAGCGCGACCCGCGAGCGGTCCTCGCTGCAGTTCGGCCCTTTGAGCGGCGGGAGCAAACCCATCCGCGGCCAGATCCATTGCGGCAGCTCCGCGGCCCGCCCCGGGCACATCCACGCGAACACCATCAGCACCCCGCCCAGCAGCAGCGCATCGTCGCCGACCCGCCGGATCAGGTGCTCCCAGTCGAGATCCGGTCCCTCGCAGTTCAGAAGGTTCAGCAGGTCCGGCCAGTCGGAGCGGTCGCGCTGCAGAACATACAGCTTGGTCCAGATGAGCTCTTCCGGCGGCAGCATCAGGACCCGCAGGCCGCGCAGGTTGACGTGCCGGCTCCGCACCAGCCACGCGTCGTCCGTCCAGGCGCGCTGGTTGGCCATCGCCCAGATCAAGTCTGCGATCGCACGTCCGTGCACGCCGCGGTAGATCCATGACCGGTCATACGGCACCTGGTCGAAGTAGTCGACGAACCCCGCCTGGTGCAGGACGTGGATCATCACATCGCGGTCGCGGTGGAGGATGTAGAGGTCGATGTCTTTCGTGAACCGCGGACGCTGCGAGTAGACCGAGAACGCCAGACCGCCGCCGAGCGCGAACGGCACGCCGCGATTGATGGCCGCCTGCAGGACGGCCTGATAGTGCGGCCAATCCTCTTCAGGGATCATCCCGGACAGGTCCAGCTCATCTCGTTTTGAAGTTGTCGGCATGTCTCCTCGTGCCGCGGCCGTTCGAGTGCCTGCCTGAAGGACGGCTCCGTTGCCGCCCCGGGTCGTGTCTCCTTCGGGCCCGGTCAGTCCAGGTCCTCGGTTTGCAGGGCCGCGTCCAGTTCCTCGTCCTTCGGGACTGGGAGCACACGCCCGTTCACGTCCACTGTCGGAGTTCTCTGGCGACCGCCGTTATGATCCTTGACCCACGCCTTGGCGCGAGGATCGCGATCAACGTCGAGGTAATCGTAAGAAATGCCGAGCTCATCCAGGTGACGCCGCGTCCTTTGCGTGTCTTCACACCAGTCGGCGCCGTAGACCTTCACCGGGTGCATGGCTGGAGCCTCCGAGCCCGGGGAACCTGTTTGATCCGGGCGGAGACGCGTGTTTCCGCCGGCCAGACGAGTTTCTGTGATCGGGTTTCCCGGCCGAAGGATGATAGGCGCCGGCGGCAGCCTTCAGTCCAGCCGTAACGTCAGGCACTTTGCGGATCCGCCGCTCTTGAGATATTCGCTGAGGTTCACGGGATGCACGTTGAAGCCCCAGTCGGTGAGTTCCGCCGTGAGCCGCGCGCAACCCGCCGAGACGATGACGTGCCGGTCAATGCAGACGGCGTTGCAGCCGAAACGCATGGCATCGGCCTCGGAGACCGCGATGCGCTCCGGGACGTACTGCTCGACGACGCGTCGCCCGTACGTGTCGAAAGCGGGGGGGTACCAGATGAGACGTCCATCCGCGAGAGGGCAGAAGCAGGTATCGAGGTGATAGAACCGCGGGTCGGCAAGCTGCAGCGACAGGACACGCCTGTTGAGGATTTCCGAGACGGCCGTGTGCGATCGGATCTCGCTGCGAAAGTGGTAGCCGGCGAACAGGTGCGGTCCGCACGTCAGGGCGTCCCCGGCGCCCTCGAAGAAAACGTCCGGGGGGAGTTCGTGCACCATGAAATCGTGCGCGTGAAACCAGGCTGCGAACACCGGCTCTTCCCCGCTGCGGGCGGGGAACCGGAAACGACTCAGGACCACGGTCCTGCCGTGTACGAGGCCCGCATTGGCGGTGAAGACGAGATCCGGCAGTCCCTTGACCCCTTCGAGCAGATCAACCTCGGCGCCGCACTCCCCCGTGATCGTGCGGTACAGGTTGTCCCACTGCGCCTGGGCAACATCGGGTGTCGCCCCGTGCAGGCGCGACATCCAGGGATTGATCTCGTACTCGATCGCGTAGTACGTCGGGGGACACATCAGGAACCGCGGCATGAACCCTCTCCACGGATGGCCGGCAGCTTCAGTGGTTGTAGCTGACGCGCCTCATCGTTTCCAGCAAGCCGCACGGCGGGCGGATCGCAAACGTAGATGTTGCCGCAGCGAACCGGGCGCAGCACCTGTGGCGCCCGTTTGGAGGTGGTGAGTCGAAGTCCGCTGCGAACCGGCTCCCGCAGGCAGTCCCACTAGACAGCAAAGGGCAGCCTGCCGCGATCCTGAGACATAAGTTCCGCCGGAACAGGTTTGGCGTGAAATTGCGGAGCGGCGGACAAGTCTTCCCCATTTTGACGGAAACGTCCGCCGAGATGGATCCCAGTTTGCCTCGCGGCGGAACCCGGCAGGAGAACGGTCACCCTGAAGCCGTGCTGCACGAAGCTCCCGCCGCACGGTGCTGCGATCGCGGCGTCTGGCAGAGGTTTACCTCACATCCTCGACGAAAAGCCGTCAAATGCTGGGCGCGGCAGGCTCTCGGGTGTCGAGTCAAATTGGTGTGCGGGATTTTAGGCTTGGAATCCGCTTTCCTGCTTGCAAACCGCGAACTATCGGGCTAACCTATCCGTATCAAGCCACGGAGAACGTGGCAGAGTCAACGCGCATGAGTGCGACCTGCTTGGCTCTTGCTTTTGCACCCTTGTTGTTTTTCGAGGATCCACTGCCGCGAGGCAGATGACCATAATGCTTTTCCCCTCCGGAAAGCACCGGGCCGTCTTCGGACGCCCGGTGTTTTCTTTGCGCGCGTCAGGCATGGCGTGCAGCGTCATGAGCTGACGCTGAGGACCGAGGCGACTGGCCGGGTGCAAGTTCTGCCCGGCGGGGAACCGGCCTCGAATGTCTTGCCCCTCTTTGCGAATGCACGGCTTGCGCACCGGGCGCCGGTGCGGGCCGGAGGCGATTTTCCGTCTTGCGCGGCACGGGCCTTGATGGCGGGAGAGTTGCTCGCCTAGAATAGCGTCTGGCGTGGTCCCTGTTCCGGACTTGGTACCTGGGTCACCTTTGAACAGCATGCCCGATCTTCTTCTCGGCCTGCTCGCCGGCGCCTGGTGGAAATATCTCATCCACAATTGGGCGCTGGTTTCCATGCTGGTGACGGTGAGTTTCATCGTCATCACGTGCTGGCTGATCCTGCGCAAATACGTCAAGCTCTGCCTGAATATTATCCGGGATACCCCGCCGCCGCTGGCGATGGGACCGAGGGACTTCACTCGCATCGATGGCGAGCGTGTGACGTTTCGGGCGTTTGACAACCTGAACCTGTGCGGCATGTTCCTCTATGGGCGGCAGGGCCAGCCCTCGAAGGGCATGGTCATCTTCGCTCACGAGTTTTCGAGCGACATGTACAGCTGCGCCCGGTACTGCCGGCCGCTGCTGGAGGCGGGTTACGACGTCTTCAGCTTTGACTTCCGCGGCCACGGCGAGTCCAGCGGCGAACCCGGTTATCAGCCGCGCCAATGGCCCAGCGAGCGGGAAGTCAGCGACATCCTCGGGGCCATCGCCTTCGTCGAGGACTGGCTCGAACGCCAGGGCCGCCCGGTGGAAGTCGGTCTTTTCGGGATTTCCCGGGGGGCGGGGGCGGCCATTCTCGCCGCCCAGAACAACCGTTCCGTCAAGGCCATCATCACCGATGGCGCTTTCAGCTCCGATGCCACCCTCGAGCACCTGATGAAGCGATGGGCATACATCTTCGCCAAGGTACGCTTCGTCTATGAGAACCACCCGCCGCAGTTCTGGCGGTTCCTGAGGTGGCTGCTGTTCCGGGAATGTCGGCGGAAGCTCCGGTGCACCTTCCCCTCCGTTCGGAAGGCGCTGATGCGGATGTCCCGCCCGTGTCCGATCCTGTTCATCCACGGCGAACGCGACAGCTACATCCCAGTGGAGCAGTCGCAGTTGTTATATGACCTTGCCCCCGGCCCCAAGTCCCTGTGGGTCGTCCCCGGGGCCAAACACAACCAGTCCGTCGTCGTCCGGCCGGAGTACTACGCGACCCGGACGGTGGCATTTTTCGAGCAGTACCTGGCCCAGCCCCAACCCGCGCCGGCGGTTGCGCCGGCCGTTCGAGCGGGGCGGCTTCGGGTCCGCACGAAAGACCGCCTCCCGCAGGAGGCCGCCGCTGCCGCCGTCGGCGCCCCCGCCAAACGCCGGCGCCGGTGAGATCGACCCCCAAAACCTGCCGACCGCCGGGTTGGCGCTCCCCCCGATTGGCAGGACATTTGTTGTGTGGTAGGATGCCGTTACCGGCCGCGCGCCGGTTCATGGACGCCGGGAGTTCTGTGCCCGCACCGTTCGTAAGTGCTTTTCTCCTCGTCACCGGGATCCTGGTCTATGTCATCGAACAAATGCCGAACGTCCGGGGCTGATTCAAGATTCTTCTCCTGCGAAACCGGGTTCCGCCGCATGGCCGGGATCATGGTGCTGGGGGTGCTGCTGGCCGCAGTGCCTGCAATCGCCCAGCCTACCGCGGTTCTCCAGAATGACACGCTCATCGTCGACGGGACTGACGATGACGACCATCTGGAGATCCGGTTTGAGACGATCCTGGCCGACACGTTCGGCGAGGACGAGCCTGCCGAGGACACCCTCGTACCCAACGTCTACGACGTTATCGGCGGGGGTTTCATCTTCGTCTGGGACGTCAATAACATCGACGCGGCCGATGGTGTGCAGACGATCCGGGTGAATGGAAAGGACGGCAATGACTTTCTCGACGCCAGTCAGGTCCAGGGAGAAGACGTTGACCTGAGTATTATCCTGAACGGCGAGGCCGGCGACGATCTGCTGATCGGCGGTGCCGGCGAAGACACCATCAACGGCGGCGAAGGCAACGACATCCTCGTGGGTGGCGCCGCGAGTGATCTGATTAGCGGCGGCGGCGGCTTTGACCTGCTCGACTACGCGTCCGAGGGTGGCGGTAACGGCATCATCGTGGACCTCTCCACGGAGCCTGGAACCGTCACCGATACCTTCGGCGACGAGGACACGATCGGCACCGAGGCCGGGACGACGGTCGAGGCGGTTCGCGCCACCAGTTCCAACGACATCATCACCGGGAACTCCGGCCGGTCAACCACCATCCTCGCGGGTGGTGGTGATGACACCATTAACTGCGGCAGTGCGGGCGACATCGTCTTCGGAGAAGACGGCTCCGACACCGTGACTGATACCGGTGGCAGCGACACGATCCTGGGCGGCGGCGGGGACGACACGATCCAGGGCGGCGAGGGCAACGACACCATCTTCGGCGACGGGCCTCCGCCCCCGGCGTGGGACAACCTGACGGTCATGCTGGAAGAGGTTGATGTCACATCGCTCGTCGCGCTTCCGACCGATCCGGCCGGCAGCGACGTCCTGGTCGGAAACAACGGCCGGGACACCATCTACGGCGGCGCCGGTTCGGACTGGATCGCCGGCGGTACGTGGGATATCAGCGATCCGGATCGGGGGAAGTGGCTCCCGAGCCTGCCCGATGCCAACGACGGTGGAGACACCATCTACGGCGACTACGGCTTCTTCGATGAGAGCGTTGATCCGCCGGTGCTCATCGTCAACGATGTGACCTCTGGCGGAGACACCATCTATGCCGGTCCCGGCAACGACGTGATTGTCGGCGGCGGCGGCAATGATAATCTGTTCGGTGACGACGGCGCTGACACGATCCAGGGGAACGCCGGCATCGACTTCATTTATGGTGGAAGCGACCAGTACCCCAACCTTTCGCATCCTGGCGACACCAGCCTCAGCGACATCGTGACGTATGAGTATGCCGCGGCCGGCGTGATCGTGGATCTCGGTGCAAGTTCTTTTCCGCCGACCGGCTTCACAGAGGATGATGGCGACCTCAACGGGATGGCGAACGGGATGGACTTCCTGGACGGTATCGAGCACATCATCGGCTCCGAGTTCGATGACACCCTGTCCGGCGATGATCTCGTCTTCCCCAGCAGGTTCCGGGGGCCGCTTGGCATGGGGAACGGCAACCAGATTGTCGGGGGCAACGGCAACGACACCATCTTCGGTGCCGGGGGCAGCGACTGGATCACCGGTGATGACGGCGACGACACCCTCTATGGTGACAACGGAGACAACCACCCCAGCGGCGGTAGTGATATTCTCGAAGGTGGTCCCGGCAACGACACCCTGTGGGGTGAAGGCGGCGACGACATCATCATGGGTGGACCCGGGGCGGACACGCTCTCGGGGGGTGCGGGGCTCGACATTCTCAACTACGCCGGCGCCAGCAGCGTCATCGTGAACCTGCGCGATCAGGACGTCGACCTCGCGGCCATCGCAACGTTCGCCGCGGCCAACGGGCTGCCGTTCGATCCGACGGTCGGCGGCCTGCCAGGACCGCTCGTGCCGCTTCCGACGGATGTCGGCTGCGGCAGCGACACCGTGCAGTGCGCGAACAGCGCGACCGATCCGGGTGATCCGCTCGAGGGCATCGAACGCGCTCGCGACACCATCATCAACACCGCGCTCGACCGCTTCGAGGTGGTCGAGGGGTCGCGGGCATCTGACCTCCTGATGGGCAGTCGGACAATCGCGACCACGCTTTCTGGCGGGGCCGGGAATGACATCCTCATTGGCGGTCAGGCGGATGACAATCTGCAGGGCGGCCCGGGCGACGACGTGCTCGAGGGCGGTCCTGGCAATGACCGTCTCGATGGTGGAACCAGCACGACCCCGACCGGGTTCCTGCCGGATCCTCCCGCGGAGCAGTACTACCCCGGCGACTACGCCATGTACAGCGGCCTCCTGGATCCGTTCACGGTTCCCGTGGGCGTCTATGTGAACCTCGACCTCGGGAACGGCGCCGTCCAGTACACAGGCGACAACACGGGGCAGGATACGCTCTGGGGGATCGCGAACATCATCGGTTCGATCTACGCCGACCTGCTGGCCGGCGACAACGGGCCGAACGTTCTCCGGGGCGCCGATGGCAATGACCTGCTGATCGGACGCGGGGATGAGGATCTGCCAGATCCAAAGAATCTGCTCAACCGGCTTCCGTCGCAGGACCTCCTGGACGGCGGCATCGGCGACGACCGCGTCGACTACCGGATCGCGAACGGAGCGGTCCTGCAGTACGACCTCGCCACCGGCGCCACAAATGACGGTGAAGGCGGCAGCGATCAGTTCCTGAACATCGAGGGTGTGATCGAACCGACCCAGCCCTTCACTGTCTACGCCGGGCCTGACAAGGTGATTTCGCCCGGCGGGAGCACGGCCCTGGATGGCTGGGCCTCGGGTGGGACAGCCCCGGGGTGCGCGACGGACGCCACGCCGTGCTACGAATACGTCTGGGACACCTTCAACCCGAGCATCGTGCCCGTTCCCGGCGTGGCCCAGTGCGATCAGGTCGTGCCCGGGATTGACGATCGCTGCTCACGCACACCCAACGCGGCACCCACGGCAACCACGACCTACAAGCTGACTGTCTACGAAACCATGTTCAACGTGGCCGCCGGCGCGGGGTACCTGCGAACCGGCCGATCGATGAGCGACACCGTGAAGGTGACGGTCAGCACCGAGTTGGTTGTTGACGCCGGCCCGGCTCGCCTCGTCACACTGGGCCAGTCCACACAGCTGACCGGCTCCGCAACGGGCGGCGTGACGCCG
This sequence comes from uncultured Planctomycetales bacterium, assembly GCA_964548565.1. Taxonomy (GTDB): domain Bacteria; phylum Planctomycetota; class Phycisphaerae; order UBA1845; family PWPN01; genus CAYLLT01. Next base: position 962 of record CAZJTF010000132.1, on the reverse strand, counting down.
TACACTATCGCGTGGAGCCCGCCGACCGCGCTGTCGGCGACGAACATCCTGCTCCCGACCGCCAGCCCGATCGAGACGACCACCTACACGCTCACCGTCACCGATGCTCTCGGCAAGGTGGCGTCTGACACGGTCACCATCACGGTGACGAATCCGTTCAGTGTCTCCGCCAGCGCCGATAAGACCATTGCCCAGGGCGACAGTGTCGATTTGTATGTCACGACGAACGGCGGAGCTGCTCCGTTTACCTTCTTGTGGGCGCCGCCCACCGGGCTGTCTTCACCGAACGTCCAGAACCCGAAGGCCAACCCGACGACGACGACCACCTACCAGGTGACCGTCACTGACGCGACCGGTCGCCAGGCCATGGACTCCGTCACCGTGAACGTGGTCCTGCCCGACGGCGGTGGCAGCGGGGGCGGTGGTGGCGGCGGCGGAGGAGGCGGCGGTGGCGGCGGCAGCGACCAGGATCCTCAGACCTCACCGTCAAGTGACGGGGCTCAGCCGGTGATCCTGCCGACGTGCGGGATCGGTACCGGCTCCAGCTTCCTCGCGCTGAACCTGCTGCTGCTCGTCGCGCTCAAACGCCGCGAGTGGCGGATGTAAGCCCGTCGCTCCGAGAGACGTTCCATCCAGGGGCGCCTTGCCGGCGCCCCTTTGTTTGCGCCGACAGTGAACGTGGCTGCTGCGCTCATTTCCGCGTGTCACGGTGTCACGCTCCCGCCTCGGAATTGGTTGTGCGCGAGCGCGGAACGCGGATATAATGCCCGAGGGGTCGTCAGGAAGTACCCGCCAACGTGCCCCGCCGCAGGGGTCGGGAGGACCAGGTGGCGTCCGTCTGCTTTTACTTCCAGGTGCACCAGCCATATCGATTGCGCCGTTACAGCGTGTTTGACACGGGGCGCAACTACTTTGACGACTACAAGAACGGCGAGATCTGCCGGAAGGTCGCCCACAAGTGT
>CAZJTF010000131.1:0-16829 GCA_964548565.1 uncultured Planctomycetales bacterium | reverse complement strand
ACTACCGATAAAGAAACGAAACAATCGATAATTTAACATGGAGGTTTCCATGTCGCAACCGCCGCGGGCTTCACACGTGTGTGCCTCCCAGACGCGGACCTTTGCCGTCGCCAGTTGCGTCCTGCTGCTCGTCTCCACGGCCTGGTGCGACGAAACACCGCGCAAGAAGCTCATTGAATGGGGCTGGGACCAGCCCACGACAGCCTTCATGCGGCAGCATATCGCGCAGATGGAAGAGACCCCCTTCGACGGCTGCGTGTTCGAGGCCACTTACCTCAAGCCCGGCGGCAAAAAGGGGAGTTTCACCTGGGAATGCTGGGGAAAGCGTGTATTCACTGCGCAGGAGCTCGAACCCGCGCTTGCCGACCTCAAGGCCACGCGTTTTACCCGCTTTCAGGACAATTTCCTGCGGTTCAACACGACGCCGGCCGACCTCGACTGGTTTGACGATTTCGACAGCGTCATCAGTAACGCCCGGCTGGCCGCCCGATTCGTGCGGGATGGCGGCTGCAAGGGCCTGCTGTTCGACATCGAGCAGTACAACTTCCACCTCTTCGACTACCGAAAGCAGCGGGATAAGGAAACGAAGTCCTGGGACGTCTACTCCGCCCAGGTGCGGAGGCGCGGGCGCGAGGTCATGACGGCGTTTCAGGAGGAATACCCCGCAATCACGGTGTTTTTGCCCTTCGGCCACAGCATGCCATGGGTGCAGAGCGGGCGGGGCAAGGAATCGCTGGCAGAGAAAAGCTACGGCCTCGTCGCTCCGTTCGTGGACGGCCTGATCGATGCCGCCAACGGCAAGTCGCGGCTGATCGACGGCGACGAAATCGCGTACGGCTACCAGAAGCGCGAGGACTTCGAGCGGTCCCGGCGCGCGATGAAGCACGACCTCCTGCCGCTCGTGGCGGATCGCGAGAAGTACCTGCGGACGGTGTCGTGCTCGTTCGGCATCTGGATGGACAACAACTGGCGCAAACACGGCTGGGATACCGTGGATCTCTCCAAGAACGATCACCCGCCGGAGGAGTTCGAAGACATCGTGCGGGCGGCCCTGGACAACGCCGACGAGTATGTCTGGATCTACACCGAGAAGCCGCGCTGGTGGTCTGCGGAGGGTAAGCCGGTGGATCTGCCGCGGGAATACGACGAGGCGCTCCGCCGTGGGAAGACGCCGACCGCGACGCAAGCAGCTCGCAACCAACTGTAGTCACACTACTTACGGATGGAGTGTTGAGGCGATGCTTTTCCTTGACTAACTAAATATAGTTTGTGTAAACTATCTGTAAGGCTGCATCTCACGCTCCTGTCGAGGAGGTCGCCGGTGGCTCGGCAACAGCACGACGCACGTTCCCGGTCGGCCTCCGGGCGCCGGCCCGGGTTCACGCTGATCGAGGTGCTGGTGGTGGTCGCCATTATCGCTCTGTTGGTGGCGATTCTCATTCCATCCCTGAAGCGGGCACGCGACCAGTCGAAAGTGGTGGCCTGCCGCGCGAACCTGCACGATTTCGGCGTGGCTCTGCAGCAGTACGCCGATTCGCACAACAGCTACTACCCGCTCGCGTGCTACGTCGGGACGCGCATCTACGAGGACGACCCTACATCCGATGACAACCTTTTGATCCTGTGGATCGGCCGGTACACGCGCAACGTGGCGACGTATACCTGCCCCGCGACTGCGCACGAAGTCCGCACGCCCGAGCGCATCGAAAAGGTGCCCGTGCCCGGGAAGGGCATCCGCTACGACGTCTACACGGCCGGGGAACTCCGGAATGACTTCGAGTTTCATGGGCAGCTCGTCCAGCAGAAGCTGTATGCGGGTGGCAGGGTTCCCGTACACCTGAACGGTACCAGCTACGAGGCCAAAACCTGGACGGGTTCGGGCTCCGGGATCAAGACGAACGTCACGTGGTACCCGTTCAACGAACACAAGAGCCGGTTTGACGGGGCGCCGCGGAGGGCGGACAGGATCAGGAATCTCTGGGACACCTTCCTCATGAAGGACGCCGACGAAGGCGGCGGGAGCCGGGGCGACGTCGTCGGCGCTCCGCCGGGCCGGGCGACCAATAACCTCCCGGAGCCGTGGGACAACCACGGGGCCAAGCTGGCCAACGAGTTATACTGCGACGGCCACGTGATCTCCCGTCCGGCCGCCTACTGGGAAGCCAAGGCCAAGGGGCAGGGGCTCGTCGGATACTGAGCGACGTGGCGAGGAGATCAGCGTGCCCCTTCAGCACCCGGGCGGATGGCTTCTTCTCACGCTGGTTCTGCCTCTGCCGATGGGCCTGGCCGTTGGCCCTCCTGCATTCCCCGGCGCCGAGGGGTTCGGTGCAGACACGCCGGGCGGGCGGGGCGGACAAGTTCTTTTCGTGACCACCCTCGATGACTACGACCCCGCGGCCGGCAAGGCCATTTCGGGCACGCTCCGCGAGGCGTGCCTGACCCGCGGGCCGCGCATCGTCCTGTTCCGTGTCTCCGGCACGATCGCGTTGAAAGCCCCGCTCCGCATCTCCGAGCCGTACCTCACGCTCGCCGCCCAGACCGCCCCCGGCGGCGGAATATGCCTGAAAGACTACGAAACCAGTATCCGGACTCATGACGTGATCGTCCGGCACATGCGTTTCCGGCCGGGCGATGAAGTTGCCGCGGCGCGACACCAGGCTGGAAAGCGCTTCGAGCCGGATGCCCTTTGCATCGCCGAGGGCAGTCGAAACGTGATCATCGACCACTGCTCCGCCAGTTGGTCCATCGACGAGACGCTCTCCGTCTCCGGTGAAGGGATCACCAACGTCACCGTGCAGTGGTGCATGATCACCGAGAGCCTGAACGCGAGCTTTCACGGCAAGGGACACCATGGGTACGGATCGCTTCTCCGCTGTAACGGCAACGTGACCTTCCATCACAATCTTTACGCCCACCACAACAGCCGCACGCCGCGCCCGGGGACATACGGTGCGGGCAGTATCCTGCTGGATTTCCGCAACAACCTGGTCTACGACGCGATGCGGGGCGGCTACACAGCCGAAGATCCGGCCCGCATGAACTACGTCGCCAACTGCATCAAGGGTGGTCCGAGCAGTATCTGGAAGTGCGCGTTCTCCATCGGCGGAGAATCCACTCAGGTTTACGCGCGTGACAACCAGGTGATTTCGCTCGCACCCCGCCAGCAGGGCGGCTGGGAGCTGATGTCGAAACTGCGCGACATGAACCGGCGCGACGTGCCGTTCCCCGCTGCCCCCGTCGCGACGGACACGCCTGATCGCGCGTGGGAGCGAGTCCTCTCCGGGAGCGGCGCGACACAGCCGGCCCGCGATGCCGTGGATGCCCGCATCGTTCGACAGGTCCGCAGCGGGACGGGGCGCGTGATCGATTCCCAGCAGCAGGTGGGTGGCTGGCCGGAGCTCGCCGCGTCCGCTCCGCCCGCGGACGCCGATGACGACGGCATGCCGGATCTGTGGGAAGACGCGCACGGACTCGACCCACGCCAGGCCACCGACGGCGCCGGTGACCCCGATGGTGACCGTTACACGAATATCGAGGAATTCTTGAACGGCACGGACCCGCGCAGGCCCGACTGATGCCCGGCGGTTCTGTGCGTCCGAAGGGAGCTGACATGCGGATTGCGGCTCGATGCATGACGCGGCGGACGTGCCTTCAGGCTGGGCTGGCCGTCGGTCTGGCCGGGGCCGGAGTATCGCACCGGAAGGTGTTCGCCGCCCAGACCTCCCGCCCACACCGAGCCGTTCCCCGCCCGGATCTCCTGGAGCCGGGTGCGGGCAGCGGTTTGGAAATCCTTCAGCTCACCGCCGATCCGGACATTCCCAGTTCGCACGTGTACATGGAGGCCCAGGTCTTCACCCCTGACTCCAAACGATTTGTTTTCCATCGTTCGGCACACCCGCACGGCAGCATCCGCACCGATCCCAGACACCAGTACGTGCTGTGCGACATCGAACACGGCTTCGCACTGCATCCACTGACAGACGAACTGGGCACGACCGGCCCATCGATCTCGCCCGACGGGCGTTTTCTCTACTACCTGGTAGACGAGACCGGCTCCGACGGCCCGCTGACATTGAAACGGGTCAAACTGGACGGCACCGGGCGTGAGACGCTCCTCGTGATCGACGCGCAGCTGCCAGGCACGCGCTTCCGCCCGACGCGGGTGTACTCCCTCTCCAGTATCTCTTCCGATGGCAAAAAGCTGGCGATTTCGGCCTGCCTCGACCGCGCGGTCACGCCCGTCGAGTACGGCTTGATGGTGTTCGACCTCGAAAACCCATGCGTCGAGGTGGTGCTGCACGGATCAACCTGGGCGAACGTGCATCCCCAGTTCTGTCGTTCGACCGACCCGGTGCTCCGTCGCGACATTCTCATCCAGGAGAACCACGGACACCGCATGAGTGCCGGCGGCGAACAGCTGCCCCGCGATGATGCGGCCGGCCTGGACATCCACGTCATCCGCGACGACGGGACCGATTTTCGAACGCTTCCCTGGGGGCGTGACGGGAAGGAGTACTGCGAAGGCCACCAGTGTTGGCGCGGGCGGTCCGGCTGGGCGATCACCAGCGTCGGGGTCGAGTCAGGTGCCGAGTTGATCGAGAGCCGACCAGTGTCGCAGTCGACCCACGTCGGCCTCAAAACGCCTAGTGGTATTCGAAACCGACTCACACGCGATTTCGCCGATCCCCAGTTTCATCATTTTGCGACGGATCTTGCGGGTCGGTGGGTGATCACCGATTACCGCAAGGCGGCGCCCGACGCACGGATCTACCTCGCCCGAACCGGACGCGAAGGACAGGATCCGCTGACGGAGTTCACGTGTCTGGCCCGCCCGCGGCCGTCGGGCGCGAAGACCTCGCACATGCATCCGTTCCTCTCGCCCGACGGGCGCATGGCGTTCTTCAATTCCGACGAGAGCGGCCAATTGCAGGCCTACGTGATCCGTGGTGTCGAGGGCTGACGAAATCAACCCGGGCGTGGAGCAGCTACTCGAATTCAACGACGGCGATGCGGTACACGCCAACCCGCGGAACGGTGAAAACAACCATCCCGCGATCCTCGGTGAACGGCACCGCCACGTCATCCGACTGCGGATCCGCCAGGAGTACCCGTTGAACGCGGCGCGCGTCCGGCAGACGAAGGCGGCAGCTCACGTCGCGGGCCTCGGCGTCGGAGCGATAGTTCACCAGGTGCACCAGCCGGCGCCCGGGCTGTTCCGTCAGCTCCGCGCAAAGTCCGTGCGGCCCCGCGATCTCCATCGAGAAAGTCGCCCCCCATGCCTTCCGGAGGCCTTCGACCAGGTCCGCCGCCGGGGAGATGCGTGTGACACGCTCCGCGGGAAGTTCATCAAGGAACCTTGTGTGCTCACGCGGATTCATCCACGCGTCGTGCGTCGCGACCGGACCGATCACGCACAGTCGCCCGCCGGCCTGGACGTAGTCTGCGATCTGAGCGAGCTGCGCATCCGACAAGGCGACGCATCCCGCCAGCACCAGCATCTTGTACTGCTTCGCATCCGCGAGTTGGCTGTCGTAGAGGATCTGGAACGGGATCCGCTCCTGGATGCATCGCTCCTCAACAGCGCCCGCCAGCCGGGCGGTTGCAGCCGGGGCAAACACCTGCGACGCGAAGCTCCGGGGGACGGCGATATCGGCCACAACCGATGCGTTCCTCAGCAGGTCGCGCCGTGCGTGAAAGAACCGAATGAACGGATCCAGGGCGGGGCTCACCGGTTCCTTCCCGCCTGGAAGGACCACCGGCCGCCCATACTCGAACCAGGCGATACAGCCCAAGCAGTCGAGATTGAATGCCATCGCCTCGGCCGCTTCGACCGCCGAGGTCGTGTAGGCAAACGCGATGTTGTTCGACCGCCGCGCGACCTTGTAGGTGCGGATACGGGTCGTCAGCTTGCCGTCGCGGTAACCGGATCGCGCTCCTTCATCCCAGAACGCCTCACCCCCCGCGAGCAGCCGACCATGGTCGATCGGCGGCGCGATCACGTCGTGCGGTCCGCCGGGGTTGCACTCCATCAGAACGTCTTTCCGCAGCCCCCGCGCGTATCGCGTCAGGTCCGTGTAGGAGTCTGCCATCCACTGGCACGAAAAGTCGCGCCACGCGTGTCGAAGCGGTCCGGATGCGGCTCCGCTCTTCGGCGGCTGTGCGGACGCAACCTCGATGCCCATGCGCTCAAGTTGAGCAGCCGTGAATTGTTCCCGCAGGTACGCACGGAACGATTCGATCGAGCACGTGTCAAAGCCGGGGCCGACGTGATAGTTGTCGAAGTGCAGCAGGTCCGCCTGGATCTGCTTGATCGCGAACCGGATCAGATCGTGCTGGAACGCGCGGAGGCCTGGATGATTGCGGTTGAAGTAATACCGGTACTTCGCCCCGCCGTAGGGAATCGGTTGCCCATGCTCATCGAGCAGCAGCCAGTCTCTGGCCTGCGGGCACTCCTGGAAGAACAGCTCCCAGCCGAGCGTCCCGCTGCTCGTGTAAACACCCACCCGCAGCCCGGCTTCCCGGCAGAGACGCGCGAACCGCACCGCGTCTTCCATGCTCTGACGTTCCGCCGATCGACCGAACCCCTTGTAGCAGTGCATCATCACGAAGTTGACGCCGCGTGCCCGGAGCGTTGCGATCATCTCCGGGCTGTGTTCGCGCTCGTAGCCGGCCCGCTCTTCCGCCGTCGGCTCGTATCCCTCGCCGCCATCGCGACGATGCCGAAACAGCAGCGGTTCCCAGCTGCCGGCCATGACGATTCCGTCTCGCGCGAGCCACGCCGGACGCTCCGAGAGCGGCAACGTGAGGGATACCTGGTTTGCGGGGTTCGACGCCAGCACGCACGTCAGCAGGGAGAGGACTGCGGTCATCTGGCATTCGCCTCCGTTATCGGGATCACGTTGATCCGGGCCGGCTCGCCGCGCGGGTCGAGGGCCGAGAGCGGTTCACCGGCTCGCCCGCAGCTTACACAGACCCCGTCGCCCGGAACAGTTTCACGTCGTGTACAATGCACCCATCACTTCCTTCAGAGCGAGGTCACATGACAATGTTTCGACGCACCAGGACGTTCTGCGTGGCGCTCACTCAACTGCTGGCCGCCTTCGCAATCCTGCCGGCCCGGGCCGCCGACGAATCCCTGCCCTTCGCCGGAGCGCCGTTCGACGCGGCTCCGTTCGGACTGCGGACCGTGCAGGAGGGCGGCCGCGCTCATGAGATCCGCTGGGGTGAGCCGCGCAAGATCCGCAAGGTCGTCCTGGAGTTCCCCGCTCAGGCGGCGATCCCGTCAAATACCCGCCTGCAGTACTGGCGGGGTTCCTGGAACGGCAAGCCGGATCCGGTTCTCGCGGAAGAAGGCGCCGGGGGCCAGGGCTGGGCCGAGATGGATGACTGGACCAACGGCAAGTGGATCGACGCCGACAGCGCGCCGGTGTCCGATGCCCGTCGTCTTCAGTTCACATTCGCGCCCACCGGTCGCACGGAGTTCAAGGATCTCGGCCAACCGGGCGTGACGTACCGCAAGACGCTGAAAATCCGTGTTGTCGCCGACGAATCGCTGCCCGCGGGTCTGCGTATCCGCACGCTCACCGACGCGGTGTATCGCCCGCTTCAAGTCCGCGTTTTGTGGGCATCGCCGGCCGCGCCGAGTCTGCGCGGCGACGCCGAGGACTCCGGCCGCCTGGAAATCTTCAACGGTCACATGCTGCGGCTCGCGCCGGCCGAGGGGACGCGGACGCGAGTCGACGGGCTGCAATGGACGGCGCCCGCCGGCGGCACGAACGGGCTCGAGGCAGAGTTGCTGATGGCAGTGGATCCCGTGGATCCTCGCTACGACCGCACGATCGTGACCGTCCGGTCGAAGCTGCGCCCGTTTTCATTCGAGGCGGCCGACATCGCACGGGGCAACCGCATTCTGGTAGACGATCTCGGGGCACTGGTCGTACGCGACGACGACCCGATCACGGTCGAAGAAGCCCGCGCGATGCGAAACGAGTTTGCCGGCCGGACCATCTACGAGCGCGTGGGCGCCGAGGGAGAGCAGACGCTCCGGCGCGCGGTGGCTGACATGCCGCTGCGCCGCCCGATGGAGTTCGTGCACGGTCTGCCGGGTAACCGCAATCTCATGCAGCAGGAACCCAACGGGGACGTGGTCATCACCAGCTCCCGGCAGTGGTTCAGCCGTCCTGCCAGTGAGAAGGACACCGCGCGAAAACACTGGGCAGGCGACATGCTTCGGGTGCGCTTCGGTTTGCCCGACGACGATCTCCGCGGCGGCCGCGCGCTCCGCGACGGCTATCTGCCGCTGCTGCGGACCTGGTGGCAGGATGGGCCGCTCTTCTATGAGCAGTGCACGGTGATGGATCGGCTCGCGGGGCCTTTCGAGGAGACAGGTCTGGATGACCCCACGGTCCTCCTGGTGCGGATCCGCGTGGTGAACACGTCGGCCGCCGAATCCGCCGCCGCCCGACTGCGCCTGAGCACCGCTCCGCGCGGGCGATCGGACGAGAGGGTAAAACTGGTCGGGGACCGCGTGATGGCCGAGGTCGAGGGCAAGTCCTGGTTCCGGTTTCTCGTCCGGGCGGGCGCGGGAGGGGAATTACAGCCGGCCGACCGCGCCATCACGTGGTCGCTCACCCTGGAGCCCGGCAAATCCCACGACCTGTTCTTCGCCATCCCGTCCATCACGCTCGAAACCGATGCGGAGATCGAGCCGCTCGCCCGGCGAAGCTTCGATGCGGATGCGGACCGGATCTGTGCCGCCTGGGCCGGACTGACGGCTCAAGGCACGCAGATCGACACGCCGGAGCCCTGGATCAACGATTTCTACCGAGCCCATTTCAGGCACATGCTGATTAACTGTTATCAGGAGCCCGGCTCCGATCGCCTCCGGCCGCACGTGGGCAGCTTCTACTACGGCGTCTACTCGAACGAATCCATGATGATGGTGAGCGACCTCGATCGCCGCGGCTACCACGACCTCGCCCGAAGGTGCCTCGACACCTGGCTCGCGTATCAGGGTACGGTCGGCCTGCCGGGCAACTTCAAGTCGCAGGAGGGCATCTTCTACGGTGCGAACCGCCATGAATCTGGCGGCTACAACAAGCATCACGGATACGTCATGTGGGGAATGGCCGATCACTGGCGGTGTACGCGCGATCGCGCCTGGATGGAGCGGGCCGTTCCGGCACTGATCCGCGCGTGCGACTGGATCACCCGCGAGCGGCGGGGGACGATGGTCGAAAATCCGGATGGCACGCGGCCCATCGAGTACGGCTTCCTGCCGGCCGGCGGGCTCGAGGATGTGCAGGATTACTGGTACTGGCTGGCGACCAACGCCGCCATGGTCTGGGGGTTCGACGCCGTCGCCGATGCCGTCGCGGAGTACGGCCACGCGGAGGCCGACCGCCTGACGCGCGATGCAAAGGCCTACCACGACGACGTGGTGAACGGACTCGCCGAAGCGCGCGTCCGGACGCCCGTCGTTCGGCTGCGCGACGGAACGTGGGTTCCGAAGTTTCCCTCGCACCTGCACGCCCGTGGCCGTGCCCACGGATGGATTCGTGAAACGCTGGAAGGAGCGATATTCCTGCCCGTCATGAACCTCGTGGACCCTCGATCGCTCGAAACCACGTGGATCCTCAAAGATTACGAGGATAACCTCTACATCTCCGACCAGTACGGCTACGCGATCCCGGCGTTCGACAACTTCTGGTTCAGCCGCGGCGGCATCAGCATGCAGGCGAATCTGCTGGACGGACCTCTCCCGTATCTGGACCGCGACGAGGTCAAGCACTTCCTCCGGGCCTATTTCAACGGGTTTGCCTCGGCGTTTGACCCGCAGGTCCGGATGTGCAACGAACACTCGCTGCCGGAACTGGGCTGGCCGCGGGGCGACCACTTCAAGACCTCGGACGAGGCCCAGTCCACCTACTGGCTTCGCCTGATGTTCGTGAACGACCGCGATCGGAGGAATCTGGTCCTCGGGCAGGCAATTCCGCGCGACTGGATGCGAAACGGGCGCAGCGCGGGGATCGAGCGGTCATCCACGTATTTCGGTCCGGTCAGCTTTCGCGTGAGCTCGCACGTTGCGGAGGGCGAAATGAGAGCCGTGGCCACGCTCCCCGAACCGAATCGTGCGGCAAAAGTCTTCGTCCGCCTTCGCCATCCCAAGGGTGAACCGATCCGCAGCGTGACATTGAACGGCCAGCCGCACGCGGATTTCGACCCGCAGAAGGAGTGGGTCATCCTGCCGGGCTCGGCAACCGGTCGGCAGGAAATCGTGGCCCGCTACTGACGTTCGAACGCCGCGAAGTCTACTTCGGGCGAACCAGCCGCTTGTCACGCTCGCCCGCGCTGCCTTTCCAGTCGGGGTTGGGCCTGGGCATCAGCGCGTTCACGCTCTTGCGCCACGCGGCGAGTTTTGCGTGCAGCGCTTTCGCGCGGTCCGGCTGGGTCGCGGCCAGGTTACGTTTCTCTCCGATATCTTCGCGCAGGTTGAACAGTTCGAGCTGACCGTCCTCGTACCACTCGATCAGCTTCCAGTCGCCCTCGCGGATGGCTCCGAACGGGGCCCCGCCCTGGTTGCCGTAGTGCGGATAATGCCAGAACAGCGGCACGCCGCGATCGAGCGCATGCCCCTTCAGGAGTGGCGCCAGGCTGACGCCGTCCTTGTGCTGCTTCGGATCGAGCGGGAGCCCCGCGAGCTCGAGCAGCGTCGGGTAGAAATCGGTACTGATGACCGGGGTGTCGCATGTGCTGCCGGCGTTCGTGACGCCGGGCACGCGCATGATCCACGGTTCGCGGATGCCGCCCTCGTACGGCCATCCCTTCCCGCCGCGCAGCGGCAGATTCGACGTCGGGTGGCCCTCCGAGGTCGCCAGCCCCCCGTTGTCGGACATGAAAACGACGATCGTCTTGTCGGCGAGCCCGCTCCGCTCCAGCGCGGCGAGCACGCGTCCGATGGCTGCATCCATCTGTTCGAGCATGGCGGCATAGACGGGCTCATTCTGCACCAGTCGCACGTCGCTGTCCCGGTCGCGTCCCCAGGCATCCGTCGGCGCGGTGGTTTTCTTCCGTTCGTACTTCGCGACGAGGTCCGCCCGCGCCCCGAGCGGGACATGAACCGCCAGGAACGGCAGATACGCAAAAAATGGTCGTTCCTTGTGCGATTCGATGAACCGCACGGCCGCGTCGGCAATGCGGTCCGTCGTTTTCGGATCATCCTTCGGATCCGGCAAAGGCCCGCCGTCCTGGGGATACCAGAACTGGCTGCTTTTCCGCGACCGCTCCGGCTCGACCAGCCCCGGGCCGAACCCCTGCGCGTTCGGAGAGAATTCGCCTCCGCCCAGGTGCCACTTTCCCGCAAAGAACATGGCGTAGCCCGCATCCCGGAATCGCTCCGCGATCGTCACTTCGTCGAGCGCCAGGTGATCGGCGTTCGGCGCGGACAGAAGCTTCGCGTTTCGCTGCCCCGGAATGTAGTCGGTGATGCCGGTTCGAACCGGGTATTTGCCGGTCATGATGCTCGCGCGCGTCGGTGAGCAGACCGGGCACGCCGCGTAGCCCTGCGTGAAACGCATGCCCTTGCGGGCCAGCCCGTCGATATTCGGCGTCTCGTAGAATGTGTCCGGGTTGTTCGCGGCAATGTCCATGTACCCGAGATCGTCCGCGAGGAAGAAGACCACGTTCGGACGCGCGTTGGGCGTCGCGGCGACCGCCGGCGCTGCTGACAAGACGAGTGCTGCCGCCGCCAGGCGCGCAAATACGCTGTGCCGGCGTGGATTTCCGCCGCACGCGATGGCCCGTGCCTCACGCGGCCCGACGCATCTCGTCCCGCCGATCCGATCGAACCTGCCGTCCATGTGCTCACCTTTCCGTGCTCTCATGCCGGACATTTCACCACAACCACGCGTAGATCGCCACGAACACAACCCCGCCCATGATCGCCCAGAAAGCAACCTGTTGATACCAGGCGCGCTCCACGGGTTGAGCCGCGATGTGGCGATTGAGTTCCGTGCCCCAGACGTACGCAGCGACTTCCTCGCTGGGCCGCGGACGCGCGAGCAGGCTCACGACGAGCATGAACGCGGCGGCCGCCAGCCACAGCACGAATGCAAAGTTGAACAGGTGGACGCGTCCCGTCGCGAACGGCAACTGCAGGTAATTGTCATCCTTGTTGCCGAACACGAACGGCACCGCCACGAACGGCATGATGATCGCGAACGTCCAGGTCGCTGCGGCATTCGTTGCCCGCTTCCAGAGCGCGCCGAACGTGAACACCAGCATGATCGGGATCGCCAGGATGCACCAGGCGTTCTGCGAGTACGTGAAGATGAACTTGTATCGGATCGCCACGAGCGCCAGGGGAAACGCCACCGCCATCGTCGCCAGGCCCGTCCATCGCCCCGCGCGCACCAGTTCGCGGTCACCCGCGCCCGGTCGGAACCATCGCCGGTAGAGATCGTTGCTGAAGACGCTCGCGGTGGCGTTCACGATCGCCGCCACGCTCGACATGATCGCGCCGATCACCGCCGCGACGAGGAAACCCCGCAAACCCGGTCCGAGCAGTTGATGCACCAGGTGCGGGTACGTGCTGTCGTAGTCCGGCTGCCCCTGTGGTGTGAGCGGAAGGGGGGCGAGCAGGCCGTGTCCCAGCAGGTCATTGGCCGTGTAGCCCGGAACCGCGAAACAGAACGTCAACACCGGTGCGAGAAATGCCGTGAACAGCACCCCCAGCCGTCCGTGACGCTCATCCTTGGCCCCCAGGCATGACTGCACGTAAAACTGGTTCGTACAGCAGTACCAGACGTTGGTCGAGAGCATCAGCAGGAGCAGACCGGGCCACGGCACGAACGGATCGCTCGCCGGCCGGACCAGGTGATCGAGATTCTGTTCGCCCATGCGTTCGAGCAGTCCGGCCAGCCCTCCGGGAGTCTTCGCCAGCCCCGCGAACGTCACCGTCAGCCCGCCGATCAGCAGCAGCAGGCATTGCAGCGTCTGCGTCCAGGCGACGGAGAGCATTCCTCCGGCGACCGTGTACAACCCGGTTGAGGCGATGAGCAGGGCGACGCCGAGCCACAGCGGCACCCCCAGAAAACTCTTGAGCGCGATCGCCCCGAGCGCCAGCACCATAACCAGCGTGATACACGCGTTGTTGAAGACGGTGTACACCGCGAACAGCAGCCGGGTCGTCTGCCCGTACCGACGTTCGAGGTACTCCGGGATCGTGGTGATGCCGCTGCGCAGGTACAGAGGCAGGAAAATGAACACCATCAGCATGAGTGCCGGGTAGACGCCCAGGTCCCAGTTGGACACGACGAGTCCGGCACTCGTCGCGTAGCCAATCTGGCCGAGCATCTGCTCCGCGCTGATGTTCGCGGCAACCATGGTGAAACCGATAACCCACCACGGCAGCGCCTGCTCGGCGACGAAGAACCCTTTGGAAGAGGCCCGCCTGGCCCTGCGCACCGACCAGAGCCCGATCAGCAGGGTGGCTGCGAAGTAGGCAGCGATGACAGCGTAATCGACGCCCTGAAGACCGGCGGGGTTTGGCATGCGGAAGCCTCAAAAGGTGACCCGCATGATATGCCCAAGGGCCGGCGTGTCGAACGGGGCTGTCCCTGGCGGCGAGACGAGCGCCGAGGGCAGGGCCGCTGCGCGGTTTGCGGCCGGCGCGGTGGCTCGGGTTGAAAAGTTGCTGCTCAGCCGATTTTTCGTTTGACAGCCCGGCGGATGCCGTGTAGATAATAGGAGTAACACATGCGAATATCTAGAAAGCAGGCGAATGCTTTCGAAAACTGGACGACACGCACTCAGAGCCTTGGCTGCCTTGGCGGAATTGTCAGAGGGCAGGTACGTCGGCGCGAACGTCCTGGCGGACTCGATCGGGGCGCCGCCGAACTACCTGGGCAAGCTGCTCAAGCGGTATGCCGAGCTCGGGTTAGTCCAGTCCCAGAAGGGCCTCGGCGGAGGGTTCCGGCTGGCACGCGATCCGCGGGAAGTCACGCTCTTGCAGATACTTGACCCAGTCGAGAACCTCAGTATGTGGTCCGGTTGCGTGCTGGGCCGGGCGACGTGCTCAGACGAGGCTCCGTGCAAGCTGCATGACCGGTGGAAGAGGGTCAAAGACGACTATAAGCGGTTGCTGGAGAGCACGACACTCGCGGATCTGGCCGAAGGGGCTCCCGTCCCTTCGGTGACGATGCACCTCGATTAGCACCAGGGCCGGCGGAGTAAAGCAGGTCTATTGAGGGACTAAATAGGATATACGCATGCGATTAAGCTGTTTTGGTTTGGTTGTGCCGGGTCTCCTCGCATCGCTGCTGGCGGGCCCGGCCCTGGCACAGAACGCGGCGGCCGACTTCCGCCAGAACTGCGTCAGCTGCCACACCATCGGCGGTGGGCGACTGGTCGGGCCGGACCTGAAAGGGGTGCTCGACAGGCAGAGCCGCGACTGGCTCAGCCGCTTTATCGTCGATCCAAAACGCGTGATCGATGGCGGCGATGCCTATGCCCGGAAGCTTCTGCAGGAGTCGGGCGGAGTCATGATGCCGAGCCTCCCGGGCATGAGCGACGCCCGCGCCCGCGCCCTCGTCGATCTGATCGAGACCGAATCCGCTCTCGAGAAATCGCAGTTCAAGGGAACGCAGGTGAGCGAGCGTCCCTTCACCCCCGCGGACGTAACCCTTGGACGCGAGCTGTTTACAGGCAAACGCCCGTTGAAGCAGGGGGGCGCCGCCTGCCTCTCCTGTCACAGCGCCGGCACCGTTGCCCTTGGCGGAGCGCTCGGCCCCGATCTGACCAAGGCGTACGAGCGACTCGGCGGGCGCAGGGGTTTGAGCAGCTGGCTCAGCGCCCCGGCGACTCCCACCATGCAGATGCTCCTGGGCAGCCGCCCACTCGATCCCGAAGAGACGCTTTCCCTCGTCGCCTACCTCGAGACCACGGCCCGCGACCCCGCGCCCGCGGCGGCCTCGACCGGTCGCTTCGAATTCGTCGCCCTCGGGATCGTGGGTGCCGTCGCGGGGCTCTCGCTCATGAACCGGATCTGGAATCGACGCCTGCGCGGGGTCCGCAGGCAGCTCGTGGAGTCGGCCCGGCTGGAGGAGTGTGTATGACGACGTTCGGCGAGCTGCCCTGGATCCGTGACGACCACGCGCCCAAGTCGCGCTCGTGGGAGGAGTTCTACCGGAATCGCTGGCAGCACGACAAAGTCGTTCGCAGCACGCACGGCGTGAACTGCACCGGCGGCTGCTCGTGGAACATCCACGTCAAGGACGGCATCGTCACCTGGGAAATGCAGGCGCTGGACTACCCGCAGCTCGAGAATGGCATCCCGCCGTACGAACCGCGCGGCTGCCAGCGCGGCATCTCTTACTCCTGGTATCTCTACAGCCCGCTCCGCGTGAAATACCCGTACATGCGGGGAGCGCTGATGGACCTCTGGAAGGAAGCGCGGGCCCGCCACGAAGACCCCGTTGACGCCTGGAAAAGCCTCGTCGAGAACGAGCAGGCGCGCCGCCGCTGGCAGAAGGCGCGCGGAAAGGGCGGTTTCCGTCGCAGCGACTGGGCCACCGTTCTGGAACTGATCGCGGCGTCGATGGTGCACACGGTCCGCACCCACGGCCCCGACCGCGTGGTCGGCTTCTCGCCGATCCCGGCGATGTCGATGATCAGTTACGCGAGCGGCGCCCGCATGCTCCAGCTCATGGGCGGCGTCTCGTTGTCGTTCTATGACTGGTACTGCGACCTTCCGAGCGCCTCGCCGGAGACCTGGGGCGAGCAGACTGACGTCCACGAGTCGGCCGACTGGTACAACGCCAAGCTGCTCGCGGTCATGGGATCCAATCTCAACATGACCCGCACGCCCGACTGCCACTTCGCCGCCGAGGCCCGGCACAACGGCACGAAAATGTGGGTGTTCTCGCCGGATTTCAACCAGGTCGCCAAGTACGCCGACGAGTGGGTCGCCATCAACGCCGGTCAGGACGGCGCGTGGTGGATGGCGGTCAATCACGTCCTGCTCAAGGAATTCCACGTCGAGAAGCCCGTCCCCGCCTTCCTCGAGTACACCCGCAAGTACACCGACGCCCCGATGCTCGTTGAGCTGACGGAACAGGACGGCCGCTACGAGGCCGGCCAGCTGCTGCGTGCCAACCGCCTTGCCCGATATGCCGACGTCGAGAACGGCGACTGGAAGTTCCTGATGTGGGACGAGGCGGCCGCGCATCCGAAGATGCCGCTCGGGAGCGTCGGTTTCCGCTGGGGCAAGGAACAGGGCAAGTGGAACCTGCAGCTCAAGGACGGCCTCGACGGAAGTGAGATTCAGCCGGCGCTCACGTTCGTCGACGGGCGCGATACCGTGGCGTCCGTCCGCTTCGACGATTTCGGGGAAGGCGGCCAGGTCGTCCGCGAGGTGCCCGTGCGGTTCGTCGAGACCGCCGACGGGCGCCGTGTGGCGGTCGCAACGGTGTACGACCTGCTGATGGCTCAGTACGGCGTGTCGCGCGGGCTCGGCGGCGACTACCCGAAGGATTATGACGACGAGAGCGGGCCCTACACGCCCGCGTGGTCGGAACGCTACACGGGCCTCGGGCGCGATGTGCTTATCAAGTTTGCCCGCGAGTGGGCCAATACGGCCCTGCACACCGGTGGGCGCTGCACGATCATCATCGGCGCGGGCATCAACCACTGGTACCACGCCAATCTGATGTACCGCGCCGGCATCCACGCGCTGATGTTCTGCGGCTGCGTTGGCGTGAACGGTGGGGGGCTCGCTCACTACGTCGGCCAGGAGAAACTCGCCCCTGGCGAGTCGTGGTCTTCCATTGCTC
>CAZJTF010000130.1:0-16957 GCA_964548565.1 uncultured Planctomycetales bacterium | reverse complement strand
GTAGCATATATTGCCAATTATGTCAGTGGCATTAGCGCCCCAGATAGATGCGCCATAAACGTGTATGCCGTACCCCACATTGCCACGGATTATGTTATTGCGGATCGAGAGTCGAGTTCCGAAAGCATACAAGCCATGATCGCGAGCATTGCCCGGAATCCATGATCTGCCGTTGTACTCGACCAGGTTCTTTTCGAAGAGGTTTCCCCGGAATCCATACGAGCCGATGCCGCTTCTCCCGAGAGTGTCAGAGTGACTTGTAGTACCATTGTGGTGGATCCAGCAGCCTCGGACGACGTTGTTGTCGCCTTGAACCATGATCCCGTCACCTTCGTTGTGGCACACCTGGAGATCCTGCAAGACCACCCAGCTGGTTCGGGCGGACTCATAGGCAGCCAGGTAGATTCCTACGCCGAGGTGTTCTGCGTCAGCGTAACGTCCTCCGCTCACAATCGCCGTCCATCTCTGATAGGCCTTGAGGACGGTGGGCGTGCTGGAGGTTCCGCTGTGCTCAGGAAGGATGGTGATCGTGCCCGGGTACTCGCCAGGCTTGAGGACGATCGTTCGACCACCGCCGACCTGTGTGAGGGCATATTCGACGTTCGGCCAGGGGCGATCAAAGGTGCCGTCGTTCCCTTCCAAGCCGTCAGGGGCGACGTAGTAAGTCGGGATTCCGCCAAAATCCTGTCCGGAGAGATCCGTAATGGCATTGTGGAATGAGTATTCCGATGGTGAGAAGCTGTAACCGTCAAGTGACGGCTCGATAGTGCCGCTCCAGCCGGCTGGAACCGTGAATGCGAAGGAGCCGTCCTCAGAGGTCGAGACGGGCTCAGGAATACTGCTGGCTCTGAGCTGCACACCGGAGAGCGGCTTGCTGCCTGCCGTGACGAGGCCTGATATTCGGACGGATTGCGGATCCGGATCGGGGTCGAAAGGGTTAGCGGGGATATCCTGGTGCGAAGACAAAGCCCGGCCACAACCGGTTCGAGAATAGGCGCTGTGAATGGGGCCAGTAAATGCCGCGACTTGATAACAGTATGCGCGGGACGGCTGGACCGTTTGATCCTGAAAACTTGTGATCCCGGATCCGACTTGCCCCACATTCTCCCAACCGGCGGCACCGTTGTATCGCCGTATTAAGAAACCTTCTTCATTCTCCGACGCGTCCATCCAGGTGAGGTCCAGCGCATTGGAGACGGCGGCTGCGACTACCAGCCCGTAGGGCGCCTCAGGTGTTGGCATCGCTGCACTGCTCGTCTCATTATCACCAGTTGTAGGCGGCGACTTGACCCAAATGCACTTCTGAGCGGAGGTCATGGTGCGATCAGCGTTGCGAGCCACGATTTGATAGCAATATGTCTTTCTGGGTTCAGCTCCGCGGTCGGTAAAAGTCGTGGTGTTGGCGTCAAGCTCGGCGTAGTCGGTCCAGACACCGCTAGGATCGTGCCGGCGTACAAGAAAGCCTGTTTCGTCCGACGAGTTGTCGACCCATAGCAGCTGTACCGTCCCGTCGTCGGAAGTCTCGACCGAGAGATCCGACGGAGCCGCTCCCGCAGTCGAGAGCGGGACCGTCGGTTTGTACCCAAAAACCTGATCACTCTGCGTCGTGGCGGGCATGCCCGACGAGCCTGGGGCGTCGACGGGCAGTGGAGCTGTGGTAGGATCGCAGGCCTGTCCCTGGGAAAGCAGAGTCACACCAATCACAAAAATGAGCCGCACTGCCCACGCGAAACGACCCAGATGTCCGATCATTTTGTCGTCCATGTTACCAAGCCGCGAGCCGACAACCCCGCGAGGAAGCCAACTGTCTTGCCCTTGTCCCTAGATCGAGTATCAGATATGATCCGCCGGGATGCTAGATGCCTGCGCCCACAGAATCCCTTGAGTTCCCGATCCCGAGGCCGGACCGATAACAGCAGGACCCAGTGTGAACTGTTGCATGGTATGCCTTGCTATGCGAGAGGTTGGCCGCAGAGGATGGCCAAAACAGGCTCGGACCACCGATATACGTAGCTGAAGGTTCGTCTCGAAAACGTCCCTGGCGCGGGCGAGAGGCTGGCACGGATCGGAAAGCTATGAGTGAGTCCAAAATGCTGCTGCCGGGAATGGCGGTAGATGCAGCGATCGATCGCAACATGCCTATGGTGAGCATTGTGGTCCCCGTCCGCAACGAGGCCGACTTTATCGAACCCTGCCTACGCGCCCTCTTGAGCAGCGATTATCCTCGAGACCGGTTGGAGATTCTTCTTGTGGACGGCATGAGTGATGATCGGACGGCCGCCATCGCGGAGATTATCGCTCGAGAGGACCCACGCCTGCGAATTCTGCTGAACCACCATCGCGTGGTGCCGCACGCGATGAACCAGGCAATTCGAGAAGCCAAAGGCGAGATTGTCATTAGGGTCGACGGCCACGCACTCGTCACGCCTAACTTCGTGCGGAGAAACGTGGAAACACTCAGGCGGCGGCCTGAAGCCTGGTGTGTTGGCGGACCCGTCAAGACTGTCAGTCGCAGCTTCCTTGGCTCTGCGATAGCGGCGGCCATGACATCACCCGCCGGAGTGGGCAACGCGCGTTTCCGGACCGGAAATTACGAAGGGCACGTAGATACAATCGCGTTCGGCGCCTACTGGCGTTGGGTATTCGGGCGTATCGGTCTTTTTGACGAAGAGCTTGTCCGCAATCAGGATGACGAACTGAACCTGCGGCTGATCAAGGCCGGAGGC
This sequence comes from uncultured Planctomycetales bacterium, assembly GCA_964548565.1. Classification (GTDB taxonomy): domain Bacteria; phylum Planctomycetota; class Phycisphaerae; order UBA1845; family PWPN01; genus CAYLLT01. The sequence continues at coordinate 14,231 of CAZJTF010000130.1, read as the reverse complement.
AAGATTTACATGTCCCCGGACATCTGTAGTGAGTACTATGCGCGCACCTCGCTTCGCAAACTGGCGAGGCAATACTATCAGTACGGGTTTTGGCGCATTCGCACTATACAGAAGCACAGGCAACCTGCAACGCTGCGACAGATCATCCCATTGCTATTCGTTATTACATGGTTGATTCTGATTCTTGGAGCCCTGACATGGTCTCCACTTCAATGGCTGCTTGGGGCAGCAGCCATTGGTTACACAGCGTTGTTAGCTCTGGGGGGTGTCGATGTCGCGCGCCGGTTCGGCTTACCCGAAGCCATTCTGGCGCCGGTCGTGTTTGCGATTTTGCACTTCTCTTACGGACTGGGAAGCCTCCACGGACTCGTGCATTTCGTTCTGTTACGGCGAAAGCCCATCAGGCCCGAGGACCAATCGATGTCTCGGTGATGCGGGCTGAGTGAAGCGGTCCAGATGAGGGTTTATGACACCGCCGCCTGTTGTTAGTGAGTATGCAAATGCCTTCGCGCAGCAAATCGGCGTCTTACATGGTTTTGCCTTTTGGAAAGGCCGCGTTGCACTCTATGCAATACTGAAGGCCCTCGGGATCGGTGAACGTGACGAAGTCATCGTCACCGGGTACACCTGCGTCATGGCGGTGAATCCAATTGTGTACCTCGGGGCACGGCCTGTATTCATTGATGTCGAGCCAGCCACCTACAATATCGACCCGGAACTCATCGAGCCGGCAATCACCGCGCGAACCCGCGCGATCATCGCACAGCACACGTACGGGTACCCGGCCAATATGGACGCGATTCTCGACATCAGCCGAAGGCACGGAATACCTGTGGTCGAGGATTGCTGCCTTTCACTGGGGAGCCGGTGGGGCGGACGGATCACCGGCACGTTCGGCGTGGCTGCATACTTCTCCTCGCAGTGGAACAAGCCATACACCACGGGACTCGGCGGCATTGCTGTGACGAGCGACGACGGGCTCGCCGACGGAATCGCGCAAGTCTGCGCGGCGGAGGTTATTCCTCCGTCACGTCGGGAGACGTCGCTTATCCGGCTGCAACTGCTCGCGTATCGTTCCGCGATTTACCCGTGGACAACAGCCTTGGCTCAGATGGCATTTCGTGCGCTGAGCCGCAGCGGTTTGCTTGTCGGATCTTCAACATCTGACGAATTCCGCCCTGTGCAGGACGAGCACTTCCTTAAAGGAATGAGCGAGGTGCAGGCCTGGGCCGGACTCCGCCAGTTGCAGCTGTTCGATTCCAATCTGGCTCATCGCCGCGGGATGAAGGCAGTGTACGACGACCTGCTGCGGCAACTGGACTGGCCGATACCGTCCTTGCCTCCCCAGTCAGATCCCGTCCTGGTCAGGTACCCTGTCCGCGTGGCCAGCAAGGAGCAGGCTCTGGCGGGAGCGGCGGGGCGCTTTGTCGAACTGGGCAGCTGGTTCGAGTGTCCGCTGCACCCGATAGAAACGCCCCTGGAAGTCTACGGCTATCGGCGTGGAATGTGCCCCGAATCCGAAAAAGCCTGCGCCCAGGTGGTGAACTTACCTCTGCACCCACGGGCCGGGGTCCGAACAGCAAAGCGTACCGTCAATTACATTGCCAAGATCGGACCGGCTAAAGCGCCGCCGTCCAAATCGGTCGTTATATGAGCTGGGCTCCGATATCCCTCAGGCAACGCACAGCCCTTGCATACCTAACATGCCTGCTGTGTGCCAGTGTTCTCTACCTTGTCAGCATCGCCCCGACCGTCCTTTGGCAGGATAGTGGTATGGCGCAGGTGCGCGTGCTTCAGCGCGACGTAGTGGGGAAGCTGGGCCTTGCGTTGAGCCATCCGCTCTATTACTTGATCGCCATTGGTGCGCAGCACCTCCCCGTGCAGGAGTCGGCCTACAAGACGAACCTTGTTTCAGCACTATTTGGTGCAGTTACAGTGGCTAATCTCTGGCTGCTTGTGTATCTGCTGACTGCATGTCCCTGGTCGGCCGTCATCGGAGCCATCTCGCTCAGCGTCGCGCACACCTTCTGGCAGCACTGCGCACTCGCAGAGGTCTACACCATCACGACCGCTGTGCTGACCGCGGAGTTCCTTTGCTTCGTGCAATACCTGCACACACGCCGCGTCCGATGGCTCATACTGCTGTTCGGGGTGAACGGCTTGGGCGTCAGCAATCATATGCTCGCCTCCCTCAGCCTCGCGTGCTATGGCGTGTGGCTTGTTCTGCACCTCGTTCGCGGCGACGTTCCCGTCATGATTATTCCCTGCATCTTTGCAGCATGGGCTGCAGGTGCATCCCCGTACCTCTGGCTGATCATTAGGGATGTGCAGGCCGGAGCCTCATGGCTTGAAACATTCCGATCGGCCTTGTGTGGTGCGTACGCCCGAAACGTCCTTAATGTTTTCCCATCGTCCGGACAGTTCAAAAACAGTCTGCTCTATCTCGGCATGAACTACCCCACGCCCGCGTTCCTGCTGGTGTTATCCGCGGTAGCGTGCCGAGGAGCGAGCCGCACTGCCATAGGAATGTTGGCGGCACTTCTCAGTATCTACCTCATATGGGCTGTGCGGTATAACGTACCGGATCAGTATACCTTCTTTATTCCCGCTATCGTGCTTACATCAGCCGCGATCGGATTAGGCGCTCGCGCCTGGCTGGCGAATCGCCGTAGAACCTGGCGCCCCGCGCTCATTCTTCTGGCGGCTCTGCCGGCGGTCGTGTACGTTCCATTGCCAACGATTGCACGGTCCCTCCGCCTGAACATGGGCTTAACTCGCAGTATCCCGTACCGTGACGAGTACGACTACTTCCTGCACCCATGGAAAACCGGCTATCGCGGAGCGGAGCAGTTCGCAGCAGAGGTGGCGCGCCTTCTGCCGGCTGATGCTGTACTTCTTGCCGATAGCACAACCGTCCGCCCGATCCACTACTTTCAGCTGACGGGGCGATGGCAGTCGCGAGCGAAGGTATACCCGTCACTCGAAGCGCCGCAGGTTACGGGTGCCATGCTGCAGGACACAATTGTGCCTGATGCGGTCTCACGCGGCACGGCATACGTGGTAACGCCCCAGCCTCCCTACGCCCCGCAGTGGCTTGTCGCGAGCTACTCATTTGAGCCGGTCGGCCCGTTCTACAGAATAAAGTCACGGGCAGCGACGTCCCGTCCGGGGTAGGCGGCGTCACTTGTTTGGGTTAGCCTGGCACACTCAAGGACCTTCACTAAATCACTCGCGAGCTTATCGCGCGAGAACTCCCGTTCCGCGAGTTCTCTGCCGCGGCGGCCCATGTCTGATGCTTCCTGCCGGTGATCCCGCAGGTAGACGATTGCGTCGGCGAACGCCCGCGGATCATCGGGGGGGACGACCACTCCGCAGCGGTTCTCGGTGATCATCCCCGCCAGCCAGCCCGGATAGTTGTTGAGCACCGGCAGTCCACTGGCGATGTAGTCGAAAAACTTGTTCGGCGAGGTCCCGTAGTAGAACGCCGGCACGTTCTTGAGGATCATCATCCCCACGTCCATTCGCGGCAGCACCCGCGCCAGATCGTGCTTGGGGATTGACTCCATCCAGCTGACCAGCCCATCAAGTCCCTCCTGACGGCTGCGCTGCATCAGGCGCTCGCGCTGACCTCCTTTGCCGATGAACACGAACCGGATCCCGGCCTCGCCGCGGCGCTTCAGTTCCGCGGCCGCATCCAGCACGGCATCCAGCCCGTTCGCGAGTCCGTGTGCCCCCGTGAAAACCAGCCGGAAATCACCGGGTGATCCGAATCGCGGATCATCATCGAGACTGCCGTCGTCAGGCCGAAACAGGTCCAGGTCCGAGCTGTTCGGGATCATGCTGACCTGCGAGGCAGGGTAGCCGGTGCGGCAGATCCCTTCCTTGATACCGGGTGCGAGTGCCACGATGTGACTCGCCGCGAAGTAGATGCGTCGTTCCATCCGCTCGAGGTACCACCGCAAGAGCGGGTTCCGCACAATCCCCATCGCCACCGGTAGTTCTGGCCAGAGGTCACGCACCTCGAACACGAACGGCACCCCCAGCCGTCGCGCGGCCTTCATCCCGGGCAGACCGACCGTCAGCGGCGTCGACGTCGCGAAAACAAGGTCGGCGTCCAGCCGGCTGACGATCTTCGTCGCTGCCCGCGCGAAGCGTCCGAACGCCAGCACCCGGCGCGCGAACCCCATGCGGTTTGAGTACGGTTCGGGGATGCACTGCACGCGAATACCGTCCACCTCGAGCTCCGCAACCTCCCCCGTCGCCGCCTTTCCCACATCGCTGACGTCATACTGGCCGCAGATCATTGTGACACGGTGTCCCGCCGCGATCAGACGCTGGCTCATTTCGTATGAGCGGGTGCCGGTTGTCCCCTGTTTCGTCGAGAAGTGCTGATGGATGTACGCCACATGCATATTGGAACCATTCCTCTGCGAGCCGGCGTGGTGCGGATCAATATGCCATCGCCGGGGCCGACTGTCGCGTGATCTCCGCCTCATCGCCGGGCGACTGCAGCTCAAGCACGTCGCTCATCGTAGCGAAACGAAATCGCCTGAACAGCCCGGTCAAGCGCGGCTCGACGCGCGATCGCCAGAGCTCCTGCGTGAGTCGGCGCGACCACGTGCATCGAAAACCAGCCGCCGGAAACGCGCGTGTTTCGCCGGGCGCGAGCTCATACGGGTGCACGTACAGGACTGCCGGTCGCCCCGCCCGGTTGACGCGCTTTACCGCGGCGGCCAGGAGTGGGAGCGGCAGCAACCGAGTGTACCCGCCGCCACAACAGGGGACCGCCCGGCCCAGGATCCGCAGCGTCGTGAGCGGCGCCTCGAGCAGCCTCAGACCCTCCCAGCGGTGAATCCCGGGCGGCGCGTCGGGAATGCCGTACCGCCGCCCTGCAAACGGAAACACGCTCGAGCTGTAGCGGAATCCCTCCTCCTCCAGCACGCCCGCCGCCCATCGCGTCCTGCGTGAGATCGAAAAGGCCGGCGCGCGATAGCCCGAGGGCGCATAGCCCACCTGCGATCGGATCACGGCTACCGACCTTTGGAGATCATCGCGGAAGCGCTCCGGCGTCTGACGATCAACGAGGCCGTGGCTGAATCCATGTGAGCCGATCTCGTGACCGGCCGCATCGATCCCGGGAAGCAACTCCGGATATCGCTCGCACACCGACCCCAAGGCAAAGAATGTCCCCCGCACGCCCCAGTGATCCAGCAGATCGAGGAGGCGGCGCGTGTTCGCCACCACGCGCTCAGTCACCGGATGCTTCGGATCAAGCACCGCCTGACCCCAGTCCTCCAGGTCAACTGTAAAGGCGTTCAGCAAGTCGTCGGCTCCGAAGACGGCCGGGCATAGCGCATGCGCGGACCCAGATGTTTTTCGGACGTTCAGGGCACGGAGTTGAGCGGCCGGTTCAGATCATCGGCTCGTTTTCGGCGGGATTCTCCGAACGGAACGGCATCGCGAGCAGCCGGGTGCCGGCCTCGGTGCGGAGGCATGCATAGATCGCAGCCAGCAGGAAGACAAGAATGCCGAGGGCAAGCCCCCGGTTGTATTCATCCCGCTCGTACACCGGTCCCTTGCCGACTTCCACCTGTTCCGGCGCATGCGGCTGGATGGGCAAACCGTAGCGTTCCGCAAGTCGCTCGATCTGCACGAGGTGAATCACCGGCACGCCTGACTCGATGAACTCCGACATCACCGAATCCACGGCGGAAGCGCCGGCGGGGGGGTGCAGGTTCAATCCGGGCTGGAACAGACGCTTTCCCACACTGCTGCCGACGGACGTGGTCCCGCCGCCGAGATTGATGTAGGCCCCGATTTTTCCGGAGGCCTTCTCGCGGAAAATCTGCATCCGCTGCGTGACGTTCTCGGCAAGGGTCCTCGCATGGATCACGGGTAGACCATTCCGCTCGACGGCAGCGACGAGGATCCCGCGCCCCTCCTCTGACATCCCGAGCCCGCGGTCCTGCATTCCCCCGATGGACGCGGCAACCGAGCGGATCCGGAACAGGCCGTCGCGCTGGAGGACCCGTTCCATATCGATCCACAGAAACCCCGGAATGTTCGCTCCCCACTGCGAGGCCGCCGCACTCGCAATCACCACAGGACGAACGTTCAGCGTCTCGATGGCCGCGTACGTGCTGACATTCAGTGCGGGAAAGGAGCCGGAGCAGCCGACGGCCACCGCGTCCCCCGGCTGGACGCCTGCCTCGTGCAGCATCTCGACAATCACAGCCGCCCAGTTCGGATTAATCGTCGTCTGCTTGGCCGAAAGGACGCCGGGGTCGCTCGTCACGGGGCTCATCGGGGCCCCGATCAGACCCGACTGCAGAGGATCTGCCTCGGGGTCAATCTCAATCGACAGCTGCCGTCGCTCAAGCAGCAGGTGGTCCATGGCCCGCTTTGCCAATTCCGAGGCGGCGATCTTTTCCTGATAGTACGGCTGCCGCGCATGCACCCGGAACCGTTCGACCGCTGCCAGCCCTGCTACGCTGAGCACCGCCAGCAGGACCAGCACCACGCGCGAGACGTTCCTTGGGCGCCAGTAGACCTTCTTCATGGGTGCAGCTCCTGCCCGACCACGAGGATCAGGATCAGACGCACCACGACGGCCGCCGAAAGCAACGCGCTCAACGTCTCGATCAGCCCCTGCCGATCGAGCCAGATCGCAATCAGCCCCGGGATGATGTAACCGATCACCTCCACATCAACGATACCGGCTGGAAGTCCGCCCAGCAGCAGTCGCGTCGCCGCACCCAGCAGGTAGCCGGCCAGGATCATCAGTACCGTCCGCCGCTTCCCGTAAATGATCAGGAATCGCGAGAGAAAGGCGACAACGGTATACGCGAGCAGCCCGGCCGCGATGGTCATGGCCACGTCGACGGGCTTCGTCAGGTAGAGGGCGAAGTAGCCGGGGACGACCAGGCCGCCGGCGGCTAGCCCGAACAGCTCCGAGAAGATGAGGCTCACCACGAGCCCGATTCCGATGGCCAGTGCGAGCAGGCTCATGCCGGTTCCCTCGTGACACTGCGTTTGTGGAAGAACCGGACCACATCGAGTCCCGGGCCGCCGATGTTGCCCATTCCCATGACGAGCGCGGAGGATCTGACCAGCGACATGACCGACTTGAAAACGTGTTCAACGCTCTGGTGCTCGGCGAAAACAAGCCGCGAGTGGTCAAGCCCGGCGCGTGACGCCGCCCTGGCGAAGATATGGGTGCTGCTGCCGATCAGCACATAATGATCCGCCGGGGACCAGCGAGTACAGGCCTCGCCCAGTTGTCGCGAGCGCTCGGGGCGGTCCGCACGGCAGTTGAAAATCGCAATTCGCTTGTCGGCCTCCGCGTACCGCCGCAGGGCCATGGACCAGATCCGCTCGGTTGACTCGGGATCGTTGGCGGCGAACCCGTTCACGAAGTGGATCCGTCGCCCGGAGACCTGCAGGTCGTCCACGGTCATGACCCCCGGGTCCGGCGCCGCTTTCCACATCCCGCGGAGTGCCGTCTCGCGGTCGACGCCGAGATCCAGGCAGACCCGAAGGGCGAGCGCCACGTTCTCCGTGTGTTCGATGTAGGAGAAACCTCTCATCTCGACGGCTCCCACACCGGCGTGCTCCTCCGGATCCAGCTCCACCAGCGTGCATCCGCGGTCTTGTGCGGCCGTTCGAAAAACCTTGATGTGCCGCCTCTCAGTCGTGTACAGCCTGCCGGACGGCGGGACCATGCCGGCCAATGCCATGGCGACGTCTGTTTCGGTCGGGCCCATGACGTCGAGATGATCCGCTCGTGCGTTGGTGATGACTGCGTGCGTCGCGCGCACCAGCCTGGACTCACTGAGCCACTGGAGCTGCGGCTGCAGTGCCATGCACTCGAGCACCAGTGCGTCCGCCCGGCAGCCGGCCGCGATCCGGACGATACGGAGCTGCTCGATGATATTTGGCGTGGAGGGGCGATAGAGGGCGTACTCGGAGCCGTCCGGAAGGATCATTCGGGGCAGCGTGCCGGTGGTCTTGGCGCAGGTCCGGATGCCGCCCTCGCGGAGCCCCGCTGCCACGAGTCGCGTTACACTGGACTTACCACGCGTGCCGTTGACGTGAATCCTCACGGGGATTCTGTCCAGGTGACGGCGGTGCAGGATGACCTCAAGGGCGCCGCTGAAGACGATCAGACAGGTGAGGACCAGCAGGATCCAGAAAGCCTGGTGCATGAATCGATCGCAGTGCGTTCCTGATGCCGGTGCGGCGATGAACCGGCGGTCACTGACCTATCATGTACCCGCAGAAGTCGGTTGTCTACGCTTGAGCGGCTGAGCAATCGCCGGAAAGCAGACTCGCCGGACCCACGCTGCCATGGTGACGGTCAACTCCCGTCGGCAGTGCTTACGGAGCGGCCTGCGACGTGACACCCTGGACTTCGGAAGGCTCCCACTCCCCGCCCTCGATGGTCGGCGGCTCGGGATTCAGACGCCGGTACACGGCCATGTAGGTGTCGTACACTTTCGGGTCGTACTCAGCGGTAAAGCCGGTGCAGCCAAGGGAGGCAAGCACGAATTTGTGCCGCGGAGCCACGTTGAGGAAGTAGTCCTTCACCTTCGCCACCATCTCCGGATCGGTGTGCAAGGAGACGACGACCGGCCCCTCCGGCACCGTGACGGTCTCCCCGATGACGCGGACCTCATCCTGCGATGGCGACAACAGGACGAGGCTGCCTCCGGTCTTTTTCCATTTCAGGTAATCGGCTTCATCAATGACACCCGCCACGTCCTTTTCGAGCACGACACTCTTGGCGACTTCGAGCGAACTGATGTGGTGACGCCCGAGCCCCAGCACCAACCCCTCGTCGATTTCCTCCGCCGTCATACCGGCATCCAGCAGCGCCGCCCGCGCAGCGGCATTCAGGGCGTGGCCGCGCGGCATGAAGTGGAAGGGGCGGTTCCTGATGTCCGAGAGCTGCGAGAGCCGCGATCGGGGCGACGTGATGATCAACCCTTTGCGCGATGTCTGCCCGTGTTCGTTCAGCGGCACCGAGAGAATCCGGCAGGTACCCGCAGGGGCGACCTCCGCATAGTCGGATGCCGACAGCATCGCGAACTTCAGCCTGCCCGTGCCCAGATGGACCCGGATCTGACGCGGCGTCATGACGTCCAGCGAGATCGGCTCACCCAGGCGGTAAAACAGATCGTCCTGCAGCAGCGCGGTCTTCGGCAGCAGCAACGGTGGGGGAGAAAGCTCAATCCTGGTGACGCCGATCCGGACAGGACCGCGTCCGAGCCCGGAGAGGTTGAGCGGATCGACAACGTTCCGGACGCTTTGGCAACCGCTCGAACAGAGCACCAGCACGATCAACGAAACTGCGGGGGCGACATGTCTGGGGCAGGGCGTCCATCGCATGGGGCGGGAGTATAACGCGGAGGCGTACGGTCAAGAAGAGTCACGCCCGCCGGCATGCAGGAGTGAGTGCAGCGCCGTCACTGCTGAACGCTGCTCCTGGTTCAGCAGATCGGCGTAACGCCGCTGAAGGCGCACGTTGATCGCGATACCGTCATTCGGTGCGCGATCGAACTCGACCACATCACCTCCATGCAGATCATCAGACCCGTCCATCAGGAAAGAGAATCGCTCGCCCGCGGGCGTTTGAAGCAACCCGCGTTTCGATTTGGGCAGATATGAACGGATGGATCCGATCACGCGGCACTCCCGCCAGCCGTTCCTCGGCGGCCGCCAGTTTTTTGCCCCAGGAGCAGATCTGCAGATGGGCGCCAATACCCGCAGTATGCCAACCGGCAGGCCCGAATACAACCTGTTTTTCCAGACTTGCCCGGAACCGAGGTCCTGTGAGTTTTGCCGGGGGCGGCGCTGACCCCGTGCAGTCCGGGAGCCGCGGCCCCCTCCGGCACGTCTCGTAAGCATCGGCTGACTATGATGTTGGCTGATTGGGCCCCTAAAGGGGAGTTCCCGCCATGTCGGCGTGCCCGTCGGGTGTTCCACAGGCTTGGGCCGACGACACCGTTGTTAAATCCGGCTGGTTGGAGGACTTGCGCAGCTACTTCGACGTCGCCGCATCCGGGGTCGAGGGCGAGGGTTGTTTCTTCTGCTCGCCGAGCTCGGGGACGATGAAGTTCTTGCCGCAGCAACCACAGCGGACAGTCTTGCCGCGGGCGCGGTCAGGGACCTGCAGGATGCTTCGGCAACGCAGGTTCGGACAGATGACGGTAATCAATGTGGGCATCGATCAGTTCCTGTGTTGATGGGACCATCGGGAAAATCCGGCCGGGCGTTGAGCAGTTTTCGCTCGTCCTGAGACCACGTCCGAAAACCCGCTGACGCGAGCCCTGCAGTATGAGTACGCGCTCATTTGACAGCTTCTGCAGCACGCCTATTATGGGGGTGGGTATTGCAGCAGGTTTGGCTGTAACAAAGGACGCTTCGAGCGATGCACCCGTGGGATCCACCACTCCTTACTTGCGCACCGGCGCATTTTGATCCCAGTCGTCAGTTTGTCGGGTTCGCTGGGTGAGCGCACCGCACCAACGCAGTGGCCAACCCGCGTCATTTCAGCCAGACCAGGCGTAAGGCGATGACATCCAGGATGCAATCGTGGCCGACCGTCACATAGCCTTGAACTCTCCGGCCAAGGTGAACTGGAGTCTGCGCGTTCTCGGCAGACGTCCGGACGGTTTCCATGAACTGGAATCGCTCGTCTCCACCATTACCCTCTCAGATGAACTTATTCTCACGCAACAACCCTCGGTGATCGAACTCGAGTGCGACCACCCGGGTGCCCCCTGCGACGCGACGAACCTGGTGGTCCGGGCGGCCCGGCTGCTGTCGGAGCGCGCGGGCTGCACCAAAGGCGTCCACTGCCGGCTGGTAAAACGAATTCCGGCAGGAGGGGGCCTGGGTGGCGGAAGTTCGAATGCCGCGACGGCCCTGAAGGGACTGCTGCGCCTGTGGGAACTGGACTGGGACGTGGAGTCGGTACTCCCGCTGGCTGCGGAATTGGGCAGCGATGTGCCGTTCTTTCTGCGCGGTGGAGCCGCGGTGATGCGCGGGCGCGGGGAACGCCTGGAGCCGGTCCACCTTCCCTGGAGCGGCTGGGTCGTGTTGCTTCTGCCGGGTATCCCGGTTTCGACTGCGGCCGTTTATGCAGCCTGGCGTTCACCGGAGCATCCGCCGCAGCAGCCGGTTGTGCCGGCTAATCGCCCCGCCGATGCCGTCGAGTGGATGGATTGGACATTCAATATGCTCGAGGAGCCGGCCATGATTGTGCGGCCGGTGCTCCGCGAGATCAGAGATCATGCGACGCGTCTGGCCGGCCGGGCAGTTCGGATGTCCGGAAGCGGCTCAACTCTGTTCACCGCCTTTGATGAAGAGTCGGAGGCGGAGAACTTTGCCCGCGTCGCGCGGGACGCGTTAGACATCGAGACGCGCGTCGTCCGGACGGGCGATGCAGCCTAGGAAGTCGTCAAGCCCGCGGGAGCCGGTGTCCTCGCAACGGACCGAGCCGGCGGCTCCTGCGATAACCTTGGAGGTAGCTTCATGGAGATCAGTGAGGTCCGCATCAAACTCGTGGAGAAGTCGGCGGAACGACTTCGCGCATTCTGCAGCATCACGCTGGACGGTGACTTTGTCATCCGCGACCTGAAGATCATCGACGGGACGAACGGAGAGTTCGTCGCGATGCCCTCCCGTAAGCTCGCGGATCGCTGCTCCCGATGCGGGTGCAAGAATCACCTGCGGGCAAAATACTGCAACGACTGCGGCCAGCGGCTCAACGAGAACCGGGCTCCCAAGGATGCCCAGGGCCGCTCCAAGCTGCACGCCGACGTCGCTCACCCGATCAACGCCGCCTGCCGGGAGCGCATCCAAAAGGCCGTCATCCAGGCGTTCCACGAGGAGCTGGAAAGAGCCAAGTCCCCGGACTATCGCCCGCCGAAGTTTGACGACTTCGATGACGATGTGGACGAGTACGCACTGCATGAACCCGTCCACCGGGAGGCGCCGGTCGCGTCGGTGCAGGCGAGCGACAACGACGTCAACCCATCCGACTACAACTCGCTGATCGCCGAGTTGAAGCGCGAAGCCGCCGGACGCCGCGAGCGCGATTCGGATCGCCGTTTTGGGGCGGATTCGGCAGCCGTACCGGCGGTCCGACGACGCAAACCCGAGACGGGGCAGGTGCAGCCGGTCCGCCAGCGCGATGCAACGGCCGAAGGGGGGCGTGCCGCGGGCGCGGAGAATGCCGGGCGCAACGGCACCACGCCGCCCCAGGACGATTTCAGCTCAGGACTGTAGCGGGCAAAGACACCATCCGGACCGCCGCGACGGGCGTGGGATGGGCCCCTGGACCCCGCCCTACGCCCGTGCGCATGCGCCGCGGGTTGCCGAGGCGCCCGGCACACTTCAGAATGACCCCTGCGGCCGGCGCAGCACCGGCACGAGGCGGTCATGATGCGAAGACTCGAGCGGCTCACGCGCAGGCTTGACTGGCCTCCCGCGCTGTTGCTTGCCGCACTGGTGATCCACGTCCTCGGCCGGCTGGCCGCCCTCTGCATGCCGATCCGGCTGGATAGCCTCTACCATGCGGTTTCAGCCTACAAATTCTGGGAAGGCAGCCTTCAGCTTGCGGATCTCATTCCCGACAAGCCCGGGGGCCAGGCGCTGCTGACAGGCTGGAGCTACCGCGTCTTTCCAGGCCCGCCCAGCCGGCTCACGCTGATTCCGATCGAATCCGCATGCATGCTGGCGGGCTACTGCGTCCTGTACCTGCTGATCCGGCGCCTCTTCGGCTCGCGCATCGGCGCCGCCTGCACGCTTTTCGCCGTCATCGCGCACAACGCCCTGAACGCTCTCGAGAGCGTCACGGATGGCTTCACGCTCGGTGAAAACTACCTGATCCTGCCGGTCGCGATCGCTGCCTGGGCACATTTGACCGTTCCCGGACCGACCCGACGTGGAGTCGCGCGAGGACTCGCCATCGGCCTCGGCCTCACGATCAAACAGGCGGCGATGATTCCGCTCGTCGTGATGTTCGCGGACACGCTCGCCTGCCGTCGAAGACCGAAGGAATTCGCGGCCGAATGGGCAGCCAGCGCCGTGGGGATTCTCATCGCGGTATTCCCGCTGGGCATCGTTCTATGCGTCAGCGGCACACTGGACGCTCACATCCGACAGCTCATCGCAAGCACGCCGCGCCACGTGGGCACACGTGATCTGGGCGTGCAGTGGCACGACCTTGTGCCACTCGTCCCCATGGCCGCGTGGTACGTTCTCGGACTGGTCGCCGGGGTATTCGCGATCTCTACGAGCAGCAGACGCCCTGAAGTGCCTCCGCTACGGCCGGTACGCTCGATCGCGTTGTTTGCAGCAGCCTGGTTGGCGCTTGAACTGCTTGCGGTGAGCCGCCTGCGGATCCCGGCTAGTCATTACTACCAGCAGCTTGTCACGCCTGCCTCGCTCCTGGCGGGGGTTGGAATGCACGTGTTCGGGCAGGCGCTGGCCCGCCTGCCGCTGCGAGCCCGCACGCGGGCCTACCGATCCGCGGTGGCGATCAGCATGCTTGCCGTTGCTTTGGCCGCATTGCCACTGCTGGCCGCGTTCTCCACGCGTCTGCATCGCTTCAGTGCTCGAGATGAGGCCGCCGTCTTCCAGGAGTGGCTTGCGACGTGGTCGCCTGGAAGGGCGGCGGACCACCTATGGAAGCAGGACGCAGATGCGCCGAATCCATGACGTATTCGTGCTCACGCTGCTGGCCTTGGCGGCCGGACTCGGCGCCGTCCCGCTTGCCTGGCAACATGCAACGGGCGCCCTCTCGCTCGGTAATTGGCTGTCCGGCCTCACGGTCGGGCTCGTCTGCGGGGTCCTGACCTACTCCTCCGGTCGGCGGCAGAGTGCTTCCCGGACTGCCTGTGTTGTTTCCGCTGTGTTCACCGCGGCGACGTTCCCGCTTGCCGCTGAGTCCGCGAACCACGGTTTTCGAGCGGACGCTGCGTGTGCTGCCTGCGCGGTGGGTCTGCTGCTCTGGCCGTACAGCCGAAGGTTTGCGGGTGTGGGGGCGATGCTCTGGGGCGCGTTGTGCGGAGGTCTGGACTGGACGTCGGTCGCTGTGGTCGGAGGTTTCAATTCGCGACGAGCATGGGTGGCCGGGGCGGCGATGGCCGGCACGGTCGCGGCCCTGCTTGCGGGAAGTTCGCCAGCGACGTCTCTTCGTCTCCACGAAGCGGCTTTCATACTCC
>CAZJTF010000129.1:2040-16968 GCA_964548565.1 uncultured Planctomycetales bacterium | reverse complement strand
CCCGGCGGTTGATGGCCGTGCTGAAGGGCCGCCCAATCCGAACCACGAGCGATGGGCGTCCGATGTGAAGCGATACGACACGCATCAGCGGCCTCGCTGAAGGAAGTTCCAGCCCGGGTGCCTGATTCCGGGCGATGCAGGCTATCTGGACGCTTGCCTGGGGTTGCGGGATGCTCAGAGGTCCGTCTTGCGGGTTTATACGGTCCCAAGACCCCGGCAGCAATTCGAAATTATTTTCACAATGCCAACTATTCCACGTTGCGATTGTCTATTCCGGTGAAGCCTGCGACGGCGGGCGAAAACGGGTCCTGGATGAGGAGCACAGCCATGAGGCTGAGGAGATCAGTACTGGGGTTGGGACTGGCCGTGGCGGGCCTGCTGTTCTCGTTCGGGGCAGCGCCGGCGGAGGCAGGTGGCTACAAACACGGGCACGGCTATGGCGGGTATGGCTATCGGCCGCACCACGGCTATCGCTACTATGCTCCGCGGCATTACTACGGCCGGCCGTACCGCGTCTATCCGCGTGCATACCGATATGCGTATCCACACTACTGCCCGCCGCACATCTATGGGGGTTCCCCGTACGGGTACTCGGGCAGCGGCTTCAGCTTCGGATTTAACTACTACGACTAACACAGGCGCGCACCAGAGAGCGCTTCAGGGTAACAGGGCGGCGTTGGGGGACGCCGCCCTGTTCATGCGCCGGAACGCACGCGTTCTGCCGTCGGCGTACGAGTCGTATTTGCCGCCAATGGGACCCTCAAAGAGGTTCACCGAGTGAAAAGCACGATGAAGCTGAAGCCCCTCAGCGGCCGGAGCACCGCATACAGTGGCCCCGCCCCGAGCCTCCGCCTCGTGACAAGCGGCTTTACGCGGTCTGCTCGAACGTGGTAACGTCTCGGCGTGCTGCCCCGGATGGCAGGGGCGGGCAGGCAAACGAACATCGAGGGCGGACACATGGCACAGGACGGGATCGACCGACGTGGTTTCTTGAAGCTGGTAGGGGCAGGCGCGGCCGCGGCGGGTTTTGCGGCTGCAGGAGCGGCCCCGGCCGTGGCGGCCGCCCAGAAAACCCCGGTCTTCAAGAAATCGCTCAAGCTCGGGATGGTCAAAGACGGCGCGACGCTCCTCGACAAGTTCAAACTGTTGAAGGAGGTCGGATTTGACGGCGTTGAACCGGATTCGCCGGGCGTCCACGACGTGAAGGAGCTTCTTGCCGCCCGCGATGCCACCGGGTTGGTCATCAACGGCGTTGTCGACGCTGTCCACTGGAAGGACACCCTCTCCCATCCCGATCCGGCGGCCCGGGCCCGCGGCGTTGAGGCCCTCAAGGGTGCTCTCCGCGAGGCGAAAACGCTCGGCGCCACCTCCGTTCTGCTGGTGCCGGCCAAGGTAGACAAGACCGTCTTCTACGATGACGCCTACCGCCGCTCACAGGAAGAGATCCGCAAGGTCATTCCGCTCGCCGAGGAACTCAACGTCGTCATCGCCCTCGAGAACGTCTGGAACAACTTCCTCCTGAGCCCCCTCGAGACGGCCCGTTACATTGACGAACTCAAATCACCGATGGTCCGGATGCACTTCGACGTCGGCAACGTGCTCCGCTACGGCTGGCCCGAGCAGTGGATCAAGGTGCTCGGCAAGCGCATCTTCAAACTGGACATCAAGGAGTACAGCCTCAAGAAGATGGGCGAACAGGGCGTCTGGAAGGGCTTCGACGTTGAACTCCTGGAGGGCGACTGCGACTGGCCGACTGTCATGGCCACTCTGCGCGAGATCGGCTACACCGGCTGGGGCGCGGCCGAGATCCCCGGCGGCGGTCGTGAGCGCCTCGCCAAGATCTCGCAGCTGATGGACCGCATCAACCAGAGCTGAATTCGCGCACTCCAGCGTGGAAGAGCTGTACGTGTCGGGTCTATAGTCGGTCGGGACACATTCCTGCCGGAGTAGACCGATGCGTGAGCTCTGTATTGCCTGTGCGGTGCTGATGACGGCGACAGGTCTGGCCCTGTCCGGATGCGACCGGAACGAGCCTGCTCCCAGCGAGCAGGAAGGCACCCGGATCGAGATCCACGGCGGCGGGTCCGACCGGGGCGGCGGCGGTTCCATTGATATCCGCACCAACGGCTCGTCCCGGGAGCGGGAAACCAAGCACGAGACGGACCAGGAAGTCGAGGAAAAACGCACGATCGTTCATCCCGACGGCTCGAAGACGAAGATCGAAATCGAGCGGGAGAAAGACTGAGTCGCAGCATTGGGGACTGCCGAGGCTCTGCACGTTCACCGCTCCGCGCCCGGTGCAGGCACACATCGCCCCAAAACCACGCCTACAATCAGGTATGGAGGTGTGCCATGACGCTCGAACTCACACCGCAAGAACGTGACCTGCTGGTCGGCCTCCTCGATCGCGAGATCAGCGACCTGGGCCCGGAGATCCATCACACCGATACCCGGAGCTTTCGGCAGGACCTGAAGGCAACCCGCCAGCTCCTGCTCCATCTCCGGGATCGTCTGGCCGAACACACCACGCCGGCCGAGCACGTCACGATATGAGAGCGCCGTCTCCGGCGCTGTGAGAGCAGGCGTAGTCACACCGGCTCCGTGCCGGTACACTCCCCGGTACAGCCGCGTAGACCGGAGACGACCCGCGTGCCCGTTGAAACCCAGCGACTCCATTTTCACAACACCAGGAATGAACGGCTTGCCGCTCGCCTGGAGATCACGGGCGATGAGCCGGCCGCCTTCGCGATCTTCGCTCACTGCTTCACCTGCTCAAAGGACCTCAAGGCCGTGCGATGGATCGGAGAGGGCCTCGCGGAGGAGGGAATCGCCGTCCTGCGGTTCGACTTCACGGGCATGGGCGAAAGCGAAGGTCGCTTTGAAGACACCAACTTCACCACCAACATCGAGGACGTGGTTGCCGCCGCCGATTTTCTCCGCGAGAGCTACCGGGCGCCGCGTCTGCTGATCGGCCACAGCCTGGGCGGAGCGGCCGTGCTCGCCGCAGCCTCGCGCATCCCCGAGGTGGCCGCCGTCGCGACGATCGCTGCGCCCAGCACCACACAGGAACTCTGCCGGCACCTGGCGGGATTGGCGCCGGGGATCGAGACACACGGCGAGGCTGACATCCAGATCGGCGGGCGCCCCGTCCGGATCAAGCGCCAGCTCCTCGACGACCTGGAAACGCATTCACTGGAGGAAGCGATCCGTTCGCTGAACCGCCCGCTGCTCATCTTCCATTCGCCCTCCGACCCCGTCCTGTCGATCCGCCATGCGTATCGGATCTACGAGCTGGCCTCCGAGCCGCGCAGCATCGTCTCGCTGGACCGCGCCGACCACCTGCTCCTCCAGGACGAGCGGGATGCCCGGTTCGTAAGCAAGATTCTCGCCTCGTTCGCCGAACGCTACCTGCTCGGGTAACCCGGTACATTTGCGTGGCCGTGGTCATGGGAGTAGCCTTGTGCGCTCGCCGGTCGCGGTACACGCCGGCCTGTCCACATGTGATCCGGAGAACAGGAATGAGCAACAACATGTCACGTCGGGATTTCATGAAGGCATCGGCGGCCGGTTCTGCGGTCATGCTCGGCAGCCTGGGCTCAGCCCGGGCGTATGCGGCGAACGAGCGCGTCCAACTCGGCTGGATCGGCTGCGGCGGACGCTCCAGCGGCCTCATGCAGCACATGCTGGAGAAGGTACCCGACGCGCGGGTCGTCGGCGTCTGCGACCTGATCCCGGAGCGGATGGAAAAGGCCAAGAAGTTCTGGGAGCGTGACAAGCCGAATGGCTACACCGATTTCCGCGAGATGTTCGACAAGGAGAAGATCGATGGCGTGATGTGCGTCGTGCAGATCTGCAACCACGCCAAGGTTGCGATCCCGGTGCTCGAAGCGGGCTATCACTGCTTCGGCGAAAAGCCCCTGGACAAGGACGTGGAATCCTGCGATGCGCTGACGATCGCCGCCCGCAAGGCCTGGAAGGAGAAGGGCAAGTTCTTCCAGATCGGGACGCAGCGTCGCTATCACCCCACGTACCTGGCGATGATGAAGGCGATCCACGAAGGACTGCTCGGCAAGATCACCTTCATGCAGGGCGGCTGGCACTGGTCGGGCGACCCGTCCGGTGCGCCGAGCGACTGCGACGGTGGGCGCCTCATCGAGCAGGCCAGCCACCACATGGACGTCATGGCCTGGGCGATGAAAGACCAGCGCCCGGCGACCTGCGTGGCCATGGGCTACAATCAGCGCGGCCGGACGCCCGAGTTTTCGGAAACGCACTCCTCGACGACGTTCGCCTGGCCTGACGGCACGCTCTTCTCCTACACCCACCTGTGGCTGCTTCCCGGCAAGTACGACCAGGAACACCTCACCGTCTTCGGCGAGAAGGGCGCGGCGGACCTGAATGCAGCGATGTACTACGGCCGGGACGAAAAGACGCAGAAGTTCGGCGAGCCCATCGGCAAAGGCTGGGACGAGGGCACACCCGAGGAACTGGCAGGCTTCGTGGCCAACATTAAAGCCGGCGGGAAGCGCCTCCCGAACGCCAACATCGAGACGGGGCGGCTCTGCTCGCTCATGTGCATCATGGGCCGCATGGCGATGGTGAACGCGAAGAAGAACGCGTACGAGCCAAGCGTCATCAAGTGGGAAGACCTGGGGACGAAGACCGACCTGACATAACATCGGCCACGCACGGAGTGACCTGATACCATGAAACTGACGCTGCTGGCGCTCACATGGAGCGTTGTGCTACCGTTTGCCGCGCTGGGGGCTGAGAAGGCCCCCGGCACTCGGCCGGCGATTAACATCAACGACCGCGTGGGCTGCTCATCCCTCTGCGTACTCAAGGAGCCACTCGAAACAGCGATGAAAAGCGTCGCCGCGATGGGCTTCAAGAACGTGGACCTGCCGTGCTTCTCGTGGGCGCCGCACGTCAACGTGCCCGCGTTGATGAAGGATTTTGACGCGGAGGCCTCGAAGATCGAGGCGGCGGTGAAGTCTAACGGTCTCAAGGTCACCGGCCTGACGTGGGACTCGATTGAGGCGAGGCCGTTCGATGTGTACGAGGCCGAGTTCCGCGCGCTCGTCAAGCTCGCCGGTCGCCTCAAGGCCCGCGTCATCAACCTCATGGCACCCGGCGTGAAGGTCGACCGCCAGGACGCGGTCCGGAAGCTGCGCACGTTGCAGGCGATCGCGAAGGACGGCGGCATCATCCTGACGCTCGAAACGCACGTGAACCAGGTGACCGAGCAGCCGTCCGACGCGGTCTGGTTTTGCCGGCAGGTGCCCGGCCTCGGCCTCACGCTCGATCCCAGCCACTACTACGCGGGGCCGAACAAGGGCAGGCCTTTCGACATCGTGTATCCCTACGTGCAGGGCACCGGTTTCCGGGCAGGGGGGATGACGTGGGAGACGATCCAGTCACCCTGGGGCGAGGGCCCCATCGACTTCCTGGAGATCATCCGACAACTCGAGAAACACGGCTACAAGGGCTACTACGTCTCCGAGTATCTCCAGAGGTCCGAGAAGGTCGACGCCGTCACCGAGACGAAGAAGTACCTGCAGTGGGCGCGCCGCGTCTCCGCCGGGCAACCACAATAGTGGCCGACCGTCCGGCGCCTACCGCGCCTTCACCTCGAAGTCGTCAAATTCCGCGGCCGTATCCACGACCCGCGCGCCGACCTGTCCGTATGCGTGGTGAGCATCCGTGACGCTGATCACCTGCTGGCCGTCCACCAGCACGCGGATCGTCGCGCCCACCGCCTCCACCCCGAGCGTGTACCACGTCCCGACTTCGACGGGATGGTCTACGAGCGCGAGTTCATGCCAGGCCGCGCCGTCGGTCCGCCCCAGCACGACCTTTCGAGTTCCGGGGATCAACCCTGCGAAATACCCTCGCTGCGCGTCGTATCCGAGTGCCGGCTGGCTCACACGGAACACGAGGCCGGCGTCGCGGCTACCCGCCGTCATCCGTACCCGCACCTGCAGCGACAGGTCGCTCCACTCACGCCCGCGCACAATCGCTTTTTCGCCCGTGCGATACAGGTTTACCGCGCCGGAGCCCGGGCGCCCGCCCAGTTCCAGTCGTCCCTCTCGGATCCGCACGTAGCGGTTGTGGCCGTAGTACGTCCATTCGTCCCACGTCTCGTTCGAGAAGCTGTCACGGAAATCGCCGCCGCCGACATGGCCCGCTTCGCCGGAGGGAACCGGCAGCGGCCTGCCTGCCGGGATCGGCGACCCGAAATCGGGAAAGCCTTCCTTCGTCCAGCCGAACGGCTGCACCCAGACTGCGCGCTGCCAGCCGGGCTCGCGGAAGCGTTTCGCGTGGAACACGATCCAGTCTTCCGTTCCGTCGGGGGAGGTCGTCACGCTGGCGTGGCCGAGGCCGAACACCTCCGAAGTCGACTGCATCGCGGGCCGATCCAGCTTCTTCCAGCTCCGCGGATCGAGCGGATCGTCCCCGGCGTTCATGTAGAGCAGCCCGAGCTTGTACGTGGCCTCCCATGAGCTGCTGCACGCGTAGAGCACGAACAGCCGCCCGTTGCGCTGGATGATCGTCGGCCCCTCGTGCAGCCCGCGCTCCGCCTGGCGTTCCGACACGCGTTCCCACACATGTGTGTCGTTTTCGCAGATCTTCACCCGCTGGCCGCCGACCGTCCACGGGTTCTCCATTGGTGCGATGTAGAGGTACTGGATGTCACAGGTGTCGGGCCAGCCGGACCAGACCAGGTAAAGCCGTCCGTCGAGCTCGAACGGCGCCGCGTCGATGGCCCAGCGGTTGTGCGTGCGACCGGCGATGTCGTCACCGGTGTAGAGGACGCCCATATCCTCGTACGGCCCCTGCGGATCGTCCGTCGTCGCCCGCAGGACGCCCGCGCGGTGGTTTTCGTTCCGCCCGTCGCTGGCCGCGTAGTAGACGTACCAGCGGCCGCGGATCCGGTGCAGTTCGGGCGCCCAGACCTCGCGGGCGTTCCACGTGCCCCGGCGCGAGCGCCAGACGACGCGCTTGCGGCCTTTCTCCGTCAGGCGTGCCGATTTCCAGACGGAGATGCCGTCGTGGCCTTCACTCTCGCAGAAGTAATAGCTTTCACCGTGGCGGATGACCCAGGGGTCGGCCCCTTCGGCAATCGGGTTGACGAACGTGCGTGAAACGGCCGTCTTCGAGTACCGCTGCGTCGCGGCGGCGGCCGTCACCTCGGAGATCACGGCCGGAGCAGGGGGGGCCACCTGCGCATCGGTGATGGGGATCGGCGCGACAACGATTGAACCGAGCGAGAGCAGCGTCCGCTTCATGCGGCACGTCCTCCGGGGGATGCAGTCATTGCCCAACGCGTCCCGTCCTGGAACGCCGGATCACCACGCCTCCTGCCGTCCTGCAGGCGACGCGTCCACCCTATTGTCCGCGAGACCAGACCACGCTTTCAATCGCCTGTTGGGCGGGTATTCGCCCCGTCTCGCGCATAACGCGGCCTGGCCGCGCCATCTGTCCGGCAAGGCCAGGCCGTGTGCGCCGGTCGGGCGCGAATCCGAGGACCATCAGCGAGCCGCCGGCCTCGATTCCGCGTCTACTACGTCAGGTACTGCGAGGGGAACTTCCACGGCGCCCGGTACGGCGGCACCAGCAGCTTGTTTGCCTCCGGGTCATTCGGGATCGTCAGCGTCGCCGGGTCGAACTGCACCGATCTGCCGAGCTTGAGCGAGATCAGCGACAGATTGATCGCGATGTCGATCTTGTGGTGGTATTCGACCGAGCAGCTGGGCTGCTGGCGGCTGCGGATGCAGTCGAGCCACTCGCGGTGGTGGCCGGGCGAATCCGGGATCACTTTTTCAACCTTCTCGATCTCGAAGCCCTTCATGCGATCGCCTTCGGGGATGATTTTCAGGACGTCGTAGTCGGCGAGCATCGTCCCATTGACGCCGTGGAAATACATCCCGCGCCGGCGGTGCAGCCCCGGCCCGCCCTGGTTGTCAAAGCCGTAGCTGTTGACGAGCGACGTCCACCACGTGACCGTCAGGTTCGGGAATTGCCACTGGACCTGGTGGAAGTCGTACGCGTCGCCGTCGTCCTGGATGATGTACCGCCCGCCCGTGCTCGACGTCGAACGCGGGTAGTCGAGCTCCAGCGCCCACCACGGCACGTCGACGATGTGCGGCGCCATTCCGGGGGTCCAGCCGCCGCTGTACGCCATGAAGGAGGGATTCGTGTACGAATCCTTCGCGATCAGCATGTTGAACGGGCGCAGCGGCGCCGGCCCGCACCACATCTCCCAGTCGAGCCCCTCGGGCGGGTCCGTTTCCGGCGAATGCCCAAGCCCCTCCGGGCCCTGGTTGAGCACGTGGAACGTCCGGACGGTGCTGATCTTGCCCAGCGCCCCGGACCGCACGACGTCCACGACGCGCCGGTAGTTCGCGGTCGCGTGGATCTGCGTGCCGATCTGCGTCACGCGCTTGTGCTTGCGGGCCGCGCGGAGCACGGCCAGCGACTCGCCGACGCCGAGCGTCATCGGCTTCTCGCAGTAAAAGTCCTTCCCCGCCTCGGCCGCGGCGATCGAGATGTACGCGTGCCAGTGCGGGTGCGTGGCGATGAGCACGGCGTCGATGTCGTCGCGCTGCAGGACCTCGCGGAAGTCGTTGTAGCCCTTCGCGTCCTTGCATCGGGTAAGCGTGCGGTCGCGTCGCTCCTTCCAGACATCGCAAATGGCGGTGATGGCGACGTCCTGCTGCTCGAGGAGCTGGCCGAGGTTCCAGTTGCCCTGCCCGCCGGAGCCGATCAGGGCGATGCTGATCTTATCGTTGGGCCCGACGCGCCCGGGCGCGGCCAGCACCCCCGACGGGATGACGTACGGTGCGGCCACCGCGGCGGCCCCGATGCGCCCGGTGTGGGCGAGAAGATCCCGACGTGTGAGCGATTGCGGATTCATGTGTCCTCCTGATGTTAGCAAACGCGCCGCCACGATAACACCGTTGCCACGCGCCTGGAACAGGCGACGCGATGTAGACGATGATGACCGGGGCGAAGGGTGCGATCCCACGCATGGCCAGCGGCCGCGCCGGGCGCGGAGCACCCACCGTGATGGGGCCTGGAAGGAAGCATCATGCAGTTGCCCCGCGAACGCTTTCGAGCTCCTGACTGCTTTCGGCCGGTCCTCTCGGACGGCGCTGCACGCGGGCGACGACCCGCGCGCAATTCACGTGCGCAGCGCGAACCCACGGACCCCGCTCCGCCCGGATTGCGCTGCCACGGAGCACCCGCGGTGTGATTCCGGAGAGGGTTGCATGCACCGCGCCAGGTCTGACCTGTGGCACGCCGGCAATTCTGTGGCCTGGCAGGCCGCGCAGCGGGCCGCGTGCTTTGCCGCCCTGCGCCGGCGCAATACGAAGCCACGGCGCAAAAGGGCGCCGAGACGCCGCTCGATGGGGGTTGCCAATGACGGTGGGGCTACGCGAACAGCTCGGTGACCCGGCGCACGCCGGCCGCGCTGGCCAGGCCGCGCGGGCACGCGTCCGCGCAGGCATGGCAGTCCCCGCACTGCGTTGCCAGGGCAGCAGCACCGGCGGGAAGCAGCCCGTACTCGCTGCGGGCGTGATCGAGCCAGCCGTACTCGTCGTGGTACATGGCGATCCGCATCAGGTCGTTCACGGGGACGCCGGCCGGGCACGCTTTCGTGCAGTCGGCGCACATCAGGCAGGCCTGGCTGCGGCTGTCGCGGAACAGGGCGGCCGCCTGCTTCTCGGTGGGCGAGAGCGATCCCTTGAGTTCGAGGCCCTTGATGAGGCCGACCTGGTCGAACGTGTCGATGCTGGTGAGCACCGTGTCGCAGCCGGCCTCCAGCAGGCTCTTGACGTGGGCCTGGAACACGGGGGCGCCCTTCTTCGACGCGTCACGGGCGCCGCTCTTCATCGAGATGATGCCGACACCCTGCTTCCTCAGGCTGGCGAGATTGCCCTTGAACCGGTCCTTCTTTTCGGCGCTGTCGTTCAGCGGCGCGGTCGAAAGCAGCGTCGCGTCGAAGTACTTCGGCGCCTTGTCGAGCACCATCTCGATGACGCCGCTCATGTCGCCATGGCAGACGAAGCCGGTGTGCCGGATCAGCCCTTTGGCCTTCAGCTTGTCCTGCGACGCCTGAATCAGTTCGAGGCGCTTGGGGTCGGGCTTGTCCATCGTCGAGAGCAGCAGGTCGGCGTGGTCGGTGTTCAGGGTCTTGAGCATCCCCGTAATCTCGCTCTCCTGGTCGGGGCGGAAGCTCTTGAGGCAGATGAAGACCTTGTTGCGGTACGCCGGCTCGGCGCGGAACAACTCGCCGATGGCCAGGATGCTTTTACCTCTGACGTAGCTCGCGGAGGTGTGGACCAGGTTCAGTCCGGCATCGATGGCCGACTTGAGCACCCGCGTCCCGGACTTGTCGGAGATCAGAATCGCACCGAAGCTGACCAGCGTCGCGGGGTACTTCGTGCGTCCGAGGACGCCGTGCGGGAGAATCGGTTTCGGTGTCGCGGCAGCGAGTGCTCCCGATGCACCGACGCTCAGCCCGGTGGCCGCGCCGGCCGCCGCTGTCCAAAGGAAGTCGCGCCGCGTCAGCCCGTTGTGCAGTGCCATGTGAACCTCACAGTTGCGTGTACCAGGTGTCATCCGGCGCACACACACGTGCAGGCGCCGTGCGAGGAGTATACCATAGTGGTCGGCCATGGCAGCTCCCGCGCGGGGTTCTGCGGCGTGCAGCACGCCTGTTCCCTGGCGGTTCCCCTCGCGAGGGGAGGACCGCCCGGCCGATACAGAAAAAACGAGGTGTTGTAGAATCGTCAGCTCGATGTGTGTCGAAATCGGGCGCAACGATCGCATCTGAGAGGGAGCGGACATGAACAAGGGATTACTCGCGGCTGCAATCGGGCTGATGTTCTGCCTGGGCGCGGGGTGTCCGACACAGACCCCGAACGGCGGCGGCGACCTCGTCACCTCCGACATTCAACCCGGCACCTACGCAGGGACGGTGACCGGGACATCCTTCGTGGATTTCACCACCGACGATCAGGCCGGCACGACCCAGCAGACGACCGTCACCGAGACGCGGCAGTTCAATGAGCAGGGCGTCCTGCTCCGGCAGGATGGGCAACCCGTGGCCGTCGGAGATGTCCGGCAGGGGACTTTCGGCGCGCAGGCCTTCACCGAGACGGTCCTCAGCATCACTGGCACCGGCGGGAATCTCACGGTCAACCTGAGTGTGACCCTGCCGCTCGATACGCCCGGCGGCCCCGTGCAGGCCACGGGGGTCGCCCAGGAGTTCTACGCGGTCAAGAGCGACACCCAGGTCGACTACTCGAAAATCATCTTCATGAACGAGCCCACGACGGTCATCGTGAACATGCAGTGGGCCGGCACGCTCGCGCGATGAGGCGGCGGGCATCCGACGGCCGTTCCCGTTCGATCATCCCTCACGACGACCGGTACGCTTTCCGGATGATCCCGATGTTCCGGACATTGTTCTCGTTTTTGGCGTCCGGCATCGTCGTCTGCGGGTCCGCCTTGGCGTAGCCGTACAGACCGATCTTCGTTCGATCCAAAGTCTTCCACACACTGGCATCGTGCCCCTTCCAGCCGCACAGGTTCTGCACCAGCAGCGTTTTCGGGCCGATCCGCGGAGCGAGCCAGTCGAGGTGCTCGAGTTCCGGGGCTTCGTTCAGGATCCAGTCCGCGCTCCGGAGCAGGTCCTGCCCCTCCCACAGCGGGTACTCCTCCTTGAGGAACGGATGGTTCGTCCAGATAATGGCCGGGCGGGTCGCGCGGACGGTCCAGCGGATGTGCCGCCACGCCCGCTGCATCGCCCGGCGGTCGAACTCGAAGATCGCCTCCTTCGAGGGCTGGCCGGACTCCGGGAATCGCTCGCCGAGCAGCTGCCGCCACATCTCCTTCTCGGCCGGCACCCACATGCGGTGGCGCGTCGGACGGATCCAGTCGATCATGAAGCCGTCCACGCCCGACCGCTGCAGCGCGTCCTCGACCTGGCGGCAGAAGTAGTCAAGGTACTCGAGCGTCTGCGGGATCTCGATGTTCATCTTGTCGTCGTTGTGGACCAGGTCCGGGTGCAGCTTCTCCCAGTACGGGTTCGCCCCCAGGCAGAAGTAACCCATGACCTGCATCCCCGCGTCGTGGCCGCGGTCGACCATCTCGCCGAGCCAGTCGCGCTGCTCCAGGCCCGGGTTCACCGGGGCGACCTTGCTCGGGTACCACGCGTAACCGTTGTAGCTGACGCAGAATGTCTGGATGACGTTCGCGCCGAGGTCCTGGTACCAGCGAACGTGTTCCGCGGGGTCGGCCTGCGTGTACATCCCCGGAGGGGCGGCGCCGTCCGGGCCCCAGTTGAAGTCGATGCAGAAGGCTTTCACCTGGCGCGGCACCGGTGAGGCGGGTGCGTGGGCGGCCCGCAGCGATTGCGCGAGCGACGAGGCGGCGAGGCCGGCCGAACCGGCGAGCAGGGTGCGTCGAGTGCAGTGCGTCAGGGGATCGTGCGACATCAGGCGACTCCTCAAAGTGGCCCCGAGGGCCGGAACTTGAACCGAGACCGTCGATGCGGGAGGATACCCGGTTTTCACGAAGACGGAGAGGCCGGCCTCGAAACCGCGATGCAGTTTCAGACCACCCCGGCACGAATCTGCTCGGGGGGCAGGGCCTTTCGAACCGCGACCGTCAGGAAGCTGAGGTTTTCACAACCGCGACTGCCAGGCAGCGCATGGAGACATCACGATGTCGGAATTGAAGCTTGAAGGGCTTGGAACACGATGCCTGCACGCCGGCCAGACGGTCGACTCCGCGACGACGGCACGGGCCGTCCCCATTTACGCGACGAGCAGCTTCGTCTTCCAGGACAGTGCCCACGCCGCCGACCTCTTTGCGCTCAAGCAGTTCGGGAACATCTACAGCCGCCTGATGAACCCGACGAACGACGTCTTCGAAAAGCGCATGGCCGCCCTCGACGGCGGCGTCGGGGCGCTGGCGCTCTCCAGCGGGCAGTCGGCGATCTACACGGCGATCTTCAACATCTGCCACGCCGGCCAGAACTTCATCTCCGCGACCAGCCTGTACGGCGGGACGTGGACGCTGTTCACACAGACGTTCCCGAAGCTGGGGATCGAGGCCCGGCTGTTCGACCCCTCGCGCCCGGAGGAGATCCGCAAGCTCGCCGACGCGAACACGCGGTGCGTGTATCTCGAAACGATCGGCAACCCCAAGAACGACGTGCCGGACTTCGAGCAGATTACCCGCATCGCGCACGAGCTCGGTCTCCCCGTCATCTGCGACAACACGGTCGCGACGCCGGCGCTCTTCCGGCCGTTCGAGCATGGGATCGACATCGCCGTCTACAGTTGCACGAAGTTCATCGGCGGCCACGGCCTGCACATCGGCGGCTGCATCGTCGATTCGGGCAAATTCGACTGGACCAGGGACGCGAAGCGCTGGCCGGAGTTCACCGAGCCGGATCCGAGCTACCACGGGCTGGTCTTTGCCGAGGCGCTCAAGCCGATCGGCAACATTTCCTACATCATCAAGTGCCGGACGCACTTCCTGCGCGACATGGGAAGCTGCATGAGCCCGTTCGCGTCGTTCCTGTTCCTCATCGGGCTCGAGACGCTGCACGTTCGCATGCCGCGCCATTGTGAGAACGCCCTGGCAGTCGCGCAGCACCTGCAGAAGCACAAGGCGGTCGAGTGGGTGAACTATCCGGGTCTGGCCGACCATCCGTACCATGCGAATGCGAAGAAGTACCTGCCGAGGGGCAGCGGCGCGATTCTCGGGTTCGGGATCAAGGGCGGGATTGAGGCCGGGCGCAAGTTTATCGACAGCGTGAAGCTGCTGAGTCACCTGGCGAACATCGGCGATGCGAAGTCGCTGTGCATCCACCCGGCCAGCACAACGCATTCGCAGCTCACGCCCGAGGAGCAGAAGGAAACCGGCGTCAGGCCCGAGTACGTCCGTTTGTCGATCGGGATCGAGGATATCGGTGACATCCTGGCGGACATCGACCAGGCACTGGCGGCATCGCAGAAGTAATGGCAGGTTCGCGCGGATTCGGGGGGATGGATCCGGTGGCGCAGCGAGGACTCCCTTGGCCGGGGTAGAGACAACCGAGGCACCAGCAACCCAGGCCGGCTCCGTCGGCCTGGTCCAGACGCAGACGGTCACGCTGTTCCACCCGCCGGAGGAACTGCGGCTGGAGTGCGGCCGCACCCTCGGCCCGATCGACGTCGCCTACGAGACCTACGGCACGCTGAATGCTGACCGCAGCAACGCGGTGCTCATCTGCCACGCGCTGACCGGCGATGCCCACGTTGCCGGCTACCACTCCGAGCAGGACCGCAAGCCCGGCTGGTGGGACATCATGGTCGGGCCGCGGAAGGGCATCGACACCAACCGGTACTTCGTGATCTGCTCGAACGTGCTGGGCGGCTGCAGAGGAACGACCGGCCCGTCCTCGATCAACCCGGCGACGGGACGCCCCTGGGGCCTCGATTTCCCGATCATCACGATCGAGGACATGGTTAAGGTCCAGAAGCGCCTGGTCGAGCACCTGGGCATCCGCAAGCTCCTGGCCGTGCTCGGCGGCTCCATGGGCGGCATGCAGGTGCTGGAATGGGCCGTCCGGTACCCCGAGAGCGTCGTGGCTGCCATTCCGATCGCCACGACCGCGCGTCTCAACGCGCAGAGCATCGCGTTCGACGCGGTGGGGCGTAACGCCATCCTGGCCGACCCGAATTTCGCCAGCGGCCAGTACCATGGCGGCCCGAGCCCCGACCGCGGGCTGGCGATCGCCCGGATGGTCGGCCACATCACGTATCTCTCCGAGCAGGGGATGCACGAGAAGTTCGGGCGCGAGCTCGAGCACGCGGATACGTACAAGTACGACTTCGGCAGCGAGTTTTCGGTCGAAACGTACCTCGA
>CAZJTF010000129.1:0-1940 GCA_964548565.1 uncultured Planctomycetales bacterium | reverse complement strand
CGGATACGTACAAGTACGACTTCGGCAGCGAGTTTTCGGTCGAAACGTACCTCGATTACCAGGGCCGCACCTTCGTCGCCCGGTTCGACGCCAATTCCTACCTGTACATCACGAAGGCCGTCGACTACTACGATCTGGCCGCCCGGTGCGGGTCGTTGCAGAAGGCATTCGAGGGTACGCCGGTCCGGTACCTCCTGATCAGTTTCTCGAGCGACTGGCTTTTCACGCCCGCGCAGTCGCGTCAAATCGTGGACGCGCTCCTCGCCAACGGTGCGTGGGTCTCATACAGCGAGATCAACTCGCCGTATGGTCATGACGCCTTCCTCCTCGAGCCCAGGCTGCTGGGTGACCTGATCGGCGGTTTTCTGGCCTCGGCCTCCGACACACCGCTCATTCGTGACGGGCAGGGGGGACGCGCATACCGCCAGCAGCCGGCCGTCGAATCCGCCTGGGCGCGCGTTCGGATCGATTACGACCGAATCGAGGAACTGGTCGAACCGGGAAGCCGCGTGCTCGATCTCGGCTGCGGCGACGGCACTTTGCTCAGCCGACTCATGCGACACCGCCGCGTGCAGGGCCTCGGCATCGAGGTCGTGCAGGAGAATCTGATCGAGTGCGTCCGACGCGGGCTGCCGGTCGTGGACCTCGACATCGAGGCCGAGCTGGGGAGTTTCGCCACGCAGTCCTACGACTACGTGGTGCTGTCGCAGACGCTCCAGACGCTGCGCTGCCCGGAAGTCGTGCTGCGTGAGATGGTGCGGATCGGTCGGTACGGGATCGTGAGCTTCCCGAACTTCGCGTGCTGGAAGCCCGTGCTGCAGATCCTGCTGACCGGGCGGACGCCAATGACCGAGAACCTGCCGTTTCGCTGGTATAACACCCCGAACCTGCATTTCCTGTCGATTCGCGATTTCGAGGACTTCTGCCGCGAGAACCGCATGCGCGTGCTCCGGAGGCGGGCGCTGATTGCCCGCCGGCGCGACCCGGTGCGATTCCTGCCGAACCTGAGGGCGGAGGAAGCGATTTTCGTGATCAGCAGGGCGTGACAGGGCTCAGCGGGACGCGGCCACCACGAGCGATCGTTCGGTGACATGCGAACGGAGCAGTTTCTTGGCCCGCTCGGCGTCGCCGTCGAGAATGGCTGCCAGGATCGCGCGATGCTCGGCGACGGTCTGGCGGACAGCGCTTTCCCACTGAGGACCGCTGACGACTTCTGGGAGGATGATCGGGAGCGGGGCGTGTCGGTACGCGGTGACCAGGCGCGGGTTGCCCGACGCGGCGATCAGGGATTCGTGGAACCGGAAGTCTGCCTCGGTGACGCTGAGCAGGTAGTTCTCGGTCACGAGGCGATCGAGCTGGTCGCAGGCGTCCTTCATCGGCTTGAGGCGCTTCGGCGTGTTGAACCCCGCCTCGACGATCATGTCGATCGCGCCGCCCTCGAGGGTGACACGCACACCGAGCACGTCCCGGATGTCCTGCCTGCGGAGCACCGGGACGAAGTACCCTGTCTTGGCGCCGACCTCGATGAGACCCTCCGCATGCAGCCGTGCGAAGGCTTCACGCAGCGCGGTACGGTTGACCTTCAGCCGTTCGGTCCACTCGGCCTCCCGGAGCCGCTCACCCCCGGGAATCTGCTGGAGGATCAACAGCCGCCGGAGCTGCAGGTACGCCTGTTCGCGTTTGGAGCCCTCGCCGCCAGGCTCCGGCAGACACGTCACTTGTGGAGCGGAATCGGTCATGTTACCAGCAGTCTAACTTCAGCGCCCGCCGAACGCCAGCAGTCAGCAGCGGAACGCCTCTCCGCTCGCGAAGGACTATTGCCTGAAGAGTGACTGAATCCCCGACAGACTGCAGGACGCTCTATCTCTGCTCGATTGTGTTCAAGGCCCGCACCACGCCCTCAGGCGGGATTCCGCCAAGCCGCCGGCAGGCATCGACGT
>CAZJTF010000128.1:0-17209 GCA_964548565.1 uncultured Planctomycetales bacterium | reverse complement strand
TCCTATTAGCGGCAAGGGAGCCGACAATCGTTTAACTTATTTATGCGCGAATCCTGAGCCTGCCACAGGCGGGGCGCATCTACATCGACACGGCCCCACTCATCTACACGATCGAAGCCCATGAGCGGTACACAGCCCTCCTCGACCCGCTCTGGCAGGCGGCTCATGACGAACGCATCGAAGTCGTCACGAGCGAACTGACGTTCATGGAAGCCTTGATCGTGCCACTGCGCCGGGGAGATGAGAACATGATCCGCGAGTACGAGGCGGTTCTCGACGGCCGCTTCGTCCGTTCGCTTCCGATCACCCTGGCCGTTCTGAAACGTGCGGCGCGGATGAGATCCGAGAAGACCTCACTGCGGACGCCGGATGCCATTATCTGGCGACATCCATCGAGGCGGGCTGCAGTAGGTTCATCACCAACGACGCCGCATTTCGAAAGGTCCACGACCTCGGCGTGCTCGTTCTCGACGACTTCATGGCTTGACCGCACCCACGGCCGCATGCGACGTCCCGAACTACGAGTTCATCAACGACTCGATGTCTGTGCGCAGCGGGGCGGACGGCTGGGCGCCGAGTTTCGTCACGGACAGCGCCGCCGCCGCGTTCGCGAAGCGGACGGCGTCCCGGATGCCTCTGCCTTCCGCCAGAGCGACCGCCAACGAGGCGTTGAAGATGTCGCCGGCCGCGGTCGTATCCACCGCCTTGACGGGGTACGACGGAACCAGTTCCGCCATCCCCTCACCGGAGACGAACGCGCCGCGCGACCCCATCGTGACGATGACAGTGCCGACGCCCTTCCCATGCAAAGCTTTGGCGGCAGCCGCGGCACTCGCGTTGTCGGTCACGGCCACACCCGTCAGCAGTTCCGCCTCGGTCTCGTTGGGCGTCAGGATCGAGACGCACCGCAGGATCTCCGGCGGCAGGGCCTGCGCGGGCGCCGGGTTCAGGATGACGCGCACGCCTGCGGCCGACGCGATCTCGGCCGCGGCCCGCACCGTTTCGAGCGGCGTTTCGAGCTGCATGAGCAGGACGGAAGCCGACCGGATCGCGCCGGCGGCGCGCTGCACGTCCTGCGGCGACAGCGCCGCGTTCGCGCCCGACGCCACGCCGATGCTGTTCTCGCCCCCATCCGCGACGAAGATGAGTGCCACGCCTGAAGCCGCCGCCTCATCGCGCGTCACGTGCTCGACGTTGATGCCGTCGGCGCGGAACCCCTGCACCGCCTGGTCCCCGAACATGTCGCGACCGACCTTTGCCACGAACACGACGTTCCCGCCGGCCCGCGCGGCGCCGACCGCCTGGTTGGCCCCCTTGCCGCCGGCGGCCATCGAGAAACGCCCACCCAGAATCGTCTCGCCCGGTCGCGGAATGCGCGGGAGCTGCAGGATCATGTCGGTGTTTGAGCTGCCGACAACGATGATCTTGCTGGCCATGAGAAACTGGCTCCGCTCTTTTTGCGGGTGATCGGGCTGGCGGCTGTTACCCGAGCTTTGGGGGGTTGGGCCGCCCGTGGACCTACTTCAGCTCCCTGGCCGTGATCAGGTCCGTTTCGACGGGGATCAGCTCGGGGATCTTCTTCCCCCGCGCGAGCTTCACGGCAGACTCGACGCCGAGCTCGCCCATCCGGTCCGGATGCTGCTCAACCGTCGCGTAAAGCGAGCCTTCGCGGATCGCCTGCTGCGCGACTTCGAGGTTGTCGTAGGCCGTCACGACAATCTGACCCTGCTTTCCGGCCGACTTGATCGCCTGGATCGCGCCCAGCGCCATCATGTCATTGGCCGCAAAAACGCCCTTCAACTCCGGATGAGAGGTCAGCATTGCTTCCATTTTCTTCTGAGCGGGTTCTGTCATCCATTCGCCCGTGTCCATCGCGACGACCTTGACCTTGCCGCCCGCCGCGTCGACTGCCTTCTGGAAGCCGCGTTTGCGCTGCTCGGCGTTGTCGGCTCCGCGGACGCCCTCCAGCATTGCCACTTCGCCCGACCCGCCGATCTTCTCGATCATCGCGGCCGCGCTCTTGCGGGCACCCTCGACATTGTCCGGCCCGATGAACGCGGCGAGTTGCAGGCCTGCCTGCTGCGCGGTTTCGAGGTCGATGCGGTTGTCGAGGTTGATCACCTGGATGCCGCGCTGCCGGGCCTGGAGGAGCGGTGCGATGATCGCCTTGGAATCGACAGGCGTCATGAGAATCACGTCGACACCGCCGGCCACGACCGTTTCCACCTGGGAGGTCTGCTTTTCGGTATCGGTCTCGCGGTCGGTCGCGAGGATCTGCAGATCGACGTCCAGCCGTTTGGCCGCCTTCTCCGCCCCCTCGGCCATCCGCGCAAAGAACGGGTTCTGCCGCGACTTCATCATCAGTGCGACGCGGACCCGGCCCGACGCACCGGGCTGTGTGGTCGCGCTCGGGCCGCCTTTCTCACACCCGGCGAAGAACAGCACCGCCACTGCCGTGACTGCTGTGAGTTGTTTCATGAGCCGCTCCATCAAAATGATTCCCGTCATCGCACATCCACGATGCTTGTGCCGGTGCGCCGCGCGTCAACCCAGGCGGCGACGATCAGCACGCCTCCAACAATAATCTTCTGCGTCAGTTCGTGCACGGACGCTGTGTTCAGACCGTTCGCGAGGACGGCCATGATCAGCGCGCCAATCAGCGTGCCGGGCATGGTCCCTTCGCCGCCCGCGAGACGGGTTCCGCCAAGCACGACCGCGGCGATGGCATAGAGCTCCGCACCCTCGCCGGCTGTATAGCTGCCCGTCGAGGTGCGTGACCAGAAAATGACGCCGGCCAGGCCCGCGCAGAGTCCGCTCACCGCAAAGCAGAGCAGGCGAACGCCCGCCGTTCGCACGCCGGCGTATTGGGATGCCTGCGGGTTGCCGCCGACGGCATAGATACGTCTGCCGGCAGACGTCGTGCCGAGAAAAAGGCCCCCCAACACCATGGCCGCCGCGCAGACGCCGATCGGGATCCACACGGTCAGGGCTGCCGGGCACGTTTGAAGCCATGTCTTGCCGCCGCTGATCCAATACGCCAGGCCGCGCAGCACCAGGAGCGATCCGAGTGTCGCGATGAACGAAGGGATCCGCATCCCCACAACGAGCCAGCCGTTGGCGATTCCGCAGATCGCTCCGGCCGCCGTGGCGGAAGCTGCCGCGGCCGGCAGGCTGCCGCTCTCGAGTAGCGTGCGGACGAAAACGACGTTGCACAGCGCGAGAGCCGAACCCACCGACAGGTCGATCCCACCGCACAGAATCACGAACGTCATCCCGGCCCCGAGCGTCAGGTTGATGGCCGCCTGTTCAAGGATTTTTCGCTGGTTGAAGAAGTTGAACGTCAACGAACCATCGCGCTCGACCTGCAGCAGAAACCGCGGCGTGTCGAACCCCCACTTCCATGGGCGCAGCAGTTCGTCATGTGTGTTGATCCCCGAAAGCAGGGCCATGGCGATATACACGCCCGCGAGGGTGAGAAGGAGGTGACCATAACGGGTCCGTCCTGCCAGTCTGGCCAGCTTCGGAGGCATCGTGCACTCACTCGAGCGGCGGTACGCGGGACCCGCGGGTCACAACCCGGGGCTCTGCGCGCGATGAATCGCGGACCGGATGCGCTCGTGCAGTTCCAGCGGGTTGTTGACGTACGTCCACGAGGCCTCCACGCCGCCCGCTCCGGCGGTGGAGAATGATATGGTGCCCAGCCCGGTGATCCGCTCATACCACGCCATGGTCAGGTACGTGTTCTGGATCTTCGTGAGCGGACATTCAAACAGGTCGAGGTTCAGGATCCCCGTGAGCCTCAGGACCCGGCGATTGGTCAGGACGTAGAGTCGGGACACCCATTGCAGCAGGCCGAACCCGACGCGCACCGCGCCGAGCATCGTCGCCACCTGGACGACCGTCCCCGACGTGACATGCGGGAGCGTCTCGCCGATCCAGCCCGAGAGCAGGATCATCAGCACCATGGCCGCCAGCCAGCGCGACGATTTGAACACCACGAACCAGAGCGAGGGCTTGATGGCGAAGATGACGATCTCGCCGCCATCCAGCAGGTGGGCGGGGATCAACTCGCCCGCTGTGTAGGCGGCGCTGTGAGCGCCGTTGGCCTGCTGAAACGGCGGGTGCTCTACGCTCGGCGCCGGCGTGCTCTCTGCATCCCGCGACAATTCCACGGACCGGCTGGTCATCGGGCGCCCTCAGGACGTGTACAGTTCCTTCCGCAGGACACCAATGTCCGGGCAGTTGCGGTAGTGGTCGTTGTAATCCAAACCATAGCCGACCACGAAAACATCGTCGATATCGAAGCCGACGAAATCCGCGGGGACATCCGCAGGGGCCTTGCTGGGCTTGCGAAGCAGGACGCATGTCCGGATGGACTTCGGGCGGCAGGCGGCCAGGCGCTCGCGCACCATCCGCAGAGTGCCGCCGGTGTCGAGGATGTCGTCGAGCAGCAGGACATGGCGCCCGGTCACGTCCACGTTCAGCTCCTGCAGGACCTTGGCCCCGCGGGTCTGCGTCGTGGCCCCGCTGTAGCTCGAGACGGTGATGAGCCCGATCTTCATCCGCAGCGGCAACTCGCGGATCAGGTCGGCGAGGAAGATGATGGAACCGGACAGGATCGTCACCAGCGTGAGGCCGTCCTCCACGTCACCGTTGTACGTGCGGGCGATCTCGCGTCCCATCTCGCGAACGCGGGAGGCGATGCGGTCGCGCGGGATCAAAATCCTGTCGAAGTCAGCGTCCATCGGGCCAGATTATACCGGCGGCACTCGGGTCCGCTACGGGACTGGACAGGACGCGGGAAGCCATCGGTTCATTTCCTGGCAGCCGCTTTGTTCGACGTCGGCTCCTTCTCGATGTAGGGCAGAATCTGCCAGCGCTCGTTGACCTTGTCGAACCGGGCGAGGAGCTCCTGGACTTTGTCGGAACGCTTTTCAGCGAGATCATGCAGCTCCGTCCGATCGGCGGCCATGTCATACAGTTCCCATTCGCCCTGATCCACGGCGACCAGCTTCCAGTCGCCGCAGCGGACAGCCCGGTTCCCCTCGTGTTCCCAGAACAGGCAATCGTGCCGGGTCCCCGGCTGCCCCTGCAAGCGCGGCAGGAGACTCAAGCCCGGCGTGGGCTGGATCGTGCGGCCCTGGAACGTCGTCGGGTACGGCACGCCCGCCGCCTCGAGGCAGGTCGGCAGGATGTCCACGATGTGCCCGGTCTCGTGGTTGATCTGACCGCTTCCACGGATGATCGCAGGCCAGTACGCGATGAGCGGCGTGGAGATCCCGCCCTCGTGCACGAACCGTTTGTGCTGGCGGAACGGAGTGTTGCTCACGTTGGCCCAGCCACGCCCGTAGCCGAGGTTCGAATCCGGCTCACCGGGCAGCGACCCGGGTTTGCTCCCGTCGATCTCCTCGCTGTCGCCGCCGTTATCGGAGAGGAAGAGCACCAGCGTATTCTCCTCGATCCCGAGTTGTCGCACGCGATCGAGCAGCCGCCCGATGCAGCGGTCCATGCGATCTACCTGCGCGGCGTAGACCGCCATCTTCAGGTCTTCGAGGTCCTTGTCCTTCACGTCGTCCCAGGGCGGCACCAGCGGATCGCGCGGAGAGAGCGCCCACTTCGAGTCGATGACGCCGAGTTCCACCATACGGGTGTAGCGCCGACGGCGCAGTTCGTCCCAACCGGCACGATAGCGACCCCGGTAGCGGGCGATGTCCTCCGGCGGTGCATGCAGGGGCGCGTGCGGTGCGGTGTAGGCCACGTAGAGGAAGAACGGCTCCGGTCGTCGCCCGTAGTCATCGAGGTAGCCGATCGCGCGGTCTGTGATGGCATCGGTCATGAAGAAGTGTCGCGGGTCAGGGCGGTACAGTTCGCCGTCGATAGCCATCCGACGGTTAGGCCAGAGGTCGAAGTAGCTGCTGGCGCCGCCCAGCAGGCCGTAGTAATGGTCGAAGCCGCGATCGATCGGCCAGTGCGGGCGCCGCTCGCCGAGGTGCCACTTGCCGGACATGAGGCAGTGATAGCCCGCCTGCCGCAGGACCTCCGCTATCGTGACGCTCTGCGGGTTGACCCGGCCGCGGTAGGAGGGCGTGCCGAGATCTTTTGTCATGCGTCCAACGCCGGCGTCGTGCGGGAACTGGCCGGTGAGGATCGCGGCCCGGCTCGGACAGCACCGCGCGGCGTTGTAGAACTGGCTGAACCGGAGGCCGCCGGAAGCCAGGCGATCGAGATTGGGGGTCGCGATCTCTGAGC
The DNA here is from genome assembly GCA_964548565.1 of uncultured Planctomycetales bacterium. Taxonomy (GTDB): domain Bacteria; phylum Planctomycetota; class Phycisphaerae; order UBA1845; family PWPN01; genus CAYLLT01. Next base: position 10,960 of record CAZJTF010000128.1, on the reverse strand, counting down.
CGTAGCAGCCCAGATCGGAAAAACCGAGGTCGTCGGCCAGGATCACGATGATGTTGGGCCGGGCTGGACGCGTGGTCGCGGGCGCGGCCATCGTGGACGCGGAACTGATTGCGACCGCTGCCGCGACTGCCAATGGGAATGTCTTGCCCTGCATGTGCTCTCCTCGGTTCGCTTTGTCACAGTGCGTCATTATGCGCGGATTCGGCTGACTTCGCGCTATCGACCGGGCGGCAAGGAGACTCCGCGCATTTGCGGACAATCCGGAGAGGCGAATGAGGCACAACCTCTGCCGAGGGCATAAGTTGCGGGAAATCGGGTTTGTTCGGCGCCTCTTCCGTCGGCACGGCCTGTTCTCGTGCGATCCGGGAAGGATGCGTTTGACGAGGAGCCGTTGGACAGCACCGCGGGCGCAATTGGCCTGCTCACGGCACCGGCTGGCGTTGATCGCACTTTGGGCACGCGGTTCCTCCGGGGGGAGAACACTCGGAGCGCTCCGAACGCCGCGATCGAGGGCACCGGCGTCACGCTCGGGCCGGCATCTCGCCCGGGCTGCGGTTTGTGATGCCAAGACTGCAACTTGCGATGGCGGGGTGACTTGACGGCATCGGGCGTAACCCTAAAATGGACGGTTCGACACGCGGGCCAGTGTGGTTCCGCGCGGTGACTGCCGGGCCAGGGACTGGAGCCTGGGTAATGCGCAAGTGCATGATGGCGGCCAGCTTAGCCGTCCTCGCCCCCCTCGCGGGAGCGGCGACGCCCGAGCCGGCCATTGCGCCGGTGTCGTGGGAGCTCAACTTCAAGTACCAGGATCCGCAGAAGGTGGCGGTCAAGCTGCCCGGCGACAAGGAGCCGGCGGCCTACTGGTACATGCTCTACAGCGTGGAGAACCCCTCCGATCGCGAGGTGGAATTCTATCCCCGCTTCGAGATCGTTACCGATCGCCTCGAGGTGATCACGCACGAGATCCGCGTGAGCCCGGAGGCGTTCAAGGCCGTGCAGCGGAGGTCGGGCGACCCCCTGCTGCTGCCGCCGGAGCAGGTCATCGGAAAGATCCTCCGCGGCAAGGACCGGGCTCGTCGCAGCGTCGCGATCTGGCGGGACATGGACCCGAAGACGCGGTCGTTCACGGTATACGTCTCCGGCCTGTCGGGCGAGACAAAGCGGGTGAAGAACCCGGTCTTCGATCCCGGGAAGCCCGAGAATGACAAGAACCGCCGGTACTTCGTGCTTCGCAAGACGCTGGCGATCCCGTATCGCCTGCCCGGCGGCGACAGCGCACGTGATACAGCCCAGCCGGAGCGGGTGCTCGGCGAAGAGAAGTGGATCATGCGATGACGCGGCCCCGCAGGCGCGCGTCTATCATCGGAGTGAAGGTGTATGGCTCATAAAAAAGGACAAGGCTCCTCCCGCAACGGCCGGGACAGCAATCCGCAGTATCGTGGCGTCAAGCTCTTCGGCGGCCAGAAGGCCAACGTCGGCTCGATCATCGTCCGCCAGTGCGGGACGCCGTTTTTGCCGGGTCGCTTCGTCGGTCGCGGTCGTGATGACACGTTGTTCGCGCTCGTCGAAGGCACGGTCGTTTTTAAAGGCCGCCGGGTCGAGATCCAGCCGAACTGACCTGCCCGCAGGAAGCCCGTCCTCAGCGGTCGCGGGCGATCCGGCCTGCGTCGTGCCTGTGCCAGCCGGGCTTCTGTCATGTTCATCGATCGCGCGGAAATCTTCGTCCGGGGTGGCAAAGGCGGAAACGGCTGTGTCAGTTTCCGCCGCGAGAAGTACATTCCCAAGGGTGGCCCGGACGGCGGTGACGGCGGTGCGGGCGGATCGGTCGTGTTCGTGGCTGACCCGGCCGTCACGACGCTGCTGGACTTCACAGGACGGCACCACTGGATCGCCGATAACGGGCGGCCCGGCATGGGCAAGAACATGACCGGGCGCAGCGGCGAAGACCTGCTCGTCCGGCTGCCCCCCGGAACGCTCATCTACGACCGGGACAGCGGACGCCTGCTCAAAGACCTCGACCAACCCGGCATGCGCGTCCGGATCGCCAGGGGCGGTCGCGGGGGCAAGGGCAACAAGCACTTCACCAGTTCGAAATACCAGGCGCCGCGGTTCGCCCAGCCGGGCGAAGAGCCCGAAGAACGGTGGCTGCGGCTGGAACTCAAGCTGATCGCGGACGTGGGGCTTGTCGGGCTGCCCAACGCGGGCAAGAGCACCCTGCTCTCGCGCATGAGTGCCGCCCGCCCGAAGATCGCCGATTACCCGTTCACCACACTCGAACCGCAGCTCGGGATCGTGGAGCTCTCGCGTTTTCGGCGCTTCGTGATGGCCGACATCCCGGGGCTCATCGAGGGCGCGCATGAAGGCGTGGGTCTGGGAGACGACTTCCTGCGGCATATCGAGCGGACGCGCGTGATTGTGCACCTCATCGACGTGCATCCGATGCCGGGCCAGCCCGCGCCGGAGGAAGCGTATCGCATCATCCGCAACGAGCTGCAGAAGTACTCGCAGACGCTCGCGGACAAGCCGGAGCTGGTCGTCGCCAACAAGATTGACCTGTCGGACCGGCTCGATGCGGTGGAGGAACTCAGCGCAGCCCTCGGCCAGGAGGTGCTCGCGATCAGCGGCGTCACCGGCGCGGGGCTCGAGAATCTCGGCGAGCAGCTGTGGTGGATGATCGAGGACGCCCGTCGCGCGGCCGAGACCGCCGTGCAGCCGGCACGGGAGGACCCGTTTGCGATCCCCGCGGTGCCGAGCAACGAGATTGAAGACCTGCCGTCTGAAAGCGACGCACCGGCCGCGGGAGGTGGCGCATGATTGCACGGGCATCGGAGCCGGCAACCGGGCTCGTCCTCGTGGACATTGGCAACTCACGCGTCTCGGTCGCCGGCTGGAACGAAGGGGCACGCAGGACGTCCGTGCACCTGGCGGCACGCCCGGCGGGGCCGGTGGTCGAGGCGATCCGCGCCGCCTGGGACGAACTGGGCGCCGACGCCTCGCGGGCGGTGGTCATCAGCTCGGTGTGCCCACCCGTGCTCGATGAGCTCCGTGCGGGTTGTGAGAAGCTCGGGCTGGGGCCTCTGCTCATCATCGGCGAGGACCTCGACCAGCCGATCGGAGCGGACGTGGCTGAGCCCGACAAGGTCGGAACCGACCGGCTCTGCGCGGCCGCCGCCGCATTTGCCGGATGTCAGTCCGCCTGCGTGGTGGCGGATTTCGGGACGGCGCTCACCATCGACCTGGTGTCGGACAACGGGGTGTTCCTGGGCGGTACGATTGCTCCCGGCGTGGCGCTGGCCGCGCGGGCGCTGCACGAACATACCGCCCTGCTGCCGCTCGTCGAGGTGGGCGTGCCGGACGAGACGCTCGGAAAAGACACACGCAGCGCGATCCGCAGCGGGATTTACGCCATGATGGTCGGCGCCCTCCGCGAGGTCACCGAACGGTTCGCGACCGAAATCGGCAAGTGGCCGCCGCTCATCGTAACCGGCGGAGACGCGGTGGGAATCGCCAGCCAGGCGAACTTCATCGACCGCGTCGTGCCCGACCTGTGTCTCGACGGTATCGCGCTCGCCTACCAGATGCATGCAAAACGCATCGCAAAGCCCTGAGCCGTTCCGCGCCGCCTGCCTCACCGCTTCTGCGGCCGGCGGTGTCGCGGTGATCCAGGTCGTCGGCGCGGGTGCCGGCTCTGCACTGCAGGCACTCCTCCGCGGGCGCAACACGCGGGTCGACGAATTCATCCCCGACACCCTGCATCTCCTGAAGATCGCCGATGGCGGCAACATCATCGATGACGTCCTGGTCACCACCCGCCGGAGGCGCGACGGGACGCTGGTGACGGACCTGAACCTCCACGGCGGTCCCAGAATTGTGCAACGCGTGCTGATGCTCCTGCAGAGGGCGGGCGCGGAGATCGTCCCCGGCGAACGCCTGACGCCAACGGCCTGGCGGGCTGGCAATCGCCTGGAGCAGGAGTTTTTGCACCTGCTCGCTCGGGCATCGACGCGGGCGGTCGCACGCTGGATCGTTCGGGGAACAGCGTCGTGGCAGCTCGAGCTGAGGGCGGCCGTGGATTCGGTGCGGCAGGGCCGACTCGAGAACGCTCGCAAGCGGCTCGAGTCGCTCCATGATCGCAGCGAACGGGCCAACCTGCTGATCGATGGCGTGCGGGTGGCGATCGTGGGACTGCCGAACGCCGGCAAGTCCACGCTGGCCAACGCCCTGGCCGAGTACGATCATGCCATTGTCAGCGACGTTCCCGGAACGACGCGGGACTGGCTGGAACTCCCCGGCGCGATCGCCGGGGCGCCCTTTGTCTTTGTGGATACGGCCGGCCTGAGGGAAACGTCGGACGCGCTCGAGTCGGAGGCGATGACCCGGGGACTGGATCAGGTCGCGAAAGCGGAGATCGTGCTGCTCCTGCAAGATGCGAGCCGCACGACCGAATGGCCCGCGCCCGGGCCCGCGCCCGACCTGCTGGCGTTCAACAAGACGGATCTGGCACCTGCGCCGAGTTCCGGGAGGCTTGCCGTGAGTGCCAGGACCGGAGCCGGGCTCGAAGAACTCCGCCGGGAACTGCTGGTACAGGCGGGGCTTGTCGAATGGGAGGACAGGATCCTGCCGATCTCTACCGGGCTACGGGAAGCGATCCGCAGGTGCTTATCGGCCCTCGAGCAGGGCCTGTCGTCGGAGCCCTCGGAAATCCTGCAGGAGCTCCTGGCGGAGCCGGACGAGCTTCCGTCAGCACAGCTATAATGAGCGCAGGCAGTGACACGCGGGGTTGAAGACCGCGCCCCTCATCCTTAGAGTACGTGCCATCGCACGTGCAGAGCGGACCGTTCTCGTCGTCGGAGCCGGGCATGTCGGATACGTTCAGCGAAACCCAGGTCGGCCGGCTGGCCATTGATCGCAAGCTCCTGACCCCTGAAGAATTGAACGACTGCCTCGAGGAGCAGAAACGGCTCGCGAAGGAAGGCAAGCGCCTCTCGCTGACGGAGGTGATGCTCAAGTGCGGGTACGTCACGCGATCGCAGCTTGGGCGCCTGGGGACCGACCTCGAGGATTCAATCGCCCGCAAGGCCCAGCAAATTCCAGGTTTCCAGATCCTCGGCAAGCTCGGGGCGGGAGCGATGGCGACGGTTTTCAAGGCGCGCCAGCTGAGCCTCGACCGGGTGGTGGCGGTGAAGGTGCTGCCGAAGAAGCTCGGGGAGAACCCTGAGTTCGTCGAACGCTTCTATCGAGAGGGTCGCGCGGCGGCCCGGCTGAACCACAACAACATCGTGCAGGCCATCGACGTCGGCGCCGCCCCCGACGGCTATCATTACTTCGTTATGGAGTATATTGACGGCAAAACGGTCTACGACGACCTCGCCGCCAACAAGGTGTACTCCGAGAAGGATGCAATCAACATCGTGCTGCAGGTGGCCCGCGCCCTCGAGCACGCCAGCGAGCGGGGCTTCGTGCACCGCGACGTGAAGCCCAAGAACATCATGCTCACGCGCGAGGGCGTGGCGAAGCTCGCAGACATGGGTCTGGCGCGCGAGACATCGGACGTGAAGGCGGCGATGGCGGAGGCGGGCAAGGCGTACGGCACGCCTTACTACATCAGCCCCGAGCAGATCCGCGGCGAGTTGAACATCGACTTCCGTGCGGACGTGTACTCCCTCGGCGCGACGTTCTACCACATGGTCACCGGCAAGCTGCCGTTCGAGGGCACGACCCCGGCCGCCGTGATGCACAAGCACCTGAAAGAGCCGCTGGTCCCGCCCGACCACATCAACCCCGCGCTCTCGACGGGCGTGGGCGAGATCATCGAACGCATGATGGCCAAGAAGCGCGAGGACCGCTACGCCGCCATGCACGACCTGATCGTGGATCTCGAGGCGGTGCAGCGCGGCGAGCCCCCGCTTCACGCCCGCAAGAAATACGACCCCCACCTGCTGAAGGATCTGGCGGAAAGCGGCGAGACTGTCGAAATCCCATCACCGGACGAGGAGGAGCAGGCTCCCCGCTCCCCGGCAACGCTCGTGTGGCTGTTCGTTCTGGGCGCGCTCCTGGGCGTCTCGATCATCATCAACATCATCCTGGCAACGCGTTGACCGCCGCTTCCTCGCCGGGAAAACCTTGCGCCGCCGAAAGATCCCGCTGGCTTTCCGGGCCCTGACTGCCGCATGTCGGAGATCCGTCTCGAAGGACTAAGAACTGCCCCGGAAAAAATTGTTGAGCTTCGCGCGCAGTTTTGCTTGCATTTATCGGCCGTACGGTTTATAAACAACTCCAGCGGATGCTCATCAGGAGCGCTGCACGGGTGTTTTGCAGGCCCAACTCTCACACGCCGCTTCGGCGTAACCTGTCAAAACACCAGGTGTGTCGCTAACCCGTGTGTCCGCGGTGGTCTCAAGGATGGGCCACAGGATTGGACCGGCACGGAGGCTTTCCCTTCCGCCGGGACAAAACTCTCGTTGAAAACTTGGACTCGTCTGCAGGAGTTGTGTGCTGCAGGCACTTGTCAGGTCGAACACCAGCGTCTGGCAAGAGGAACGGTTTTCCTCCTCACGCGCCGCCGGGGGCCAACAGGCGGCGCGCGGGGGGATGCGTGCGGGCGGCCGACCATCCGCTCACGCGCGTCGCAGGTTCTGTCCGGGAGATCTGTATGGTTCCGCCGAATGTCAACGTCCAGGCGCTGTGGAAGAAGTTCCTCAAGACCCGAAGTGACGAGTACCGCAATGCACTGGTGGAGCACTATGCGCCGCTTGTGCACATCCAGGCCGCACGGCTGTCCCGCAAGCTGCCCGCCCAGATTGGGTACGACGAGATCTGCAGCGCGGGGTACGACGGCCTGATCGAGGCGGTCGAGGGCTACAACCCCGCCCGCAAAGCCAAGTTCGAAACCTTCTGCCAGCAGCGCATCATCGGGGCCGTCATGGACTGGCTCCGGAGCCTCGACCCGCAGTCCCGCACGGTGCGCACGTTCGAGAAGCGCCGCCTGAGCGTTCGCGAGCTGCTCGACGCCGAGCTCGGGCGACCGCCGATGCACGACGAGATCGCGCGACGGATGGGCCTTTCCCAGGATCGCTACGACCAGCTCTCCCGGATTTCGCAGCTGGGCCGCGAGGTCCACTTCTCGGCGATGGATCCGAAGAACGGCTCCGACTCACGCGGGCGTTCGAGCGAGCGGGCGTGGGACGTCGGCGACCCCTGCCAGACGGATCCCTCCGCCAAGATGGCACGCACCATGCTCACCGAATTCATCACCCGCGGACTGAGCCGCGAGGAACGCCTGGTGATGATCCTCTACTACTACGAGGACCTCACGATGGCCGAGATCGGCGTGGTGCTCGATCTCTCAGAATCGCGCGTCAGCCAGATCCACAAGGACGTGATTTCGCGTCTGCGGAACCGGTTCAAGGGCAAGCTCGAGGAGGAACTGGTCGCCTGACCATCCGCCCCGCCCTGCACCGGGCGGCGTACGGAAAAACCATGGCTGCGGTCGCAGGACCGCATTGACGCCCGCCGGTTTGCGTGCTTGTCGCCATCCCCGACGCACGCATGCCGGCGATTCTTTGCGCGGACGGCATATTCAGGGCTCGGGCGGGTAGCACAAGGCGGGCCAGTCGTCGTCGCACCCGAGCTCGATCACGACGTGCAGGATGAGCGGCAGGAACTGCCCGAGGGCCTGCGTACCGCGCCGCAATGCGGTCCGGTTCAGGCGGCTGCCGCGGGTGCTCGCCCCGTGGACGATCTGCCCCCGCAGAATGAACAGCCGATCAAGCACCTGATTGAGCAGCAGGGCGTGCTCGCGGTGCTTGAGATGGCGGTCCAGGTAATTCACGTCCTGGGTCGCCCGGCCTTTGGCCTTCGGATCGTCCGGGTTGCGCCAGAAGATTGACGAGAGGTACGGATCTCCGAGGATCGCGCGGACGAGGCCGCGGTGCGTGTGCAGTGCCTCTCCCAGAACGCCCGGATCGAGCGTGCAGACGCGTTCGATGAATCGCGTCCGCGCGTGCGTGTCGACGTCGGGAGCATTCCGTTCCGGATCCCAGCGGCTGTACAGGCTGTTCAGGGCAATCCACAGGTAAAGGAAGCGGGCCTCCAGTTCGTCCTCCGGAAATTCGACAGCGCGGGCGAACCACGAGAGCGAGCGGTGTAAGCGGATCTGCCAGTTCTGGTAGATGCCGTCCGTGGTGGCGCAGTGCCGCTTGTACCGCGCCCGGAGGGCGGCGGGATCGAGTTCAAGGCGAGGGGCGGGGCTCACGCGAGTTCTCCTGCGGCCAGGTGACGGTCCGCCCGGCGCCGGTGGACCACGATTCCTCCCATCACGTCATCGGCAATCCGCTGCGGCAAGCGGAGCCCTTTCGCCAGCAGGGCACTCCGGCTGCATCGCTACCGGACCGTACGGAAGGACCTGTCCGGGCGAACGGACCGCCGGTAGAATCGCCCCATGCGGAATATCCGGCTCGTCCTCGCGTACGACGGCACCGAGTTTCACGGCTGGCAGCGACAACCCGGCCAGCGCACGGTGCAGGATGTCGTGGAGCAGGCCGTCCGGCGGGTCGTCCGGCACCAGGTCCGGATCACCGGCTCCGGGCGGACTGATTCCGGCGTCCACGCCATGGGACAGGTGGCGAACTTCAACACCACCTGCCTGATGCCCTGCGACAACCTGCGAAAGGCGATCGGCAGCCGGCTTCCCAAGGACGTCTCCGTCAGTCATACCGACGAGGTGCCGCTCGGGTTCCGCTCGACTCGCGACGCCGAGTCCAAGCTGTATCGCTACCGCATCTACAACTCGCCCCACCGCCCGGTCGAGGAACATCAGCAGCGGTTCACATACCACTTCTGGCACCCGCTCGACGTACAACGGATGCACGAAGGGGCACAGCACCTGATCGGCGAGCACGACTTCGCGGCCTTCGCCTCGAGCGGCCACGGGCGGGAGTCCACGGTGCGCAGCGTCCTGCGGTTCGAGGTTTACCGGCACTACCACACGGTCGTGGCGGATGTCGAAGGAACAGGTTTCCTCTACAACCAGGTCCGTAACATGGTCGGCACGTTGATCGAGGTCGGGCGCGGGCACTGGCCGCCGGAGCTCGTGGCGAAGATCCTCGAGAGCCGCATGCGCTCCATGGCCGGCCCGACCGCGCCGGCCCGGGGTTTGTGTCTGCAGTGGGTACGCTACGATCTGACGCGCCCGTACCCGCTCAGCGAACCGGCAGCCCCGCCGGACGAAGAAGAGGAGTCGCCCGAACCGGAGGTGTCTGAAGAGCTCGAATGAGGATCTGCCACATCATTACCCGGATGATCCTGGGAGGAGCGCAGGAAAACACGCTGCTCACCTGCGAGGGCCTGCATCGGCGCGGGCACGACGTCACGCTCATCGCCGGGCCCGAGACCGGTCCCGAAGGCAGCCTCCACAAGCAGGCCGAGACGGCGGGTTTCCGGTTCGAGCGGCTGCCGGCACTGCGACGTTCGGTGCATCCGCTCAACGACTGGCGTGCGATGAAATGCCTGCAAGGCCGGCTGCGCGAGCTTGCGCCCGACATCGCACACACCCACAGCAGCAAGGCGGGGATTCTCGGGCGGATTGCCGCCCGGCGGGCGGGCGTCCCCCACATCGTGCACACGATTCACGGCATGAGCTTCAATCGCACGCAGCCGCGTGCCGTCCAGGCGCTTTATCGCGGGCTTGAACGGTATTGCGCGGGGTTCAGCGACCGGATCATCACCGTGGCGGACGCGATGATCGAGCAGGCGGTGGCAGCCGGGCTCGCGCAGCGCGAGAAGTTTACGACCGTGTACTCCGGGATGCGAACGGAGTGGTTCGACCCGCACCGCTACGACCGGGAGCGCGTCCGCGCGGGCTGGGGCTTCCCAGCGGACGCCGTCGTCGTCGCAACGGTGGCGAGGCTTTTCCGCAACAAGGGCTACGAACTGCTCCTCCCGGCGATGGCACAGGCGTACTCTGCGGAGCCCCGACTCCGCTTCGTCTGGATCGGGGACGGCGCCCAGCGCGGGGACTACCTGGTGGAACTGGACCGGCTCGGCATCCGCGGCGCAGTCCACCTGACCGGGCTCGTGCCCGCGGAAAAGGTGGGTGAGGTGCTGGCGGGCGCCGACATGCTGGCGCACGCCTCTATGTGGGAGGGCCTGCCGCGGGCGGCGGTCCAGGCGCTGCTGATGAAGAAGCCAGTGGTGAGTTTCGCGATCGACGGTGCGCCGGAGGTGGTGATCCCGGGGCGGACAGGCATCCTGGTCCCGCTCGGCGATGTCGCCGGCCTGGCGCAGGCCGTGATCGATCTCGCACGCGATCCCGGCATGCGGGAGCGTTACGGACGCGAGGGCCGCAGCCTTTGCCTGGAACGGTTCGACCACGAACGCATGGTCGAGGCGATTGAGGGGGTGTACCGGGAGCTCTGCGGGCGACAAACAAACCGGGCCGGCGGCATACCGGCCCGGCAAGGTTGATTTCGTTGTGACGCCCGGCTGGGCGTGAACTGCTTACTGCTGCGCGATCTGAACGAGCTTGTCAAAGGCCGCAGCATCGCGGATCGCGAGTTCGCTGAGCATCTTGCGGTTGAGACCGACGGACGCCTTCTCCAGCCCGTGCATGAACCGCGAGTAGCTGATCCCGCGCATCCGGCAGGCGGCCGTGATCCGGGTGATCCACAGGGCCCGGTACTCGCGCTTCTTCGCCCGGCGGTCGCGGAATGCAAACCGCCCCGCCCGCAGCACCGCGGACATCATCGTCCGGGTCAGGTTCTTTCGCCCCGCGAAGTACCCCTTCGTCGACTTCAGCAGCCGGCGCTTGCGCCTTGCTCGTGCCGCTCCGCCAGTTGCCCGTGGCATCCCGAATCTCCTCTGCGTCGTTCCGGCCGGGGCCGGTTGTTCATCTTGATCTGCCGCACCGTCAAGGCGGTGCGTCGGCCGGGATGACCGGCCGAGTCCTCTTTACTTGCCGCCC
>CAZJTF010000127.1:0-17399 GCA_964548565.1 uncultured Planctomycetales bacterium | reverse complement strand
CTCCCGAGGGATCCGGGTCGCCTTCGGTCTTCAGCCGGAGGAACAGCTGTCGCATATGGATCTATACATCGTCAGGCATGGCATCGCGGTGAGGCGTGATTCGCAGGTGCCGGACAGTCAGCGCCCGCTCACTGCCGAGGGGGCGAAGCGCTTTGCCCAGGTTTCCCGCGGCCTTCGCCGGCTCGGCGTGAGGCTGACCGGGATCTGGACGAGCCCGCTTGTCCGCGCTCGCCAGACGGCGGAGATTCTGGCGGAGGAGTTCTCGCTTACCGCTTCAGTGAGGGAGGAGGCTGCGCTGCAGCCGGACACCGATCCGGCAGCGCTGGTTGAACCACTTTCCGGGATACCAGCGGCATCGCATCTGGCGGTGGTCGGTCATGATCCGCACCTGGGACGACTGGCCACGTACCTGCTGACGGGCCTGACCACCGGGGTGATCTCCATCAAGAAGGGAGGGGTCGCCCGCATCACGATCACCTCGTTCGACGCGCCGGTGCGAGGCGAGTTGCGATGGTTGTTGACGCCCCGGCAGGTGCGGAGAATCAAGTGAGGCTCGATGGATCGGCGGCGCAGGACCGGCTATGACAGGACCCAACCCGAGCCCATCTGCCCAGCTCCACCTCGCCAGGTGGCTCGAGTTCGCCGAGCGGCATCTCAGCAAGTATGTCAGCACCCTGGAGCAGTCGCTCGCCACGGGAGAGGTGGAATCGGTCCACGACGTCCGCGTCGCATCTCGGCGGCTGCAGGCGGTGCTTCTCACGCTCGACGGCGTGGTTCCGCAGAGACGGTCGTCGTCGTTGCGCGCGTTCCTGAAAAAGACCCGGCGTGCTTTTCGCAAGGTCCGCGACTTCGATGTGTTTGGGGAGCGGATCGCGGAGTGGAACTCGCACGGGGAACTCCTCGGCGGCGAGGACGCGGAACGGCTTTCTCGATTCATTGAGGAGCGCCGCGCGGCCGCCCTGGGCAAGGCCCGGCGCCGCTGTGCGAAGCAGCGCGCCTCGGACCGTATCTCGCGCATCCGCAGAGTGCTCGAGTCGGCGCGCATGGCTCCTGCGGAGCAGCTGCACGAGCGGCTGCAGGAGACCTCGACCGCCCAGGTTGCCTCCCTCTGCAACCGGCAAGTGCCGGAGATGCAGAAAGGCGAGTTGCACGCGTGGCGCGTCCAGGTCAAGCGGGCGAGATACCACACGGAGCTGCTGTATCGCCTGGAGGGCAGGGAAGACGACACGTTCCTCGTGCAGCTGACGGAGATGCAGGAACGGCTCGGGCGGTGGAATGACCGGCGTGTCGCGGCGAGGACCTGCATCCGGATTGCTGGTGTCGACGATGTGCTGGAGGATTCAACGGAGTGGGCGGAGGCCCTGCTCCGGTGTTCGGTGATCCTGCTGGAGCGACTGGAGCAGGACCGCGAAGAGATCGCCCGAACGTGGCAGGACCTGGTGATCGCCGCACGGGGCGTGCTCTTCACCTCGTGTGTTCGCGGCGCCCCGGCCGCTCCGCCCCGGCAGCGGCCGGCGGCGGCGTCGCAGCATAAGATTGAATCATGACCACTGATATGCGTCGAGGTGCAAGTGTTGCGTCTCTCGGGCGGGCCGAGGCCGCCGATGCCGCAGCGCCGCCGGCGGCAGATGCTGCATCGCATGCCGAGAGAGCGGTCGCAGCGTCACGTCTGCGGAAACCTCCACCGATGACCATGGGTGTCATCGACGTCGGCACCAACAGCATCCACCTCCTCCTGGCGGAGATCTCCCCAGCGGGTGACTTCACCGTGGTCGGCAGCGAGAAGGAGATGGTCTGCATCGGGAGGGGTGGTTTCGCTCAGCACATGCTGACGGACGAGGCCATGGAGCGGGCGATCGCCACGCTCAAGCGGTTCGTCAAGATGGCGCAGCTGATGGGGGCGACGCGGCTGAAGGCGGTCGCAACCAGCGCCGTCCGCGAAGCGCACAACGGCGGCGATTTCGTCAACCGCGTTCAAGCGGAGGTCGGGCTCGATCTTCGCGTCATCAGCGCCGAGCAGGAGGCGCGTCTCATTTACTACGGTGTTCGACACGCGGTCGACCTGGGGCGGGAAGACAACCTGGTCGTCGACATCGGTGGCGGCAGCGCGGAGTTGATTGTCGCGAACGCCGACGGGCCAAAGGTGCTCGCGAGCCTGAAACTGGGCGGCTCACGCCTGGCGGAGCTCTTCTTGCGGAGCGACCCGCCGGATCCCGATGAAGTGCGTGCACTCCGCCGGCACATCGACACGCACACGGAACGCGTCATTCGAGGCATCACGCCCAAAACATTCACGCGCTGCATCGGTACGTCCGGGACGGTCTGCAACATTGCGGTGATCTGCGCCTACCGGCGCGGCGTCCTCGAAGTCCAACGGACGCAGCAGCTCGTGGTCACCCGCGACGAGCTCAAGGACCTCTTCTCCGACGTGGTCGGCATGTCGCGCGAAGAGCGGCTGGGCATCCAGGGGCTGGACGCGCGACGGGTGGACTCGATCACGCCTGCCGTGGCGCTGCTGCTGAGCGTGATGAAGGCGCTCGAGGTGCAGGAGCTGCACTACTGTGCGTCTGCACTGCGGGAAGGGATTCTCGTCGAGCATATCGCGACAAACCGGGCGCACCTTCTGGCGCGGGCGACCTGGCCGGATCCGCGGACCCGGAGCGTCCTGCAGCTGGCGGAGCGGTGTGGATACCGCCAGAACCATGCCGAGCAGGTCGCGCGGCTTGCCCTGCAGCTGTTCGACCAGCTCCGCGCGGTGCACCGGCTCGACGATTCGCACCGGGACCTGCTGCGGAGCGCCTGCATTCTGCACGACATCGGATACCTGATCAGCCACGATAATCACCACAAGCATTCGTACTACCTGATCCGCAACGGCGGCCTGCACGGCTTCTCGGAGCAGGAGATCGAGATCATCGCGAATGTCGCGCGGTATCACCGCAAGGGAAAGCCGAAAAAGTCCCACTACAGTTACGCGCAGCTGATGAAGCGCGACCGGCCAGCGGTCGGCAGGCTCATCGCGCTGCTGCGGCTCGCGAACGCGCTGGATCGCACGCATTATGCCGTCGTGGACGGCGTGGGCTGCCAGCTGAAGCCGGGCCTCGTCCAGGTGCTCGTGCACACGGACAAGGACGCCGAACTCGAGCTCTGGACGGCACGCAAGCAGGCGGAATTCTTCGAACGCGAGTTCCAGCTGGCTCTCGAGATTGCACTGGCGCCGCGCGGCAGCGACGGGGAGTCACCGATTTGAGCGAGATCACTCTGGCACCGCACCGCTACCCGGGGCGGCTGATCATCGTCGAAGGCATCGACGGATCGGGAAAGAGCACGCAGATACGCCTTCTGGAGCGCTGGCTGCGCAATCGCGGCTACCAGGTGTACTTTACGGAATGGAACTCCGCCGACCTGGTCAAAAAGACCACGAAACGGGGTAAGAAGAAACGCAGCCTGACGCCGACGACCTTCAGCCTGCTGCACGCGACGGACTTCGCGCACCGTCTTGTGAGCAGCATCATGCCTCCCCTCAAGGCCGGCATGATCGTGCTGGCGGACCGGTATGTATACACGGCGTTCGCGCGCGACTCCGTCCGCGGTTGTGACCCCACATGGGTGCGGAAGGTGTACCGTTTCGCGCCGAAGCCTGACGTGGCGTTCTACTTCAGCGTGCCGGTCAACGAGGCGCTGCGGCGGCTGACGATGTCGCGGCAAGAACTCAAGGACTTCGAGGCGGGCATGGACCTGCATCTGCACGCTGATCCGTTCGAGAGCTTCCGCATCTTCCAGGGCCGCGTGGCGGGTGAATACGAGAAGATGGCGGAGGAAAACCACTTCGAGGTCATGGACGCCACGCAGAGTATCCCCGATCAGCAGCGGCGGGTCCGCGAAGTCGTTCAGGAGCGCCTGGGCAGCTACAGCAGGAGACCGAGGATTGCCTGAGACCGGCCATAGCCAGCTACAGTTCTTTGGAGAAGGTTTGCCCTACTTGAGCAGGAGCCAATACCCCGGCGTGCTGCTCACGATCGAGGGCACGGACGGCGTCGGGCGCACGACCCAGCTCACGATGCTGCGCGAGTGGCTCGAGGTGAACGGGTATGGCGTGGTGGAAACCGGCTGGACGCGCAGCCCGCTGATCGGGCGGGCGATCACCGAGGCCAAGCAGGGCCGCACCCTGAACCGCTTCACCTACGCACTGCTTTACGCGGCGGACTTTGCGGACCGCCTGGAGAAGGAGATCCTCCCGGCGCTGCGGAGCGGCTTCGTCGTTCTGGCGGATCGTTATGTCTTCACCGCCTTCGCGCGCGACCTGGTGCGCGGGGTGGATCCCGAATGGGTTCGCGACCTGTACGGTTTTGCCCCCATTCCGCACCTGGTGATGTACCTGAAGATCGATCTGGCGTCGCTGGTCCGCCGCGTGATTCCACGCGGAACGCTGGACTACTTCGAAGCCGGCATGGACGTCGCGCTGGCGGACGATCCTTACGAGTGTTTCAAGAAGTACCAGAGCCTGCTCATCCGCGAATACAACAAGATGGCGCAGGATTTCAAGTTCGCAACGGTCAACGCCCGCCTTCGGCCCGAACGCATCCAGGAACAGCTCAGGCAGGTGGTTTCCGAGTTCTTTGCCGCTCGACAGTTCGAAAGTTGGGGCGTGCCCGTTATTCCGGCGCGGATCGCCGCCCCGGGGCGCGCTCCCGCCGCCGGCCCGGCATAGAGCGCGAGCCGTGCCGGATCTGGAGGCAGATGTCCTCTGAGCGCCGTCCGAGATGGCGGCGTTGGTTGCATTCCGACACAATCATCCGCCGGGGCGCCTCACCAGAGCAGAGCATCGCGAGAGCAATCACGTGAACCAGCTCAAACTGGGACTCATCGGCTTCGGCAAATGGGTCCGCGAAGCCTGTTTTCCGATCCTACGCGAAACACCCGAGGTCCGCGTCGTCGCTGCCGCTGCACCTTCGGAAACATCGCGGACGTTTGCCCGTGGCGCGCTCGGGCCGGACGTTGCCGTCTACCGGGATTATGGAGAGCTCCTGGGGAATCCGGAGGTCGAGGTGGTCATGATCGCCCTGCCGAACGCCCTGCACGCCCCTGGCGACCCAAGCCGCCGCGGCTGCAGGCAAGCACGTGTCCTGGCCGCACAGGAAAACCGCACCGTCGGGGTCTGAGCGTACAGGCTCCCGGTGCTGCTGAATCATGCGGCCCTTGATCCGCCGGGCGGGAAATGAGCATCTTTTCCCGAATGCGCGGATGCCTCACTCGCTCTCGAGCGCCTTCCTGATTTCCAGCAGCTCCTTGCGGCGCTCGCCGGTCACGCGGGGGAATTTGAGGTCGAGGCGCTCGAGGGCCGTGCAGAGAGCTTCCGAGATGGCGAGGCGTGCAAACCACTTGTTGTCGGAGGGGATGACGAACCACGGCGCCCAGGCGGTGCTCGTATTGTTCAGCATGTCCTGGATCGCCTTCTGGTAGTCGTCCCAGTAGCCCCGCTCCTGGTAGTCGGCGACGGAGAACTTCCAGTTCTTCTCCGGCTCGTCGATGCGGGCGAGGAACCGCTTCTTCTGCTCCTCCTTCGAGACGTTCAGGAAGAACTTGAGGATCATCGTGCCGTTTCGGACGAGGTACTTCTCGAACGCGTTGATCTCCTTGTACCGGCGCTTCCAGATGTTGCCCTGGAGAGCCTCGGGCGGGAGCTTCTGGCGGTCGAGGTACTCGGGGTGCACGCGCACGACGAGCACCTCCTCGTAGTACGAGCGGTTGAAGATGCCGATCATCCCGCGGGCGGGCAGCGCCGCGCTGGCCCGCCACAGGTAGTCGTGGTCGAGTTCCTCCGCCGAGGGCACTTTGAAGCTGGTGACCTGGCAGCCCTGCGGGTTGACTCCCGACATGACGTGCCGGATTGCGCCGTCTTTGCCCGCCGCGTCCATCGCCTGGAAGACGAGCAGCACCGCCCAGGTGTCATGCGCGTAGAGCTTCTCCTGCAGCTCGCGGAGGCGCTCGACGTTGGCGGCCACACGGGCGACGGCGCCGGACTTGTCGTCGAACCCGCCGGTGAAGTCGGGGTCGTAATCCTTTCGGAGTGAGATCTTCCTGCCGGGGGTGGCCATGATCTGGCCGAGCCGGAATTCGACCTTTCCCTCGTCGCCGACGTTGAACGTGATCTTCCGCTTCGGATCGAGATTGAGCTTGGTTTTCATGCCGGCCTGTTCTCCCGGAACGCGCGACGCCCGGATCGAGGGGTACGGTGCCCGCCGCGCCATTGTCACAGCAGACGGAAGCCACCGCCAGCAGGGCGGGCCCGCAGAAGCAACCGATGAGGCCGAATTCCAGTGCTCCGCCGGGGAATCCCCGATTTCAAGGAGGCGGGGGTGCTTCATCCTCACTGCAGAGCCAGACGTGTGAGCACGCCACGCGCCGGCGTTCTCGCGGCGGTACCTCTGTTGAGGCTTGCCCGGGGCGGGGCGGAGTCTTATGTTTGCGGCACATCCCCGGAAACATCATTGAACCGGGTGTCTGGAGGAAGACGATGGGGCGTACGCGGCCGACTGGTGGGGTGCATGTGCTTGCGGCCGGCCTGCTCCTCCTGGGCTCGACCCTTTCCGCGCTGGCCGGCGAACTGCGCGTGGGCGTCGGCCGCGTGGACATCACGCCAGAGTATCCCATCCGGATGGCGGGTTACGCCTCGCGGCTCAACGAATCCGAAGGGGTCGCGCAGCGGCTCTGGACGAAGGCGCTCGCGATTGCGGGTGACGGCGGCGCGCCGGCGGTGCTGATCACGGTTGACAACTGCGGCGTGCCGGCGGGCGTGGTCGAGACGGTTGCCCGGCGACTGCAGGAGAAGCGGCGGCTCCCGCGCGAGCGACTGGCGATCTGCTCGAGCCACACGCACTCGGCGCCCGTGCTCAAGGACGCGCTGCCGGCGATGTTCGGGCGGCCCGTCCCAGATGATCATCAGGCGACAATTGACCGGTATACCCGCGAGCTGACGGATGCCATGGAGAAGGCGGCTCTTGCCGCACTTGATGACCTGCGACCCGGGCGGATCGACTGGGGTCAGGGCAAGGTCGGCTTCGCCATGAACCGGCGAGTGGTGAAGGAGGGTCGTTACGTCGGTTTCGGCACGACGCCCGAGGGGCCGGTGGACCATGCGATGCCGCTCCTGCGCGTGACCGGTGCAGACGGACGGGTGCGGGCGTTCGTCATCAATTACGCGTGCCACTGCACGACGCTGGGCGGCGAGTTCAACCAGATCTGCGGCGACTGGGCGGGTTTTGCCCAGGAGCAGGTTGAGAAGGACGCGCCTGGATCGGTCTGCCTCATCACGACCGGCTGCGGCGGCGACGCCAACCCGCAACCGCGCGGGCAGCTCGAGCACGCGCGGCAGCACGGGCAGGCGATGGCCGACGAGGTGCGACGGCTCCTGCAGGGTGAGCTCACACCGGTGACGGCGCCGCCGGTCTGCCGGTTGGAGCGTATCGTGCTCCCGTTCGAGCACACGCCGACACGCGAGGAGTGGAAACAGCTGGCAGAGTCGAAGGACGTTTACCAGGCGTACCAGGCGAAACTGCGGCTTGCGCGACCAGCCGGCGAGGATGCGAAACCGGAGGTCCTGTCGTACCCCGTGCAGTCATGGCGGTTCGGTGAGCGGCCGGTGATGGTCTTTCTCGCCGGCGAGGTGGTGGTGGACTATGCGCTGCGGCTCAAGAAGGAACTCGGCGACGATCGTCTATGGGTCACGGCGTATGCCAATGACGTTCCGTGCTACATCGCCTCGCGGCGCGTGTTGGCCGAGGGTGGGTACGAGGCGGTCTCTTCCATGATCTTCTATGACCGGCCCGGGCCGCTGGCGCCCGCGGTCGAGGACATGATCGTGGCGGCGGTCCACCGAGTCACCGGGACAGGCGCCCGTGCGGACACGCGGAAGCAGGGCGAGGCACGCTGAGCATGCATCGATCGCACTCAGGAGAGAAACCATGAGCAAGCTGGCCGTCGACGGCGGAACACCGGTACACGACACGGGGAAGCGACCCTGGCCGGCGTGGCCCCCGTCCAACGAAGAGAGCTGGAAGCAGATCGAGGGGGAATTCCGCGGCGTCTACCTGAGCCGCACTGAGGGGCTGCCAAATCCCCGCGGGCTGCGCATGATTGAGGCGTTTTGCGAGTACCTCGGCGCCAAGCACGGCGTCCTGACCACGTCGGGGACGAGCGCACTCAAGCTGGCTCTCGGCGGCGTGACCGGGACGGATGGCCTCGGCGACAACGGCGAGTGCATCGTGCCGCAGTACACGTTCATTGCGTCGGCCACGGCCGCGCTGGAGATGGGCTTCTCGGTACGGTTCGTGGATGTGGACCCCGACACGGCGTGCATGGATCCGAAGGCGCTCGAGGCGGCCATCACGGACCGCACACGGGTGATCATGCCCGTGGACATCCTCGGCTGCCCGGCGAATCTGGATCCGATCGTTGAGATCGCGAGGAAGCACAAACTGAAGGTGGTGGAAGACGCCTGTCAGGCGCACGGCGCGGCCTACAAGGGCCGCAAGTGCGGGAGCCTCGGCGACGCGGGGTGCTTTTCCTTCCAATCGACGAAGAACCTGACGTGCGGCGAGGGCGGCTTCGTCGCGACGAACTCGCCGGAGGTTTATGCCCAGGCGGTCGCGTTGCAGAACGTCGGGCGCCCGCCGGGCGGGCAGTTCGGTGATGAGCAGCGGGTGGGGTACAACTACCGACCGTCCGAGTACCTGGCTGTGTTGCTGGAGCACCGGCTCAAGGAGCTCGACGCACGGTGCGAGATTCGTAACCGGGCGGCGGCGTTCCTCACGCAGGGGCTCAAGGGGATCACCGGCCTGCAGCCCTGGCGCAAGCCGGATTACATCACGAACCACGCGTGGCATCTCTATCCGATGCGGTACAACGCGTCCGGTTTCGGCGGGCGCTCGCGCGACGAGTTCCTGAGGGCGCTCCAGGGGGAGGGTGTTCCGTGCTCGCCCGGCTACACGGCGCCGCTGTCGGAGCACGCGGGGATCGTCGCTGCCCGCAAAAAGCACCCGGAGCTCGTATCCGAGATGCCCAGCCCGAACACCGAGCGGATCTGTGCGGAAACGGTCTGGCTGACGCAAAACATGCTGCTGGCGGACGAGCAGGATCTCGCCGACATCATCGAGGCGGTTCGCAAGATTCAGAAGGCTTTCCATGCGTGAGGACGTGACCATGCACGCGATACACACGCAATCGGATCGACTCTCCCGTCGGGACGTCCTGCGGGCCGGGATCGGCGCGGTGGCTGTTCCCGCAGCCTCGGTGCTGGGGGCCGGTGTACGCTCCGGCGACGGACCGCGCGTCCTGTTCCTGTTGCATCTGGCCGGCGGCAACGACGGGCTCAACACGGTCATCCCGTACGCGGATCCGCTCTATCACGCGCTGCGCCCACGACTGAGTGCGGTCGCACGCAATGCGCTGCGGATTGACGAGCGGACGGCGATGCACGCGTCGCTCTCGTCGCTCGTGCCGCAGTACCGGGCCGGGCGACTGGCGATCGTGCAGGGCGTGGGGTATGCCGAGCCGGATTACTCGCACGTCGGTTCGTGCGGGATCTGGGTGAGCGGTCGGCGGGACGGCAGCTCCGGTTCCACCTGGTGGGATACGGCGCTTGCGCATCCGGCGGGGGATCCTGTTGAGGCCATCGCCCTGGGCGCAAATCCGCTGCCGATCACGACGCGGGCACGATCCCTGCCGGTACGGGGCGGTGCCGGCCGCACACCGGTGCATCGGTGGGACTACCAGCCGGGATTGATCGCACGCACGCTGGTCGCGGCCGTCCGCGCTGTTGCGAACGCTCGTGTTCCCACGCTGATGTTCGCGAGCGTCGGCGGGTTCGATACCCACGAGGACCAGCTCCCGCAGCACGCGCGTGTCCTGCAGGAATTGGGCGACGGGCTGGCGGCGTTCCAGTCGGAACTCGAGGGACGCCGGCTCGCCGAGCGCACGTTGCTGGCCGCGTGGTCGGAATTCGGTCGTCGTCCGGCGGAGAACGCGGACGGCGGGACGGATCACGGCTCGGCCGGTCCGGTGTTCCTGCTGGGCAAGGCGATTCGCGGCGGAATCCAGGGCCAGGCGCCATCACTGGAGTGGACGGACTCCGGCAACCCGGCGGCCACGGTGGATTTCTGTGCGGTGTACGCCACGCTGGCGAGCGGCTGGCTGGGGCTGCACGTTCCAGAGACGCCCGGAGCGATCGCCGGAGTCGGTTAGAGGTAAATCCCGCACCAAAGCGTGCTGTCCGTCATTCCCGCAGCGATCGGGTGACCTTCGCGGCGCCGGCTACCGTGCATCAGCGGCCAGCAGCTTGCCGTTGAACTTTTCCGGACTCTTCCAGAACTGCGACGCGCAGTCCGGGCAGCAGAACGCGATGATGCGCCCGCGGTGAATGATCGAATACTCAGACTTCGCGGGCTTGCCGGAGACCGGGCACGTGGAGTTAACGGCCTGGAGACCTGCGGCGGGTTGTGAGGCCGGCGGCTGGGCCCCGAGAGGCACGGCGGCAGCGAGGACTGCTACTGCCGGCCGGGACTCGGCGGCTTTCGCCTCGGCGGGTTGTGATGCAGCCCCCGGAGAGCGGGGCGGGGCCGGCGGGGGTGCGTCGCCGGTCAACTGAAAGGCCGGCTCGACCTCGCGCGTGGCCGCGTCCTGCACGGTTCCGGCATTGACACGTAGCCCGGGGCGTTCCCGCATGAGCCGCGCAATCCCGTCCTCCGAGAGTCCTGCCTTCCAGATATGCAGACGCTGCAGGCCCGGCATCGAGGCGAGCGACTGAACGGATGCGTCCGTCAGATGCGTCTGCGCGAGGCCGAGTTCGCGGAGAACGGGGAGCCGTGACAGGGCGGTGACGCCGGCATCGGTGATGCGAGAGCCGCGCAGATCCAGATGCGTGAGCCTGGGGGCATCGGTGAGAAGCCGGGCCGTCTCATCACCGACCGGGCAGCGCGCGAGCGAGACCATTTCCAGCTGCGGGAGCACCGGTCGCAGCAATCGCGCCGCTTCGGCGTCCGTGGTCTTCGCTGCGACGGCGGCAAACTCGAGCCGGAGACCGGTCGAGCCTTCGCGGACCGCCTCCACGTGCACCAGATGCTCACGGAGTGCCCGCAGGGCGGCGGGATCTGCTGGACCGGCCGGTGCGATCGGTTCTTGGGGGATCGCTGCGGCCGGTTGCGGTTCGGATGACTCCGCCGGCGCGGAGGTCGTTGCACCGAATGATGCGCCCGCGGCGACCCACTGCTCGATGAGGCTGATCTCGTCTTCGGTGAGCTGCGGTTTGGCAGCCGGGGGCATATGTTCATTGTCATCGGCGGGCAGGCGCAGACGGCGGATCAGTTCGCTTTCAGCCGGCTTGCCCGCGATCAGCACCGCACCGCTGTCGCCGCCCTCACGGATGGCCTGCGGCGTGTGCAGCGCCAGCTGGCCGCGCTGTCGCTCCTGACCATGGCATGCGCCGCAGCGTTCCGCCAGGAGCGGCGCGATGCGGGTCGTGTAGAGGTTGTCGTTTGCGGAGGCGGCGACCGGGATCGCGAGCATGACGAAGATCGTGATCGCGCGATACCGGTTTGTGCCCGAGCCTGCGAAGCCGATGGTGTGCGTCATGCGAGAATATCCTTCACGACCTTGCCGGCAACGTCCGTGAGGCGGAAGTCGCGTCCCTGGTGCCGGAACGTGAGTCGCTCGTGGTTGATTCCGAGCAGGTGCAGCATGGTCGCATGGAGGTCGTGCACTTCGACGGGTTTATCGACGATGTTGTAGCTGTATTCGTCGGTCTGTCCGTAGCTGATGCCCGGCCGGATTCCGCCGCCCGCGAGCCATACGGTGAAGCACCGCGGGTGGTGGTCGCGCCCGTAGTTTTCGTTCGTGAGCGTGCCCTGGCTGTAGACGGTGCGACCGAACTCGCCCGCCCACAGCACGAGGGTGTCGTCGAGCATGCCGCGCCGGGCGAGGTCCTTGATGAGGGCGGCCTGCGGCTGATCGACGGCACGGGTCTGATCGCGCATCTGCTTGGGCAGGTCGTTGTGGGCGTCCCAGCCGCGCATGTAGAGCTGGATGAATCGCACGCCGCGCTCGGCAAGACGACGCGCGAGCAGGCAGTTCGATGCGAAAGTGCCCGGCTTGCGGACGTCCGGTCCGTAGAGGTTCAGCGTGTCTTCGTCCTCGTCTGAGAAGTCGGTCAGTTCCGGCACCGACATCTGCATGCGGTACGCCATCTCGTACTGCGCGATGCGCGTGCGGACTTCGGGGTCCATGCTGCGCTCGGCCTCACGTTCATTGAGGTCGCCGACCAGGTCGAGCATGCGGCGGCGGTCGTCGGACGTGACGCCCGGCGGGTTCTTGAGGTAGAGCACCGGTTCGGCGCCGCTCCGCAGCTTGCAGCCCTGGTGCTCACTCGGCAGGAAACCGCTGCCCCAGAAGCGGGCCGAGAGTGCCTGCATGTTGCCGAATCCCTGCGTGATGAGCACGACGAACGTGGGCAGGTTGGCGTTCGCGCTGCCGAGGCCATAGCTGACCCACGATCCGAAGCAGGGGCGTCCGGGCTGCTGGTTGCCGGTCTGAAAGAACGTGATCCCCGGCTCGTGGTTGATTGCCTCCGTGTGCATGGTGTGGACGAAGCAGAGCTGGTTCGCCACGCGCGCGGTGTGCGGAATCAGTTCGCTGAGCCAGACGCCATCCTGATTGTTCTCGTACCGGCTGAATTTGAAGATCGACGGCGCGACGGGGAAGCGCGACTGGCCGCTGGTCATGCCGGTGAGACGCTGTCCCTGGCGGATAGAGTCGGGCAGGTCCTGATTAAACCGGCGCCGGAGCTGGGGCTTGTAGTCGTAGAGGTCGAGCTGGCTCGGCGCCCCCTCCATGTGCATGTAGATCACGCGGCGCGCTTTTGCGGCAAACTGGGGGCCGGTGGTCTGTGCGGGAGTGGTGGCCACGGCGGCACTGGCCTGCTTATCGCCCAGCAGCGACATCAGTGCGGCCGATCCGAGCCCGGCTCCGAGCGAGCCGGCTGCGACTCCGAAGAACCGCCGACGCGTCAGGTCCAGGTAGTGCTCTTCAACCGGATGCATGGGGACTCCTGGAAAAAGGAAAAAGGAACAAGTTGAAAGAAGAAAAACCAGGATGCACGCTCGGGCTGCGGCCTGTTCCTCTTTCCCGGCGACTTTCTCCCTGTTTCTCTTACTTCTGCGTAACCGTTTCCGACAAATTCATCAGCGCGCTCGCCACCATCGTCCACGCGGCCAGTTCCGGCGGCTGCAGATCGTTCGGGGCGGGGGATACGCCGATTTTCAGCAGCGCCGCGGCATCGTCGGGCTTCTCGCGGTAGCGATCACGAAATCTGCCGAGCGCGTCCACGATACGCTGCAGCTCGGCGTCTTCGGGCGCACGCCCGGTGCATCGCCGGAAGAGCTGGGCGACCCGCTGGCGGTCTTCCGTGGTGTCGCGGATGGTTCGTGCCGCCAGCACGCGGGCGGCTTCGACAAACTGCTCATCGTTCCACAGCACGAGCGCCTGGAGCGGCGTGTTGGTGCTGGCGCGGCGGATGGTGCAGGACTCGCGCGTGGGTGCGTCGAACGTCATCAGCGAGGGAGGCGGGCACGCACGTTTCCAGTAGGTGTAGAGACTGCGCCGCCAGAGGTCGGGCCCTTCGCCGCGCTGGTAGATGCGCGTATTCGACTGCAGCATCGCGACCTCCTGCCACAGCCCGTCCGGCTGGTAGGGCTTGACGGACGCGCCACCAAGTTTTTCCACAAGCAGCCCGGACACGTAGAGCGCCTGGTCGCGGATGAACTCTGCGCCGAGTCGTCGTCGGGGGAAATACGCGAGGAGGCGGTTGTCCGGGTCGCGTTCGCGGAGTTCCGGACGCACGCGCGAGCTCTGCCGATAGGTGTTGCTGGCCATCATCAGGCGGAGCATGTGCTGGATGTCCCAGCCGCTCTCGCGGAACTCGACGGCCAGCCAGTCGAGCAACTCGGGATGGCTCGGCCACTCTCCCTGCAGCCCGAAATCCTCACTCGTGCGGACAAGTCCGGAGCCAAAGAGCATCTCCCACATCCGGTTGACGGCAACCCGCGCGACGAGGGGGTTGTCGGGGCTCGTGAGCCACTGCGCCAGTCCAAGGCGGTTGGCGGGTGCACCGGACGGCAGCGTTCCCAGGGCGGCCGGAATTGCGCGGGCGATTGGACGCTTCTTGTCGGGCTTATCGTACTGGCCACGCAGGAGAAGGAACGTTTCGCGCGGCTTGGGCAGTTCCTTCATCACCATCGTGCGGGGCGTTTTCGCATCGAGGTCTGCCAGCCCTTTTTGCGTCGTAGCCAGGAGCTGCTGCTGCTCGCGGTAGCCGGGGGAGTACGCCTCTCGCCATGCCTGGACGAGCCGTGCCTCGAGCGCGTCGCCCCGTGCGGACTCCGGTATCAGGGAAGCGACGAGGTCGTCGAACAACTCGTTGGCCCGGGCGATCGTGCGATAGTAGAACGCGGCAGGTCCGCCGGTGTTGACGATCTTGAGGACAACCGTGTTCTCACCGGCCCGCAGGTCGATCGCGATCTTCTCCTGGTCTGGTGCAGCGCCGCGATCCACCTGCCGGAAGGCGACCTGCCGGCCGTTGACGAAGAGCGCGAAGCCGTCATCGCTGCCGAGCGAGATCTCCTGCGTGCGGGCAGTGGGGGACAGCACACGCCGACCGATGTACGTGACGTTGACGCCGTCCTTGCCGACGGGATTGATCTGTCCTTCGGCGAGCTTTTCCGCGAATGTCCACGACTGCTTGCCATACTTTTTCGCGGTGTCAATCGTCGCGTCCCGCTCCGGGCCGAAGGCCTTGTCGTACGCCGCCTCTTTCGAGGCTGCGTTGAACGGGCCGGCCATGTACCAGCTGCTGCTCGCCGCGGGCAGGAGGTTCAGTCCGGCGTCGCCGAGCCGAGCCAGAGACAGCCGCACGCGTCCGAGGACATGCTGCGCGTACTGGGAGTCGTACCGGAGCCGGACGCGCAGCTCGGTGCCGCCTTCGAAACCAAAGGGTTTGTCCGCAAGCAACAGCGCGACGCGCCGGCCTTCGCGGTTGTGCCCGTCTACGGCCCACGTGAGATCGTCCCAGGCGTCGAGCGCGTTCACGATCCGGTGGTCGCCATTTGACTGCTCAACGTCTGCCCAGGCCCAGACGAACCGCACGTGCGAGCGGCGTGCGGGATCCGCGATCGAGCGGGCCTCGGCGTCGATACCCGCGAGCACGGCGTTGCCGTTGTCCGCCCGTCCGATGCGTCCCTTCGGCAGGCTGGGGTCGGGGAGCGCTTCCAGCATCATGAGGCGCAGGTCGCGCGCGTCCGTCCGCAGGGTGATGTGGTGCTCGTCTTTGGCGGGATTCTGGCCGCCGGCGAGGACTGAGCCGTCCGCCTGGGGCATCAGGGTCGCGCCGTACACGGAGCTTGCACCGGTGACGCGGGCCGATTCCCAGAGGAGTCCGGTCTGCTTCTGCGCGTCGAGAATGAACGTCTGCCGCTGGATATCTTCCTGGAATCGCGGTCGGGCGAGCTCGGCTTGCACTTCCGAGAGCTTCTCACGGAAGGAGGCCAGCTGGACCCTCTGCTCCGGTGTCGGCACGACCATGAACGGCTCGAACGCGCGGTTGGGGTCTTTCTCCTGCGAGTAGAGCCCCGGCTCCTCGTTGGAATTGAAGAAGGCGTAGACGCGGTAGTAATCCTCCTGCGTCACGGGGTCGAACTTGTGGTCGTGGCAGCGGGCACAGCCGAGCGTGAGACCCAGGAAGACAGAGCCGGTGGTGCTGGTCCGGTCGGCGGCATACTCGACGAGGTACTCCTCGGAGATCGCGCCGCCCTCGTCCGTGGTAACGTGGTTCCGGTTGAAGCCGCTGGCGATCTTCTGCTGCTCCGTCGCTTCCGGAAGGAGGTCGCCGGCGAGTTGTTCAGTGACAAACCGGTCGAATCGCATGTTGTCGCGGTAGGCATGGAGGACCCAGTCACGCCAGAGCCACATCTGCCGTCCGGCGTCGGTGTGGATCCCGCTGGTGTCGGCGTACCGGGCGGCATCGAGCCACGGCACTGTCATGCGTTCGGCGTAGCGGGTGCGGTAGGGCTCCTCGGTCAGCAGCTTCTCGAGCCAGCGCTCCCAGGCATCGGGCCGGGTGTCGGCCAGGAATGCGTTCGTCTCGTCCGGCGTCGGGGGAAGGCCGGTGAGGTCAAGGAACGCCCGACGGATCAGCGTGGTACGATCGGCTTCAGCGGATGGCCTGATGCCCTGCCGCTCGAGTGACGCGAGGACAAACCGATCAACGGGGCCGCGTACCCAGGCGGCGTCGCGCACCTGGGGAACAGGCGGACGGCGCGGGGGCTGGAACGCCCAGTGCGGCTCATACGGCGCGCCGGCCTCAATCCACCGGCGTACCAGGTTCTGCTCGTCGGCGGTGAGCGGGCGCTTGTTGCTGTCGGGCGGCGGCATGCGGAAATGCGGGTCGTCGCTGGTCACACGCTGCCAGAGTCTGCTGGACTCGGGGCTGCCGGGCACGACGGCGGCGCCGCCCTTGCGGAGTTCGGTGGCCGCCTCACGGAGATCGAGGCGCAGGTTGGCGGCGCGGGTGCCGATGTCAGGGCCGTGGCACTTGAAGCATCGGTCGGACAGGATGGGACGGATGTCGCGCCCGAAGCGGATGTCGCTGACCGCCCCGGCAGGCTCTTCGGCGTGCGCCGTGCCGCCAGGCCAGGGCATCACCGTGACGGTTGCGCACAGTGCCAGCGCACAAGCGCCGGCCAGTGAGGCTGGCTTGTTCAATTGCATGACTCGCTTCTGATCTGCCCGAACTCTCTTCGTCATCCGCCGCGGTCGATCTGAATTACCGACGACGGACCGGGATTTCCGACTTTCCCGGACCACCACATTGTACCACAACTCGAGGCATTGAAGAGATCGTCTTCCCGGGACCGCATGGCGTGGCCTCGCCCGGCCCCGGAGGTGGGTGGGTCAGGAGCGGTAATTCATGAGCAGGCAGCGGCTTTGGGGCGGAGGGGCGAAAGCGGCCCGGATTGTCATTTATTTGGCCAGAATTGACCGGCGTCAAGGACAGGACGCGAGCGGGCGCGTCAGAATGGGACACCGAGGGAGCTCGCATGCTCAGTTTCCATTCCAAGCCGCCTCCCGGCGTCCCTGCTGGTATGGGGCTCGCCGGAACACCGGGCAGTGACCCCCGTCGCCTTCAGCACGATCTGCGGATCGTCGCCACGTTCATCCAGCTGTACTGTGATGATCGACACGCGGATCTGACCCGCTCGGACATGGCCATGAAGTCCTTTGACGTCGCCGCCGTGTGCGGACGGGGGCTGCACCTCTGCGACGACTGCCGCCGGCTGCTCGCCCACGCCTGGGTG
>CAZJTF010000126.1:0-17435 GCA_964548565.1 uncultured Planctomycetales bacterium | reverse complement strand
TGTATGGCCCGAGGCTTCGCCATGAGGGCAGCCATGAAACACGCGAGACGCACGCAGGCGGCTGCGGTCCCCGGACGGCGCTCGGCGGGTGTCGGATTACGAGTGGCGTGTCTGCTGTCGATGACCCTCGGGCTGCCGGCGGGTTTGGCGCGGGCGGAAGGGCCGGCAAGCCAGCCTGCGACCACGCAATCCACGGAAGCAGTTGCGAGCCGCCCGGCCGGACCGCTGCCCGGTCCCAAATACGCGCTGATGCGGCAGGATGACGATTTCAGCTACCTCGACGGGCCGCCGGGGTCGTACCAACCCGATTTCTTCGACCCGATCAAGCGCATTCACCTGGGTGATGACGTCACGTTGCGTCTGGGCGGCGAGACGCGCGGTCGTGTGGAGTCGGTCACGCACAAGCGGTACGGGAGCAACGAGGGGAACGGACGTACCCAGGTTCCGACGCAGGACACGTTCTTCCTGCACCGGTACTACTACCACGCGGACGTCGAATACCGGCGACTGGTGCGGGTGTTCTTCGAAGGGGTGGCCGCGTTCACCGAGGATCGCGACCAGACGCCGCTCACATCGTTCGAGAATCGTTTCGACGTGCACCAGCTGTTTGCGGATCTGCGATTTCTCGGCGAGGACATCCCGCTTGCGCTGCGGCTCGGGCGTCAGGAACTGAGTTACGGGCGGCAGCGGCTGGTGGGGCCTCTTGACTGGGTGAATGTCCGGCGGACGTGGGACGGCATCAAGCTGTTCTACAACGACCCGACGTGGAGCATCGATGCGTTTTACGTTCGACCGGTAAGCATCTACAACAAGCGCCCGGACCGCTACGACGAGGACATCCACTTTTACGGGTTGTACAACACGTACAAGGGGATCAAGGACCACGGGATCGACGCGTACTTTTTCGCCCTGCAGAACGAGGGGCGATACACGAACGCAAACTGGCGGACGGGCGATGTGGGCGACCTGTCCCTGTACACGCTGGGAACGCGGTTCTGGGGTAAGCGCCCGATCGGCGCGCACGCGTGGGATTACGAAACGGAGTTCGCGGGCCAGTGGGGCAAGGCGTCGAGCGACACGATCCAGGCGTGGATGTGGGCGCTCGACACCGGCTACACGCTGAGCAACCTGCCGTGGAGCCCGCGGATCGGGAGCGGTCTCGACTACGCGAGCGGCGACGACAACGGCTTCGACGACATTCACGGGACATTCAACCAGCTGTTTCCGACTGGGCACATGTACCTGGGGTACCTGGACCAGGTGGGGCGGCAGAACATCTGGGCGCAGAACGTGAACGTCACGCTCAAGCCCCACGCGAGCGTCTCGACGCAGGTGGCGTGGTTCACGTTCTGGCTCGACAAGAATGAGGACGCCCTCTACAACGCCGGGGGGGTGCCCGGCCGACGGAGCGTACGCGGCGGGGTAGGCACCGAGGTCGGGCACGAGCTCGACTGGACGCTCACGTGGCAGATCGATCCGCACGCGTCGCTGCTCCTGGGCTACTCGCATCTGTGGACGGGCAACTTCTTCAACCGGAGGAACAGGCCGGACGAGGAGCCGGACCTGCTGTACCTCCAGTACACGTACAAGTTCTGAGCGACGCCCCCGTGAGCGCGGCAGGCATGGAGATGACGACAATGCGATGTGCGACCCTCCGCAAATGGCTCTACCTTCTCGCCGCCAACGCGGTGCTGCTGCAGGCCGCGCCCGGCGGCTGCCCCGATACGACCCAGATCCTCGGTGTCGCCGCGACGAGCACGCAGTCGCTGATCACCGGGATCATCGGGCTGTACGTCAAGGCGGGCGTCAACTCGGCCTTCGGCCTCTGATTCGGGCCTGGCGCACGTGATCTCGCAGGCTGTCTCTGCCGGACGGGACGGCCAGTGATGGGCCCTGTTGCCCCTTTTGGCAGGGGGAGCCGCCCGTGGGTGGGGGCGGTGGTGCTGATTGACCTCTTCTGCCCCGTCCGGTAGCCTCGCTGGTATGGAAGCAACTGCTCCCGTCCCGGCCCCTCTGGGGTTCCTGGAGAAAGTGCGTGTCGTGGTCGCCTGTGCGGTGGCCGTCCTGCTGCTCTGGACGATCGGGTGGCGGATTGCCGAGCCGGCGGACCCGCAGATGGCGCTCACGCTCAGCTCGAACTGGGCGCGGATTCTTGCCGTCTGGCCGACTCTGCTGGTGCTGACGCTGGTATCGGCCGGCGTGGGCACGATCCTGATCGGGCGACGGCTGCCGGAAGCGGGTGTGCTGGCGGCGTCGATCGGGCTGACGGCGCTGGCCCTGTGCGGCGGATCGATGCAGGCGCTCCTGGCCTACCGGACCATTCCCGAGACTGCGAGCCGCCGGGCGCTCATGCTGGCGATGGGGTTTGATGCAATCTTGTGGACGGCCGCGCTGGCGGCGGCCTGGGTCGTGGGCGTGCTGATCCGCCGGTGGCTCTGGCCGGACGCGAGCCGCGTGGCGGTGGCACCGGCGCCGCCGGTGACGTCCAAGGGGAAGGCTGTTGCCGCGGCTCCGCAGGAGAAGGCCGGCTGGCCCGCGCTCGCGGTGTGCACGGTGGTGGGGATGCTGGTGATCTGGTCCACCATCTCGCGGACACAGGTGGCGAACATCGCCCGGGGGCAGGTGATCGCATCGGTCGGCGGAGGGCTCTTCGTGGGGGCGCTGGCGGCCCGCTATTTCACCGGGCGGTCGGATCCGAAATGGTATGCCCTGGCCGCGCCCGTCTCCGCTCTGCTGAGCTACATGCTGGGATACCTCAGTTCTGACATGGAATGGGCGCAGGGATCGATCTACCAGCCCTATGCTTACCTGTCGACCACGCCGCCGCACGATCTGGTGCGGGCGCTCCCGGTGGAGTACGTGGCGGTCGGCGTTGCGGGTGCGCTCCTGGGCTTCTGGTGGGCCGGGCACCTGCTGGATGAGTCGCGCCAACAGGAATCATCATGATCCTTCCGTTCCACAGGCGTCGGATCGAGAGCTGGGAGGTCCTCCGGGCCCGCATGCTCCGCGAGACCGAGTTTTTTCTCGAAGACGGGCTGAGCAACCCCGAACGGTTCATCCGCATCCCGGCAATCCCGGTGGGGAGTGGCGCGTTTGCCCGCGGGTTCGCCGACGCATTCTGGTCGCAGGTTCTCGCGACGTCCTGAGCTTCCGCGGCCGCAGTGCCGAGGAGAGCGGAACTCCGGCGGATCGCTCTTAACGCAGAGTCAGCCATGGCGCAGAAGATTGACGAGTCGCAGGTCCGGCACATCGCGCTGCTCGCGCGGCTGAATCCGACAGACGACGAGGTTCGGCAGTTCAGCGAGCAGCTCTCGGCGATTCTGACGTACATGGATCAACTCGGCGAAGTGGATACGGCGGACGTGCAGCCGACGGCCCATCCGCTGCCGATCAGCAACGTGCTGCGCGACGACGA
This sequence comes from uncultured Planctomycetales bacterium, assembly GCA_964548565.1. GTDB lineage: Bacteria > Planctomycetota > Phycisphaerae > UBA1845 > PWPN01 > CAYLLT01. Next base: position 14,020 of record CAZJTF010000126.1, on the reverse strand, counting down.
GCCGCATGCCTGCCTGTCGCCGGACGCCGCGCTGGCGAACGCGCCGCAGCGGGACGGGCACTTTTTTGCGGTACCGAAGGTGCTCGAGCAGGAAAGTGCGTAGGTCGATTGTCTTGTGCCGCCCGCCGGGGACGGCAACCACTGACGGTAACAATGGCGTCTCTCAGCGAAATACGCGACAGCATCCGCACGAAGCAGACCGGGGCCCGTGAATGGGTGGACCGGGCGCTGGAACAGATTCAGCGCCTGGAGCCGACGCTGCACATGCTCGTCAGTTATGACGGGGACCGCGCGATGGACCTCGCGGAGCAGGTGGACGAGCAGATCGCCAGGGGCGCGGAGCCGGGTCCGCTGGCCGGCGTGCCGGTGATCGTCAAGGACAATATCTGCACGCGGTTCGGACGGACGACGTGCGGCTCGCGGATCCTGGAGCATTTCGAAGCGCCGTACGACGCGCACGTGGTCGAGCGGCTCGAGAGCGCCGGCGCGATCATCGTCGGGAAAGCGAATCTCGACGAATTCGCCATGGGTTCGAGCACCGAGAGCAGCGCGCTGGGCCCGACGCGCAACCCGTGGGACGTAACGCGGGTGCCGGGCGGGAGTTCCGGCGGCTCGGCGGTGGCGGTGGCGTCCGGCGTGGTGGCGGGGAGCCTCGGCTCGGATACAGGTGGATCGATCCGGCAGCCGGCGTCATTCTGCAGCGTGACGGGGCTCAAGCCGACGTACGGGTGCGTGTCGCGCTACGGGCTCGTCGCGTACGGGAGCAGTCTCGACCAGATCGGGCCGTTCGGTCGGAGCGTCGAAGATGTCGCCCTGCTGATGAGTGTCATCGCCGGGCACGACGGGCGGGACTCGACGAGCGTGCAGCGCAGCGTGCCGGATTACTGCGCGGCGCTCGAGACGCCGCTGGCGGGCGTGCGAATCGGGTTTGCCGAGGAGTATTTCGGCGAGGGGCTCGACCCGCAGGTGCGGGCGGCCGTCGAGAAGGCGATCGACGTGTATCGGCAGAGCGGTGCGGAAATCGTGCCCGTGCACCTGCCGCACATGAAGTATGCCATCGCCTGCTACTACCTGGTGGCAACGGCGGAGGCGTCGAGCAATCTCGCGCGGTACGACGGCGTGCACTACGGCTACCGGACGCCGCACCCGCAGGACTACATCGACGTCTACCGCAGCAGCCGGCAGGAGGGATTCGGGGCGGAGGTGCGGCGCCGGATCATGCTCGGCACGTACGCGCTGTCGAGCGGTTACTACGACGCATACTACCTCAAGGCATTGAAGGTCCGGACGCTGATCAAGAACGATTTCGAGGCGGCGTTCGAGAACGCGGATGTGATTGCATGCCCGACATCCCCGGTCCTGCCGATCGGCCTGGGCGAGCGCATCAATGATCCGCTCGCCATGTACCTTATCGACATCTACACCGTTTCTGCGAACCTCGCGGGGATTCCGGCGATCAGCCTGCCCTGCGGGTTCAGCAGCTCGGGCCTGCCGATCGGGGTGCAGCTGATGGGGCCGCACTTCGCGGAGGACCGCCTGCTTCGGATCGCGCACGAGTACCAGCTGCGCACGGACTGGCACACGCGCACTCCTCCTCCGGCCAACGGGTGTCCGTCGTGAGTTCCATCGACGCACTCTCCGCCATCCGCCGCTCCAACCAGATCTTCCATGAGCAGCTGGCCGAGCGCGCGACGCTGAGCTGCGGAATCGCGTTCACCTGCACGCGGTATCCGCGTTTGCCGGGCGTGAACCAGGTACGGGAGGTGGTGATTCCGGCCGGTGGCTCGATGGCATCCTGCGTGGAGGAGGTGGATGCGTACTACCACGAGCGGGGACTGGTGTGTGACCGCTGGGTGCCGGCGTCCACGCAGCCTTCGGAGCCGGTGGAGGCATTTCTGGCGTCGAGGGGTTTCCAGGCGCGACGCAAGAACGTGATGGAGTTGATCCGGACGGTGGAGATTTCCGTCAACCCGGACGTGCGGATCCTGCCGGCGCGGGCGATGCGGGCAGCGGTCCGGGAAATCGTGACGGAGGACGTCTTCTTCGCGCCCGAACTTCGCGAGGCGGCGGCGGATGCGACGCTGGATCGGCTGGATGAACCGCGGTACGACATGCTCGTGGCGATGCTGGGCGGGCGGGCGGTCGGATTCGGGGCGCTGCTCGAGGCGGGGGAGATCGGCGGGATCTACAGCGTCGTGGTGCTGGAGGCGTTCCGGCGGCGCGGCATCGGGCGCACGCTGATGAAACACCTGGTCGCGCTGAGCCGACGACTCGCCCTGCGGGCGACGGTTCTGGAGGTGGACGGGGGGAACGCCGCGGCCGAAGCGCTGTATCATGCATGCGGTTTTGAGCCTGCCGGTCATTACGTCGAATTCGTCGCCACACCCGAAAGGGGGTAGCGCGGATGTCCTCGCTCACGCTCAGGGCACGATGGGTCGTGCCGGTCACGTCAGCCCCGATCGAGAACGGCCATGTCGTCCTCTCGGACGACTACATCACGGCCGTCGGGCAAGGAAGACCCCAACCGGAGGGGACGGTGATCGATCTCGGCGATTCGGTGCTTCTGCCGGGATTGATCAACGCGCATACCCACCTGGCGCTGACCGCCCTGCGCGGACAGGTGCCGTACATCGGTTCGTTCGTGGGCTGGATCCGTTCGCTGCGCGATGCGTCGGCCGGGCTGGCGGACCCGGGTGCGTTCCGCCTGTCGGTCGAATCGGGGCTGCAGGAATCACTCGCGTCTGGCGTCACGACGGTCCTGGACATCGGTTACGGCGAGCGCAGCGTTGCCTGCTGGCGCGATGCGGTGATTCGCGTCCATGGCTTCCTCGAAGTGCTGGGTATGGGTGCGAAACGGTGGGGCGGGCACGTTCAAAGTGTCGAGCCCGCCCTGGAGGCGATTCGTGCGGCCGACCCTCTCGGCTCGATTCTGGGGCTCGGACTCTCGCCGCATGCGCCCTACAGCACGGACCCGATTGTCTACAAGAACGCGCTGCAGACGGGGAAACGCGTCTGCACGCACCTGGCGGAATCACTGGAGGAACTGCAGTTCCTGCGAGACGGGACTGGGCCCTTCCGCGAGCTGCTCGAGGAGATGGGGCTGTGGGACGGCTCCTTCGTGCCGCCGCGATGCTCGCCGGTAGAGTACATGCGCCGGCTGAAGCTCTCTGGCTCCCGCGCGAGTGCTCCGATTCTCGTTCACTGCAACTATCTTTCCCCAATGGACCTATCGCTTCTGGAGACCGCCGGTGCGAGCGTCGTGTACTGCCCGCGCGCCCACGCCTTCTTCCGCCACCCGTTGCATCCGTGGCAGGACCTGCGGCAGCGCGGTGTGAACGTCTGCCTGGGGACAGACTCGCTGGCCAGCAACGAGACGCTGAGCGTGCTCGACGAGCTGCGCTTCCTCGCAACGCGCGAGCGGGGCGTGTCACCCGGCGAACTGCTGGAACTCGCCACGTACAACGGCGCCCGCGCGATCGGCCACGAGTTGAGCCTTGGCGCGCTCGCGCCCGGGCGATGGGCTGACTGCGTGGCCATTCCGCTTCGCACGCCGTCCACTGCGGAGCCGCTGGAGGATCTGCTGCAGACGGACACGCGGCCGACCGACGTCTTCGTGTGCGGGAAACACGTGCTGCAGAGGTCCCGGTGATGAGGCCGCCTCCGCCTCGACGCATCTCACCGTGGGCGGCGCTCGGCATGCGCGGCAACCCGTTCCGGCGGCTACACGAGGGAGAGCTTGCGGAGTCGTTGATCTCCTCGCGAGGGGACCGTGAGAGCATCGGGGTCCTGCTGGGCAGCGCGTTTCAGGTGGTGCAATTCGTTGGCGAGTCGGGATGGGGCAAGAGCACGCACCTGAGGGCGTGCCATCACGTTGCCGCCGTCGAGCGGCGGGCGGGCTGCCGATTCGACTACGTGCCGCTCGGGAGCGATCGGCTGGACTTACCGGACGGGGGCGTCGGGATGTGGTTCGTGGACGAGATGCAGCGCGTGCGCCCCGTCGATCGGCAGCACGCATGGGGGTGGGGGCGCCGGACGCGGGGGCGGATGTTCATCGGCACGCACGAGGACCTGAGAACCGAAATCGCGGCGGCAGCGCTGGGAGTGCTGACGATTTCACTCGCCGCGCCGGGTCCTGGGGCGGTCCTGGGCTACGTCGCGCGGCGGATCGAGTTGGCGGGGGGCGATGCGAAGTGCTTTGGCATCGAGCCGGCGGCGATACAAACCCTGCATGCTGTTTCGCACGGGAGCTTTCACAGGATCGAGGCAATCCTGTACGAAGCGTCGCAGGCGGGGGTCGAAAAGGCCGCTCGCCAGGGGCGAACGTTGTTGCTGGACACTGCGGGCATTGAGCGGGCGGCCAGGCGGCTCGAACGCGCGGAATAGATGCGGCGGGCTGTTCGCGAACGCGACCCGCTTTCGCCGACAGGATGGCGGTTGCGGTCCACACCTACCCGGCGGTGTCGTAGTCCGGGAGAACGGTGAGCGGGTACTCGGTCTTCCTGTCGCGCGCCCAGGGGATGTCAATCGTTGCGCGGACGACCCACAGGATCTGGATCAGATGGCCGTGGTAGCTGATCGGTCCCTCGGGCGGGACGCTGAAGGAAAAGGGCCAGGCGTGCTCGCCCTCCGGGATATCGCCGGTGTGCACCTCGACCTTCCCCACGGCCGCACGGTCGCGGTCGCCGCGACCCTCGGTATGCCACTCGAGTTCGACGACGACACGTCGGGCGCGCATCGGCTGGGGAGCGTCGAGACGCACGGTGCCGGCAATGCGACCCTCTACCGGCCAGCAATCCGTGTACTGCTCATCGGGCCAGGGGCCCGGTTCGAGGGTGATGCTCAGTTCGCTCACACCGGTTCCTCCATCGGAGGCGACAGCAGGCGCGGAACAACGTGCACTTCGAAGCGCTGTTCGTCATCCGGGCAGCGCTGCAGACAGGTTTTGACCTCGACCCACCACTGGACCTTGTTGTCCGCGGACTTGAAGGTGTGCATGCTGTCGGCGGGAATCGTGAATTCGGCCGATCCGACAACAGGCATGCCCGGCTGGACGGCGATGTTCTCGCAGGCGATGACTTCCTGTTCCTGAAACTTGTGCGTGTCGTGGTAGGTCGTCGTTCCTTTCTGGTACTCGACCCATTCCTCGCCGTAGAAGCGGATCCGGAGGCTTTCAAGGGTAATGGGGCGCTTGCACTGCTGCGATACGTCGACGCGGAATGTCTCCCCGAGCCGGAGCGGCTGCCGGCTGATGCGCACCACGGCCGCGTCGACGCGACGGCGCACCATGCTGCGGGACACGATGCCCACGGTCCCCACGACGAACAGGACGACGCCGATGAGGACGAAAATGCCGGGGCAGACAATGCCCATCAACTCGCCGTCCCGCGAGGATGCGTACAGAACGGTGCCGGCGATGCCGGTCCAGATCACAGCGAAGACGAGCAGACCGATGTACTTGCCGGCGGAATTACTCTCCGTCCGAAGCGGGACATCGCGCGAAGTGGTGGATGTGGCAGGCGGCAGGGGCTCAGTCATGATGCGGGCCTCGCGATCAGTCGTTGGTCGCAAACGGCCAGGCGACACCTGTCAGCATTGTATCGTTGATGAGCCGCGACGCGAGCCCCGGGTTGCCCCCTACCGCGGCGGCGGTTGCGAGCAGCCCGACCTCGGATTCGGCCGCGGCGTTGCCCAGTTCGGACCACGCGGGGTCGTCGAGGGGGGCGTCCACCGTGAGGACGTGGGCCGGCGTGTGGTCGATCGCCCAGAGTGCATCGGCGATGGACCTCACGCAGAGCCCCAGGAACCGGATCCTGCCTGCGTCGCGCAACTGGATCGCGCGGCGGAAAGGCTCGCCGGCCTTGATCCGTTCGAGATCAAACGCGCCCAGTTCCCAAACATCGAGGCGCGACCGACCGGTGACGCCCAGCAGACGGCTGCAGGCGTCGGACATGCGGTGATCCCAGGCGGTCGGCTCAATCACGCCAATCACGACGGCGTCGGGCGCGAGGAGGTCCCGCACGGTTGACCAGGCGGCTGCAGACGTGTCCGCGGGGAGTCGGCACCAGTTGCAGTCGTCCGGCGGCACCGGTGGCCCGCTGCCGGCAGGCCACGCAGCGCCCCTCCCGGTGAGCTGCAGCCCCGTTCGTCCCAGTGGTTTACGTCGCACCCGGATACTCCCGCCCTGTACGGCTCTGCGTTGACGCTTGCGCGCGTGCTCCCTATATTCTCCAAACCTACCCCCCCTTCCACAAACGAGAGGAGGATTTCGATGGGCCGGCTCTTTGAGGACATTACGAAAACGATCGGAAACACGCCGCTGGTCCGCGTCAACCGGATCATCCAGGCCCCCGCCACAGTCTATGCCAAGCTCGAGTTCTTTAATCCCCTTTCCAGCGTCAAAGACCGTATCGGCGTGTCGATGGTCGAGGCCCTCGAGAAAGAGGGTCGACTTCGAAAAGGCACGGTGCTGGTCGAGCCGACCTCTGGCAACACGGGCATCGCGCTGGCATTCGTGTGCGCGGCCAAGGGATACCGGCTGATCCTGACGATGCCGGAGAGCATGTCGATTGAGCGACGGAACCTGCTCAAGGCCCTGGGGGCGGAGCTGGTGCTCACGCCGGCGGCCGAGGGGATGAAAGGCGCGATCGCCCGCGCGGAGCAGCTCGCGAAGGAACTTCCTGACGCGGTCGTTCCGCAGCAGTTCCAGAACCCAGCAAACCCGGAAGTCCACCGGAAGACGACGGCCGAGGAGATCTGGCGCGATACCGACGGCAAAGCGGACATCCTGGTGAGCGGCGTCGGTACCGGCGGGACGATCACGGGCATCGGCGAGGTCATCAAGAAGCGAAAACCGTCGTTTCGGTGCATCGCGGTGGAGCCGAAGGACTCGCCGGTGATCGCTCAGGCGAAGGCCGGGCAGGACCTCAAGCCGGGGCCGCACAAGATCCAGGGGATCGGGGCCGGGTTCATTCCCGGCGTGCTGAACATGGATATTGTCGACGATACGGTGGCGGTGGCGAGCGAGGACGCGTTCACATGGGCCCGTCGCGCCGCGAAAGAGGAGGGGATCCTCTGCGGGATTTCGAGCGGGGCGGCGCTCTGCGCGGCCAACGAGGTGGCGAAGCGGCCGGAAAACGAAGGCAAGATGATCGTGGTCATTCTGCCCAGCGCCGGGGAGCGGTACCTCTCGACGCCACTGTTCCAGGAAGGGTGAAGCCCGCGGCTCGGCGGGTCCAGACTCGCATCAGTAGCGGTACAGATGCGGTTTGCGCTCGGTGAAGACGTCGGTGCGGGGAGCGACGTTCTTGTCGGCGGCCTGGGCGAGATCGATGTCCGCGATCGCTTCGGCCGGCCTGTCGGGGCCTGTACGAGCGAGGACTTCGCCATCGGGGGAGATGATTGCGGCGGCGTTTTCGGAGACGCCGAGGACGAAGACGCGGTTTTCCATCGCCCGCGCTCGAACGATCGCGAGATCATCCGGCATGTCGAAGAAAAGAAGGGCGTGGGCGCCATTCAGCGCGTGGGCACGTGCCGGAGCGAACGACCGCACCCACTGGCCCGAGACGCTGCCAACGCGGGCGGGCCCGAGGTCGAAGACGTCCGCGCGGTGCGGGAATCCCGATGCGTGCATATCAAAGGCGCGTGCGAGCATCTCCAGCTGCTCGGCCTGTGCCTCGTGGCTCATGTTCACGGCCAGCAGACTGACGCCGCGCTGTCGGAGCGGTTCAAAGAGTGTTTCGCCCATGCCGCCCTGGAATCGAGCGGCGGCCACGGCCCCGGGCAGGGCGGCGACGGTTACGCGCGAGGTCGGGGGCACCGCGGGGCGCCCGGGTGGGGCTTCGGAGGCCAGCCTCTTTTTGCGACTATCCGTTACCCACACGCGGCGGGCCGGGCGTCGCTGGATGCGTGCGGCCACGACTGTCTCGCCGGTGGGCGGGGCGGCTGCGGCGACGGAGCCGTCCGCACGGACGATCCGGCTCTGGCCGACGTATCCGACCGCACCGAGTTCCAGGCCGCTCTTGTCCGCGCAGACGAACGGAACGCAGAACTCGCGAGCCCGGGCTTCGATCAGAAACTCGACCTGGGCGTTCTGGTAGCTTCCCGGGTCCCGCGCGGCGTTGATCCAGCAGGTGGGCATCGCGATCAGTTCGGCCCCGTCGGCCACCAGGGTGGCGACGAGCTCGGGGTCGCGCGTCTCGGCACAGATGACGATGCCGATCCGCCCGATCGCGGTGTCGAAGGCCTTCGCCTCTTCGCCGGGCTGATACCAGTCGTGATCCATGTGCCAGAGGAACCGTTTGCGGGTCCGGCCGATCTCGCGGCCGCGGTCGTCGAGCAGCACGGCGGTGTTGTGCAGGTTGTCGCCGTCATCCTCGACGAGGCCGCAGACGAGATGCAGACGACGTCGGGCGGCACGGCCGGACAACCACTCGAGGAACGCCTGGCTCGACAGGTGGTCGCCGCTTCGGTACGAGGTGACGGAACCCAGCAGGTACGCCGGATACGCACATTCGGGGAGCACGAGCAGGTCCACGCGACGCTCGGCCGCCCGGTCGATTGCCGTTTCGATTGCGGAGAGGGTCTCGGCGGCCTCATTCATGAGCCGGGCGCAGATCTGCCCGGCGGCGACGGTGATCGTACCTGGAGTTCCGGCCATGGTCGCGGAATGGTAGCGCGTGGCTGAGCGGTTTGCAACGGTTTGCCGCGTTCCTATAATTTGCCCCGGTCCTCAGGTGAACAATCGAGTATGGCAGATCGCGACTACTACGAGGTTCTTGGCGTTCCCCGGAGTGCCACGGCCGACCAGATCAAGCAGGCATACCGGAAGCTGGCCAAGCAGTATCACCCCGATCGCAATCCGAACGACAAGTCCGCCGAGGGGCGGTTCAAAGAGGTGCAGGCGGCCTACGACGTGCTCGGCGACCCCGAGAAGCGGAAGAATTACGACCGCTTCGGGCATGCGGCGAGCGGCGGGCCGGGTCCGCAAGGGGGCTGGAGGTCCGGACCGTCGGGCGACCGGGTGTACACCTGGCGTTCGGGCGGGGGGCCGGACATTCCGGTCGAGGATCTCGATGACCTCTTCAGCATGTTCGCCGGGCACGCTCATCGCGGCAGCGGAAGCAGCGCTACGGAGGGCGACGAGAGCGTCTTCGAGCAGATCTTCGGTCGCCAGCAGCGGCGCGGCAGTCGTCGGCGCACGGCCGCCCCGCAGGCGGGCCAGGATGTCGAGCAGACGGTCGATCTCACGTTCGAGCAGGCGATTTCCGGCACGACACTGGAGCTGTCGATCGGCGACCGGCGCGTGCACGTGCGGATTCCGCCGGGCGTGGCGGATGGTCAGCGGATCCGGGTGCGGGGGCAGGCGCCGGCGGCACCGGGGGCGTCGGCCGGAGACCTGTACATCATCTGCCGGGTGCAGCCGCACCGCTATTTCCGGCGGATGGGCAACGACATCTACCTGGATCTTCCGCTGACGGTGAGCGAGGCGGCCCTCGGGACCCGTGTCGAGATTCCGACACTGAACGGGCGCACGACGCTGACAATTCCGGAGGGTACGCCAAGCGGGTCCAAACTGCGGCTGAAAGGCAAGGGCGTCGCGCCGCCCAAAGGCGCGGCGGGGGACCTTTACGCCGTCATCCGGATCGTTCCGCCGAAGACCCCCACATCACGGCAGAGGGAGCTCTTCGAGCAGCTTCGGGCTGCGGGGGAGGGCTCTCCGCGTGAGAAGCTCGGCTGGTAGCGTTTCCCGCCACGTGGGACCGGGTAGAATGCGATAGCCGCCGGTCGAGCTGACCGGAGCCCCAAGGTCCGTCATCGACGCCGCCCGGTGGGCTGCGGGTCGGGCAGTCCGCCCGGTTCGCCGGCACGGACGCGAGGTCGGAGCTTCGGATGGCAGGCGTGCTCGAAGAACATCGGCGGCGGCTGGCCCTGGGGCTGTCGCTGGTCGGCATCTGCCTGGTCCTCGTCGGATTCTGGTTGATCGTCCAGCACCAGAGCGAACTGGACGAGCGGCTGCCCCAGCAGACCCTCTCGGCGGAGCAGCGGGTCCAACTCGCCAAGCAGCTTCGAACCGTCCTGTTCTTCCTTGTACTTCTTGTCGGCATTTTCTCGATCAGCGTGTTCGCGTTCCTGCGGTGGAGCCGGAGCTTCCGGCGGGTGCTGCTGCGGCGACCCAATCCCCCGACCGAGGCCTCGGACGTCTGGGTGATGCACAAGTTGCCTGAGGAGGAGCCTCCAGTCGAGGAACCGCCGGGCCCCGAGCCCGAGAAACCCGAGACGCCGTGAGGGGTGACAGGCCAGCGCTGCAGATCCGGGCGGCCCCCCCATTGGCGTGGTGACGGCGCGGCCGGGTGTCGGTGCCGATTCTGCCGCAAGATGGATGCACAGGAGTCCAGATGAGCATTCGAGCTGAAGATTCGATCGTGGTGGCCACGCCCCGTCGGAATATCCCGGATCTGCTGCTCTCCGTCGCTCCGGTGGCGATCGCGTTATGCGTTCTGCTGGGTGTCGCGGCGGGCATCGTGCTGTACACGGTGCCACGGGCAACTGCCGCGGCGGGCGCGGTTCTGTGGGTCTGCAGCCTGCTGGCGACCGGGATCACGGCCGTCGTGCTGGTGTTTCTGGCCGCGCGCATGACCCGGCAGATGGAGCGGTTGCGCGATTCGGTGAGTTCGCTCGAGCAGCGGACGGCGATCCTGGCGGAGCAAAGCGTTGCCCGCGCCCAGGCACTCAACGCACAGCGGCCGGCGCTGGAGCCGGCGGAGCTGCGGGCGATCCTGCTCGATATCCGCGAGACGCTGCTGCTGCCCGAGGCCGACCGGAACTGGCGGTTCCAGAAGCTGGTCGAGCGCGAATTCGACCGGCGGCTTGCACTGGCCGAGCAGTTCATCGTGACGCGGGACTTTCACCGCGCGCGGGCGGAGCTGCTCACGCTGGTGGAGCGCTTCGGGCGGACGGATCGCGTCGGCGCGATGGAGGACCGGCTCGAGCGGGCGGCCGAGGCTGCGCGGGCGAACGACATCGCGCAGATCTCGCAGCACGTGCAGGATCTGATGGGTCTGGCTCGATGGGACGACGCCGAGCGGGCGGCGCGGGAACTTGCGGACAAGTACCCGGTGGCCTCCGAGCCTGCGAACCTGCTGATCCGGGTGCAGCGGGAACGTACCCTCTTCGAACAGCGGCACCGTCAGCGGCTCCATGACGAGATCCAGCAGTTCGTGCACCAGCGGCGGTGGCGGGAGGCGGCGGAGGCGGCGCGCCGATTCATCGAGAACTTCCCGAAGGGGGTGGATACGGACGCCCTCCGGACGCAACTCGAAACGCTCGAAGCAAACGCGGACATCCAGGCGCGGCAGGAACTCGAACGGCAGCTCAAGGAGCATGTCCGGAACCACCAGTACTGGGACGCGGTGGACCTGGCCCGGCGGATCATCGCCGACCACCCGCTCAGCCCCCAGGCGAACGCACTGCGGAACCAGATCGGGCGGCTCGAGGAACTGGCCCGGACGCAGGAACCGCAGCGGTAGCGGGCAGGAACCGGGGACCGGGAGGCGAAGACAGCCGCGCGGCGCTTCGCACCGGGATGCGGCGCGAATAGGCAACGGAGGGGTGAACAGAGTCGAAGAAGGAACGCCGCGGGGCGTCTCGACGGCATGACGCCGATCTACCACATCACGCACTCCGACAACCTTCCGTCGATTATCTCGTGCGGCGCATTGCAGTGCGTGGCCGTGCTGCGACAACGGTGGCACGGTGCCTACGTCGATATCGCGCATGGCCATATCCAGGACCGGAGGGCGAGAAAGCAGGTGCCCTGCGACCCGGGCGGCAACCTGTGCGACTACGTGCCTTTTTACTTCGCCCTCCGCTCCCCAATGCTCTACACCATCCACTGCGGGAACGTGTCCGGCTACTGCGATGGGCAGCCCCCCATCATTCACTTGGTTACCGATGCCGAGCATGTTCCGGCGGCTGGAACGCGTTGTGTCTTTACGGATGGTCACGCGGTGATGGATATCAGCCGGTTCTACACGGACTTGCGATATCTGACGCGGGTTGACTGGGATGTGATGAAGTCGCGGTACTGGCACGATACACCGGAAGCGCCGGATCGAAAGCGGCGCCGGCAGGCCGAGTTCCTGGTGCATCGACGGGTGCCGTGGACGCTGATCCGGGAAATCGGTGTATTCAATGCCGAAGCTGAACGGCAGGTCCACTTCGCTCTTGACGGAGCCGCTCACCGGCCCGTTGTCGCGGTGCGGCGCGAATGGTACTATTGAACGGAACGCAAGGTGGGGCATGATCGAGCTGACGCGAGGGAATCTGCTTCAAGCCGATGCGGAGGCTCTCGTCAACACGGTCAACTGTGTCGGCGTGATGGGCAAGGGCGTTGCGCTCCAGTTCCGTCAGGCGTACCCCGTCAACTACGACGTTTACCGCCAAGCCTGCAAGAGAGGAGAGGTGCAGCCGGGTCGCATGCTCATCTGGGAAACCGGGTGCCTCCAGAATCCGCGCTACATCATCAACTTCCCGACCAAGAGGCATTGGAAAGGCAAATCAAAGATTCCGGACATTGAGTCGGGCCTGTCCGCACTGGTGGAGGAAGTGCGGAGTCTCCAGATCCGCTCCATCGCATTGCCGCCGCTGGGATGTGGTCACGGGGGGCTCGAGTGGACCGAGGTTCGGCCGCTCATCGAGTGGGCAATGAACCAGCTTCCTGACGTGCGGGTTCTGTTGTTCGAGCCGGGGGGGACCCCGGCACCCGAAAAGATGCCGGTTTCCACCGATTGGCCGCAACTCACTCCCGCCCGCGCGGTCCTTCTGCTGCTCATCGAACAGTACGGTGTGTCCGGTTATAAACTGGGGAAACTTGAGGTACAGAAGCTCGCCTACTTTCTTCAGTCGGCGGGCCGGCCGCTGAAGCTCACGTTTGTGCCGCATCTGTACGGTCCCTACGCCGAAGCGCTGAACCACGTCCTGCAACGTCTGGAAGGGCATTACCTCCGAGGCTACGGCGACCGTGACCGCCACTCCGCGATTCGTCTGCTGCCCGGAGCGGCTGAGCAAGCAAGGGAGTTCGTCCGACACAGCGACGACAACAGAACCCAGGAGCATCTTGACCGCGTGGCTTCGCTGATCGAGGGGTATGAGACGCCGTACGGCTTGGAACTGCTGGCGACGGTGCACTGGGTCGTGACGCATCATCCGGAATGTGCTGCGGACCCTCAAGACGTGGTGCGTCTGGTGCACGACTGGAGTGATCCAAAAAGTCAGCTCTTCCAGCCTCAGCACGTATATCGCGCCTGGACACGGCTCGTTCAACAGGGCTGGATCGCCCCTCCGGCTGGCACCAGGGCGGCACGTCTATACCGGTAAACCGGATTCAATGCCGAGGATGAACCCGCCCGCTGGTTACGTAACAAGAGGAGCGGGCGAGTGAGGCCTCCTCTGTCAACCAGACGCTGATCGCAGGTAGCCTTCTGCACGTGCTGCTGTTGGGGCTGCGGCGGTCGGCTGCGCGCTTATCCGGACAACGTCCCATCTGACTTGTTCTGAGTGTCTTTCCACCTGATCCAGCGGGGGCATCGTGTGCGGTGGGTCCGGAACGGGACGGGGGTGACTTCCGACCGTTACTGGGCGCAGGCTGCGCCGCTTCTTGCGGGCCGCGGCGGCCGGTATAATTGCCGGTTTCGCCCGGCGGTCGGGCGGAGGACTGGAGAGCGCATGCCCGCGACCGGGACTGACATTGCCCGCACGCTCGCCGAGTGGGCGAGGGCATTTGAGACCACGCTTGGCGGGTGGCTCGTTCCGGGGCCGGGCGTTCCGGAGCGGCTGGCCGAGGCCGTCCGCTACTCGGTCCAGAACGGCGGGAAGCGCGTCCGGGCGTACATCGTGACGCGGATATGCGAGCTCTGCGCCGGGACGTCCGCGCAGGCGGCGCCGGCGGCGGTGGCGATGGAGTGCGTGCACGCGTTCTCGCTGGTGCACGATGACCTGCCGGCCATGGACAACGACGACTTCC
>CAZJTF010000125.1:0-17446 GCA_964548565.1 uncultured Planctomycetales bacterium | reverse complement strand
CCCCGGGGATGACTCAGTTCAGCGTCTCGCCGGCACGTGATCCCGGTCGTGCGATCGGCGAATTTCGCCAGCGGTGGGGCGGCTTGAATCCCGGCGGCGGGTTGTTCAGTGGCGGCATCGAGTCGGCGGGTTCCGACGCGCGGAAGGCAATGAGCTTCTTGCCCAGACGCTCGACCAGCTCCGGGCGTCCGTCCGCAAGGTCCCGCCGTTCGGACGGATCGTCGAGCACGTTGAAGAGCTGCACGGTGTGCCCTTCCGTGCGGTACCCCTCCGGACGGCGCACATCCGGCCCGATCACCACCAGCTTCCAGCCCTCGGGAGAGGTCACCGCGATCTGCTCGCGCGGCAAGCCCGCCTGTCCCGTGAAGAAGTACAGATCCCGCTTCTGCGCCGACGCCGATCGCCCCCTGAGCACGTCGAGAACATCGACGCCGTCGAGCGCCGGCTTGTCTGGAGCTGCTGCGCCGCACGCCCGCAGCAGTGTGGGCAGGAGATCCACGTTCACGATCGGTTCGGTGACTTTCCGCCCGCCCTCGATCACTCCCGGCCACGAGACAGCGCTCACGACGCGGACGCCGCCCTCATACACCGTGAGCTTGCCCTCCCGCAACTCCCCGTTCAGGTTGAAGCGCGTGACACCGCCGTTGTCGCTGAGGAACCACACGAGCGTCTGTCGCGCGACCCCGCTCGATTCCAGCGTCCGGAGGATGCGTCCGACTCCGTCGTCCATGCATGTGACCATGGCGGCGAGTGTCCGCACGTCCGCCGCAAGACGGGCTTCTGCGTTTGCTTCCGGATACTGCTCGAGATACGAGTCGGGCGCCTGCACCGGCTCGTGCGGCGCGCTGAACGGCACGTAGCAGAAGAACGGCCCCTCTGCAGCGTGCTGCTGGATGAACCTGCAGGCGGCGTCGGCGATCAGGTCGGTGGTGTAGCCGCTCTGCTCGAGCGGTTCACCGTTGCGGTGCCAGTCGGGTTGACCGTCGCGAGTTCGGTTCCAGTAATCGCCCGCACCGTTGTAGAGTCCTACGAACTGCGTGAACCCCTGGGAGAGCGGGTGCCACTGCGGGGCCAGGTGCCCGAGATGCCACTTCCCGAAGACTCCACGATGGCGGTAGCCGGCCCGCGCGAGCAGTTCCGCCAGCGTGTTCTCCTCCGGGGGCAGGCCGTGGCGCGACCAGGGCCGCACGACCGACCGCGCCATACCGAAGCGCATCGGATACCGCCCGGTGAGCAGCCCGTGCCGCGTCGGCGAGCACATCGGGCTCACGTAAAACCGGTCCAGCTGCACGCCCTGTTGGGCCAGCCGGTCGATGTTGGGCGTACGGATGAAGCTTCCGTGATACCCGACGGCCTTCCACGGCAGATCGTCCGCAACGATCAGGACGATGTTCGGCCGCTCCGCGGAGGCCGCCCGCGCCGAACCCGCCCCCAAGCCCAGCAGGATCGCCACGGCCAGAAAGCGCCGTCGACACAAACCCGGCATCCGCAGGCTCCTGCCTCTGAGCTACATTCTTGCGAAATGGCACCGCCCCGGCCACTCAGGAACGCCACTCAGCGCTTATTTCATCCATTTCGCCGCGGCTTTCTTGAGCGCCGGTGCGATGTCCGTCTTTTCCCAGGTGAAACCGTTGCCGGTCCGGCCGAAGTGGCCGTTGCGGGCGGTCTCGCGGTAGACCGGGCGGAGCAGGTTGAGGTGTTGGATGATCTCGTACGGCCGGAGCGGGAAGTGCTCGCGGACCAGTTCGGCGATCCGACGCTCGTTCAATCGTGCCGTGCCGGCCGTCTCGACGTTTACGCTCACCGGGTCCGCCACGCCAATCGCATACGCGAGCTGCACCTCGCACTCGTCGGCCAGGCCGGCGGCCACGATGTTCTTGGCGATGTAACGTCCCATGTAGGCAGCCGACCGGTCGACCTTGCTCGGGTCCTTGCCGCTGAACGCGCCGCCGCCGTGCCGGCCGCGACCGCCGTACGTGTCGACGATGATCTTGCGCCCGGTCAGCCCCGAGTCGCCGTGCGGTCCGCCGACCACGAACCGGCCCGTCGGGTTGATGTGGAAGCGGATGCCCGAGCGCCACAGGTCCGGCCGCTCGCGCTGGATGACGGGCTTCACGATCTTGTCCACAATTTTGGCCCGGGCTTCCTTCGACATGTTCCCGCTGCGATCGAGGATGTCTTCGGTGTGCTGCGTGGAAACTACGACAGTGTCGATCTGCGTGGGCTTGCCGTCCTCGTATTTGACCGTCACCTGGCTCTTCGAGTCGGGGCGGAGCCACTTAATCTCGCCGGACTCGCGCGCCTCGGTCAGCCGCTCGACGAGCCGGTGAGCCAGGTGGATCGGCAGCGGCATGAGGGCCCGGGTCTCGTTGCAGGCGAACCCGAACATGAGCCCCTGGTCGCCAGCGCCCTGCTCCTTTGCCTTCTTCCGCGACACGCCCTGGCTGATGTCCGGTGACTGGGAGTGGACGGCCCGGATGACCGCGCAGCTCCGGTAGTCGAAGCCGGTGCACGGATCATCGTAGCCGATTTCGCGCACCGTCTGGCGCGCGGTGTCTTCGATATTGAGGAGGGCCTTCTCGGCCTCCTTGTTATGCACCGTGACCTCCCCGGCGATGACGATCAGGCCGGTCGTGCAGAGCGTCTCGACCGCCACCCGGGCGTGCGGATCATACCGCAGCAGGCTGTCGAGCACGGCGTCCGAGATCTGGTCGCAAACTTTGTCGGGGTGCCCCTGCGACACGGATTCCGACGTGAACAGGATTGTCTTGTTGCGTGTTGCCACCTTCGTGACCCTTTCTTCCCACGGATAATTCGGCACGGTTTTTCCGTTTCAGGTGCCGGCTTGCTGAAGAGCGGCCATCATAGGAATGGGTCCACGCCGTGGCAAGAGTGGCCGGCCTCAGCCCGTGCCCGCCGGGGGTCGCCCCGTCGCCGCCTCGAGGAACGCCGCGAGATACCGGTCCATGAACACCTCGAGGGCCGTGACCGTCTGCGGGTGGTCCATCCCCCAGAGGCAGCAGCGCAAGTCCTTGAATTCCACGTCCATCTGGATAATCAGCGTGTTGTCGACGGCCAGGGCCGCCGGCAGGGCCCGGAACAGCCGTGCCGACAGGCTGTTCACCCCCGGCCCGCCGATCGAGATGGTCGGGCGGGCCGCGATCCGCTTGTCATTGAGGTACAGGACGTCCGTGACCACGAGCGGCCGCCAGCCGGACCCCTCCCCGAGCCGCCGTGCGATTTCCGCTCCCAGCCGGTAGGCCAGCGGCCGGTCCATCTCCTCCGCACGGAGGGCGGCACCGGTGACCAGGATAATCGCATTCTCGAGTTCGGTCTCGGGCATGGCACAGATTATAGCGGCGGGGTCCCGCGTCGCCGGGCGGCTCCGCCCGTCAGTCCGGCTCGACCGGCGTCACGGGTCGACGCGTCAGGTACAAAAGCGAGATGCCCGCGATGAGCGCTCCCGCGATCCGCAGTTCCTGCCGCTGTGCGTGTCCGATGAGCAGCAGGCACGCGGCGATCGAGGCGATGGGCACTGCCAGGGGCACCTCGAATCGCCCGCGCGGCTCGCCCGGGCGCAGCTTGAGCACGACGAACGCGAGGTTCACCACCACGAACACGCCCAGCAGCAGTACCGACGTTGCCTTGGCCAGGCCGCTGATGTCGCCCCCGAGAGCGAGCGCGAGCACCACGAGCATCAGACAGAGAATCGCGATGTGCGGCGTTCGGCGTTTCGGGTGTACCCGGCCCAGCGCGCGGGGAAGCAGTCCCTGCCGGGCCATGCCGTACACGAGCCGCGACCCCATGATGTAGTTGAGCAGGGCGGAGTTGGTGATCGCGAACATGCTGACACCGGTGAAAATCACCGGCGGAAACCACGGCGCTCCGTGCCGCACGACCTCGACCAGCGGGCCTTTCGCGGCCGCCAGGTGGGCGTGTGGGACGACCGAGATCGCGGTGACCGCCACGGCGATGTACACGATTGTCACGATGACCAGCGACAGGACGAGCGCCTTCGGCAGCGTCCGGTCGACGTCGTGCACTTCCTCGGCCACGTTCAGCAGGTCCTCGAACCCGACGAACGAGAAGAACGTCAGGACCGCTCCCTGCAGCACGAGCGACACGCCGATTCCGTGGGTGACGTCCGGCGGCGGCTCGAGGTAGTTCACGCTGCCCCAGTAGCGTACGCCGATGCCGATGATGAAGAGCAGCCCGCCCAGTTCGACGGCGGTGCAGAGTGCGTTCAGCCAGGTGCTCTCGCGCATGCCCAGGAAGTTCACCACCGTCAGCGCGAGAATGAACGCGATTACCAGCCCGGAGAACGGGATGCCACCCGCGATTTCGAGGAAGTACCCCGCGAATGCCCGCGAGGCTGTCGCCATCGACGTGAGCCCGGACGCCATGACCGCCAGGCCCACGACATACGAGATGAACGGACGGCGAAACGCGCGGTTCACCACGTACGCGGCACCGGCCGCGCGCGGGTAGCGCGATCCAATACTGGCGTAGGCCAGGCCGGTCAGCAAGGCGGGCACCATGCTCGCGCAGAACGCCAGCCACACGGCGCTGCCCATCATGCCAGCGGCGCGCCCGACCAGGGCGTAAATGCCCGAGCCGAGCATGTCCCCGACGCCATAGATCGTGAGCGCCGCCAGTCCCATGCTGCGCACGAGGGCGTGGTCCTGCCCTGCGGAGGCACAGCCGGGGGGTGGCGTCTCGCGTTCTTCCATGCAGTCGGCCCGATAGAGAAGGTGACGTTATCGCGGATTGTAGCACGCCTGTGCGTATGCCGCACGCGACGCCTCGGCGTCGAGCCGGCTCGTGTGTATGATGCCGGCATCCGGATCGACCGGCCCGGTCTTATCGTGAAGGAACCGCATGCTTCCGTACCGGCTGCGTACCCAGGGCGATGTGATTGTCGTAGACATCGTGGCACTGAGCCTCGCCGAGGGGCCGGAACTCGAATCGATGAGAGCCCGCCTGGGCGAAGAGTTGATGCGCTCGACCTCCAAGCGAATGGTCGTGGACTGCAGCCGGCTCAAGTTCATGGCCTCGTGCGGCCTCAGCCTGATCGTCGCTCTCGCCCGCCTCGCCGAGCAGCAGAAGGGCAGTTTCATCGTCTGCGGGCTCAACGAGCCGCTCCGTCAGATCTTTCGCCTCGGTGGTGTGGACCGCTATCTCCGCACGTGCGCGACGCGCGAAGAAGCTGTCGCTGCCCTGACTCCCGGCCCATAAGGCTGCCGGGCGACCCGCGCATTCCGCTTGCCCGTGACGCCCGGCGAATTTAAGGTCTTAGCATGCGCGATCCGAAACTCGACAAACTCGCCAACGTTCTCGTGAACTACTCCGTGGCCGTCCGTCGCGGCGACGTTGTTCGCCTCTCCGGGCCGACCGTGGCGCTCCCGCTGATCCGCTCGCTTTACCGCGAGGTGCTGATCGCCGGCGGCCATCCGGTGCTTCGCCTCACCGACGACGGCTGCGACGACATCTTCTGGCAGCACGCCGGCCCGAAACACCTTTCATACCTCAGTCCACTGTTGATGAACGAGGTCGAGACGATCAACTGCTCGATCGGCATCTGGGCCGACGAGAATACGAAGGCGCTGACACGGGTGGACCCGAAGAAGCAGTCCGCCGTCTCGCAGGCCCGCAAACCGTACCTCACGCGCTTCCTCAAACGGGCCTCGCTCAAGGGCAAGGGCAAGCTGCGGTGGAGCGGTACACAGTTTCCGTGCAACGCGGCCGCGCAGGACGCCGAGATGTCCCTGCCCGAATACGAAGATTTCGTGTTCCGCGCTGGCCTGCTGCATCGGCCGGATCCTGCCGCCGACTGGCGCAAGATCAGCGAGCGACAGCAGCGCGTCTGCGACTTTCTCAACAAGGCACGCGAAGTCCGGTTCCGTACGCCCCAGGGGACCGATCTCAAGGTCGGCGTGCGTGGGCGGCACTGGATGAACTGCGACGGTCACGAGAACTTTCCCGACGGGGAGGTCTTCACGGGCCCGATCGAGGATGCCACCGAAGGCGTTGTCGTCTACAGTTTCCCCGCGGTGCACGGCGGGCGCGAAGTCCAGGGGATCCGCCTGCAGTTCAAGGCAGGGCGGGTGGTCGACGCTTCCGCGACAAAGGGCGAGGACTTTCTCATCCAGTGCCTCGATCAGGATAAAGGCGCCCGCATCCTCGGCGAGATCGCCATCGGCACCAACTACGCCATCACCGAGTACAGCCGGAATACCCTGTTCGACGAGAAGATCGGCGGGACCTTCCACGCTGCCGTCGGAGCGGCCTACCCGGAGACCGGCGGGAAGAACGACAGCGGCCTGCACTGGGACATGGTCTGCGACCTGCGGAAGGGCGGCACGATCGAGGCCGACGGCAAGGTGATCAGCCGCAACGGCCGCTTCATCCGGCCCGACTGGCCCCGCCCGGCCTGAGGCGACAGTGCGAGCCGCGCAGCTCCATATTCATGCGCCCAACGTCCGGATAAACTGAGGCCGGAGATATTCCCGGTGTCGGCCTTGACCTCCACCCGGCTCCTGCTATGCTACCTCTCCAGGTGTCCCGCACGGGGGCACGCACTGGCACCTCAGATCTGCAACCAGGAGAGAAGCAATGAGTTCGCACCATCTCGTTCATTTCCTGTTGATTCTGGTCGCCTCCGTCCATGCCGCCGCAGCTGAACGCCGACCGGCGCAGTCGCGACCGGCCGTCCCCGACGGGGTCCGTTCCATCCAGGTCAGCTGCCCGACCGAGGACGAAGTGAAGGTGGCCGGCACGTTTACGCCGGCCGCGATCCGGACCGGCCAGAAGGCGCCGGTGGCGATTCTTCTGCACACGTACGGTTCTGACCGGACGGCCTGGGAGCCGCTCGTCCCCACGCTGCACGCGGCCGGCTTTGCCGTCCTGGCCATCGATTTTCGCGGCCACGGCGAGACGACCGGTCCGGAGGGCATGCAGCTCACAAAACGTTCCGAAAAGAAGGACACGCGCCTGTTCCGCCAGATGTACAAGGACGTACAAGGGGCCTACAACTGGCTGACGACCCGCAACGACGTGGATCTCGCCCGGTTCGTGTTGATCGGCTGTGGCCTGGGCTGCAGCGTGGCGATCGACTGCGGCGGGCACGACCGCTCGATCGATTGCATCGTCTGCATTGCCCCGCAGGCCGCCTACCTGGGGCTCGATTCGCTGGCGGACGCGGCCAAGTACGGGAACCGCCAGATGCTGCTGCTCTGCACGCCGGAGGAGAAGGCCTCCGCTCAGGAAATTGCCCAGCACGTCAAGAGCGCGAAGGTCCAGGAGATCGCCGCCAAGGGCTCCGGCGAGGAGGGGGAAGTGGTCGAGTCAGATCTCCTCGGCAAGGTTGCCGGACTCGAGCAGACGGTCGCCGGCTTTGCTGCCAGGGCCGCGGGGCAACCCTCAAGCGAGGGAGTGGTCGCCAGCACGAACAGCGATGTCTATCATCAGCCGGATTCCGTTTGGGTCCAGCGGATCAAGGCCAAGAACCTGCGGCGGTTCAGCTCGCCGGCGGAAGCGGAAGCCCGCGGTCTCAGGGCCAGCCGCGCCCGCAGCGGTGGCTCCGGCCGCAAGCCCCGGTCCGGCGACGAATGAGCCGTGACCCCTGAACAACGCAACGAGCCGGAGCGAGGCTTGGCTCGATCCGGCTCGTGTGTGTCGATTTGAGAGAGGCTTTATCCCATCACGCTCAGGGTGTGCCGGCCGCGACGGCGCTGGCGGCTCAGGGTCTTGCGTCCGCCGGCCGTCCGCATGCGTGCCCGGAATCCCTGCTTACGGATCTTCTTGATTCGGCTGATCTTACGCGGGTAATGCATCGGTCCGTTCCTTCTGCGTGTCTACACTGCCCTCGTTGACAGACGGGGTATCGTAGCCGACCGGATGCATCGGTGCAAGCCTCGGGGTGCCTGTTCAGCCGACCGCAGCACAGTGGCCGCGGCCGGGTCGCCTGCCCCCGGCAGGCGACTACTGCCCGGTCGTGACGGTCCGTCCGACATACCGCGTGTTCCCTCGCTCGTCCCGGACGCGAACGGCAATCCGGTGCTCGCCTGCTTCCAGGTCCGAAATCGTGAAGGTCGTCGTTTCGTTCATGCTGTCGAAGATGTCATCGCCCGGGGCCAGAGGCGTCCACTCCTCGTCGCTGTCCACACTGTAGGCCGCTTCGCCAATATTCGTGCTGGCGTCGGTCATCGTGACGTGGACGACCACCGATTTGGCGCCCTTTGTATCCACCCGATCGATGGAGACGTCCGGCGGGGTATTGTCGACGATGAGCAGATCACTGAGACGCGCGCTCGTTGCGTCCGTGCCCGACGGATTCGAGGGCGAATCCTTGGCCACGACGCGGATCTCGTACCGTCCATCCTCGACGGTCCGAGTATCCCAGATCTTGAGCTGTTCCTTGACCTCCTTGGCCATCTGGATCCAGCGCGTGTCTCCGACCTTCCGGTAATAGACCTCGAACTCCATCGTGTCCTTGTTCGGGTCCTCGGCCTTCCACTTGACCACCCAATAGTCTTGCGGGCCGGCCTGGGCCGCTCCTCCGAACGCGGCTCCGACAATCGCCTTGACGCTCGAGGACGCAGTCGGCTTCTGGGCTTCCTCGCGGGCCGAGACGAGTTCGATGCTGCTCAGTACCGGGGCCCGGTTCTCCTCGATCCGGGGAATGGTGAGAGACCGCAGGAGCGGCGTCTTCTTCGGGTCGTTGGTCTCGAGTGTGATTCGGTACTGCAGGAACCGTGCGGAGGTGGACGGAATCTGCCGCCGCGCGTTGAGTTCCAGCTCGGAGGACCAGTCTTCCCACGCCGGCGACTCTTCGTCTTCGACATTGCTGGACCGGGTCGCGATCGTCAGTTTCGCACCCGACGGAATCTCCGCATCGGCAGCAATCCGACCCCACTTCACCTGCTGGCTTGCGTCAAACGCCTTGCTCAGAAGCGTGCCCTTCGCGGCATAGTGGTCGGCAACGCGGACGATCGAAGGTGCGTTTGCCGTACCGATGATCAGCTCATTGTTGCTCGTGCGGAGAATCGAGGTCCCCTGCGCTGGTTCGAGCTTGGCCAGCATGGTGACCCGCTCATCGGAGGGCACGATTGAATAGATCCGGCCTTCATTGCCGGTGGCCGCGTAGATGGTGCCACTGGCCTCGACCATTGCCAGGATGATCACCGGCTCCCGGAATACCTCGGTTACGAAACCGTTCGTGTCGATGCGATAGATCACGTTACCAGCTTCGCCGCCTGGTGTGGAGCGTGAGACTGACTTGCCCATGTTGCGGCCGGCGGGCTGGGTGGCCGGACGCGTGGTGGCGTTGGCGGCCGCCGCCTCGGACGAGGATTTCATCGTCTCGCCGTGGGACGGCTTGGTCTCGCTCGCATCGGGGGTGCCTCCGGGCTTGTCGGCCACCGTCCGCCCGGGGCGCGCGCTCTCCGCGGCCGCAGTCGCGGCGTAGAGGTTGCCTTCCTCATCGACGACCAGTGAGCTGATCTCCGCTTCCTTCGCGTCGTAGAGCACAAACAACTTGCCGTCCGCGGGATTGATCCGGCTGATCAAACCTTCCTCATCGGTGCCGGCGTAGAGCATGCCGTTCTGCCCGATCGCCAGGCAGAGCACGTTCTTGGGCTTCATGTCGACGAGGACCTTGCCGGTTTTGCCGTTCGGTTCGATGCGGTACACGCGTCCTTCGACGCCGGTGGCCGCGTAGATTTCGCCGCCGGAGCCCCGGACCATCGACCAGACGTACTTGGCGTCCGGAGGCTCATAGAAGATCGACGCCTTCCCGCTGCCGTCGATCCTGTGGATGCGGGCTTTATCGCCGCCGGTGCCTGCCAGCAGCGTGCCGTCCCCCGCGAAGAGCAGCGACAGGATGTTGCCGCCGTCGGGCAGCTTCGCGAATTCGGTGACCTTGTCGCCGTCCACCTGGTAAATCCGCCCGTTCGGGCCGGTTGCCGCGTAAACCTTGCCGTCGCCCGCGGCCGCCAGGGCGTTGACCACCTCGACATCGTCGCCGATCTTCTGCAGGGTCCGGACCTCGCGACCGAGCATCACCTCGCCGAGCGACGAGACGACGACGTTTTCGAGCTTGCCGGCGAGGAAGTCCTTCGGCTGCTCATGCTTCCACTCTTCCGGCTTGACGGCGAGGGCGTGCGGTGCGCTCATCGCGAGACACAAGGCCGCCGACAGGCACATCCTTCCTCGTTGCATGCAGTGGTTCCTTTTCATCTGGCGGCGGCGATCATCGCCAGCCGGTTCACTTGCGTATTACTGGTCGGCCCGGCGGCTGACAGTCACCTTGAGACTGGCGCTGCCGTTCACCGCGAAATGCATCTCCTTCTCCACGGTCAGGGCGTCACTGTAGCGGCTCAAGTCCTTGCGCTGCGTGGAAGCGAGAATCTGCCTCCGAAAAGAGGGGAGCTGTGGGAGTTCGCGCCGGTCGACGGCCACGCCGCCGGTCGGCAGATCCAGCGTCATATACAGCCGGTTGTCGGCCACGGAGCCGATCAGATTGAGCCCCTCCAGCATTTCCGGAAGGCTCTTCACGCGGAACAGGTGGGGCTTGCGTGACCGGAGACCCGACAGGTAGCTCGAACTCGATCCGACCTGCAACGTGTAGTCGCCGTCCGGCAGGTCGGCGGGCAGCTTGAACTCGTAGCTCTCGCTCACGAAGAGCGGCTCCTGCCGGTAGCGGCGCCAGCGGATCTGCACGCTGACCGATTCTCCCGGCTTGTAAGCCGTCTTGTCGAGCCTCGCCTGGTCGACGACGGCGGTGTGCGCTTCCGGCTCGATCGTCACGCTGACACGGGCGCGGCTGACTGTCGCCTTGGCGAAGGGGGCGCTCATCATCGACGAAACCGGCAGGGCCAGGTCGCTACCGACGTTAAAGGCACCGGTCTGGCTCGTGAAATTGCTCGTGCGGTACGTGCCGAGGCCGTCAAATTCGGTTTCGATGCTGTAACGGATGGTGTGCTCGCGCGGCGGGTCGTTGTGAGCGAAGATACTCTCCATCGTGGCCGTCGCCAGCAGTGTCGGCGTGAAGTTCTCGTCATGCACGGACTGGTAGTGGTACTCGCGCCGCCCGCGGAGATCCTGGACGCTGACATCAACCGGCACCATGCGCGGCGGGCGGCCTCTCAGCCCGAAAATGCCGCTGTTCTCGTCACCATAGAGCGTGCCGACGATCTCGAGCGCGGCTCCGATCTTGTTCGACCGCATGACCGACGGGATCACCGTGTGGACCACGCCCGTGGCCAGTGGCAGGCTGACGGAGCCCTCGCCGAACATCGAATGACCGAACCCCAGGACGCGGTCTCCCATCACTTCTGTGCAGGTGCCGAGCCCCTCCATCATGACGTCGCCGGTCATGAAAGGGATGCACAGCACGGACCCCGGTTCGAGCTTCACGCCGGCGGAAGCCTGGCGGGTGGCGGCGGTGACACCGCCGGAGGCGACCGGTTCGAGGCCCAGCCGCGCAAAACGCGATTTGAGCAAGCGCATCGTCTGCTCGCCGGCGCCGGAAACCATGACCGGCGTCAGCAGGGGGCGCAACTGTCCATCGGAGGCGAAATCCTCAGACCTGGGAGCCACGCGGGCGATGTCATCGCTCAGGACGCTGAAACGCGACCCCTCCGGCAGCGGTTCGTGCCAGGTTCGTCCGATCACCTCGCCGAGCGGCAGGCCCGTTCCGCGCCCGGACGCGACCCGTGTCGCCGGGGCCGTGGACGGAGGCTTTTCATCCGGCTTTCGATCCTGCGGCATCCGAAAGCTCGGGATCGGCAGCATCTGCGTGATGGGCTGCACGCCGGCGATCGGGTCCTTGTTGAAACTCCAGCCGTAGGCAATGGCGCCGATCATCCGCTCCCGACCGGTGTCATCCTTGATAAAGCAGGGGGATCCGCTCATGCCGCCGATGATTCCACTGTGCTCGAGCTTGAGACCCGAGCACCGCACGAGGATGACGTCCTGGCGCGCGTAATAGGCGTTCCGCATGATGTCGATGACTTCGATCTCGAACGTCTCGATCTTCGAACCGGACATGACGGTGCGACCGTACCCCTTCATCCCGGGCCGGAGCTCGTCGGGAGACATGTAGCGGTCGGTGTCATACCCGGGCGTGCCTGCGAGTGCGGCGGGGGCGGGGATAAGGCAGGCCGTCAAGACAATCAGGCTGCACACACGTCCCGCGCACGGGGCGGTCAAGCGCATAAGGACCTCCTGGACCGGCTGTTCGGCGTCACTCTATCCGGCAAGCCGACCCCGTGCAACAGACCCGATAATCTGGGGTGAAACCCACCTATCCTATCTGTCTTGCCGATATTAACTGAATTTGACGGTACTCATGGTCGACTATAAGATGGTTCAATCGAGAGACGGTCTTCGGCTCCCTGTGAGGAGACATTGCCGTCGCTGGCCCGTAGCGAACGCCGCACCATCGTCGTGCGGTTTTCGCCTCGGGCCTGGCTGTTCTGGCTGGGTTTTTCACGTGACCGAACAAGAAGCCCTGCAGGGTGTGCAGGAAGCGATCGGGTATCATTTTAAAGATCCGAAGCTCCTTGTCGCTGCGCTCACACACGCCTCGATTGCCGACTCACGGGTCCACAGCAACGAGCGCCTGGAGTTTGTAGGCGACGCGATCCTCGGAATGGTGGTGTGCAACGAGCTGTACCGCCGATTCCCCGAGTATCTCGAAGGCGAGCTGACGAAGATCAAATCGGCGGTGGTGTCCCGTCGCACCTGCGCCGTGATCTCGCGCGAGATCGGACTTCCCAAGTACCTGTTCATCGGGAAGGGCATGGCCAGCCGCTCGCAGCTGCCGCACTCGCTCGCGGCGGCGGTCTACGAGTCGCTGATCGCGGCCATCTACGTGGACAGCGGCAGCCTGCAGACGACGCAGGACTTCATCCTGCGCACGGCGTCTCACCACATCACGGCGGCCGCAGAGTCGGAACACCAGCGGAACTTCAAGTCCCAGCTGCAGCAGTACGCCCAGAAAAGCCTCTCGGGCACTCCCATGTATGAACTGCTCGACGAGAAGGGCCCCGACCACAGCAAGTGCTTTGAGGTCGGTGTGGTCATTCACGGCCGGCGGTACGGCAGCGCGTGGGGGCCCTCCAAGAAGGAAGCGGAGCAGAAGGCCGCGTTCCTCGCACTTCGGGAACTCGGAGTCGTCGCCAGCACGGGCGACTACGACTCCGAGTGCGCGTAGTGTCTCGTTCGGCAGCAGTCGGCCAGGGAAGGGCTCCGTAGACCCCTTACGGGCGGTGCCGGTTGCCTTCGAGGCGTTCCCACGCGTCCCTGGCGGCGTTCCGCGCACGGTCCCAACTCAGGTCGCTTGTCCCCCGATGCTGTTCCCAGTCGCTCCTGAGCTGCGGTTCAACGTCATCGAATGAGCGGCCCTGGTGCCGCGACCAGCTCTCCCAGCCGTACTGGTACGCCGGGCCGTACATCTCATACGTTTCGCCCTGCACCGCGTAGGGCCGTGTCGGGTAGCTTTCACGCCAGTATTCGTGTTCGACGGTCGGGTTGATGCCTTCCGCCACGCGTTTGCCCAGCAGGCCTCCGGCAATTCCGCCCACGGCAGCGCCGATGACGGCGCCGACGGGTCCCCCGACGGCCCCGATGGCCGCTCCGGCCGCTCCGCCGCCTGCCGCTCCGATGCCTGAACCCACCGGGTGCGCTCCCGGGGCCCCCGTGATCGGGTCGCGGTTTGCATCTCTGTCTTTCGCGTCGGGCGAATGCTTCGCGTTACGATCCTGTTCGTGCATGTCCGTCTCCTTCAAAAGGGATGCGGCGGGCATCTCGGCCGCGCCGCATCCCGGTCAGTGACACAAGGGCCTGCGGGCTTACTCTTCCTCTTCTTCCTCTTCGCCGGAACTGGCCGCCTCGGCGTTGATGCTGCTTTCGGCAAGCTCCGTCAGCTTCCGATCCGTCTCCGCCTCTTCATCGAGGGTCTGTTGCAGGAGCCGCGCGGCCTTGCTCATTCCCAGCACGTTGGCATACGTGCGGGCGGTGCCGTAGCTGGCAATTTCGTAATGCTCGACCTTCTGGGCCGCGGCGATCAGGCCTGCGTCGAGCACTTCCGGCTCGGCGTCCTCGCTCATGAGCTCCTGACCTTCCTCGATCAGGCCCTCCATGGCTGCACACTTCTTGCCCTTGCCCTTCACCTCCAGTTCCTCAAAGATCTGTTCAAGGCGTTCCGCCTGCTTCTGCGTCTGCGCAAGGTGCTTCTCGAAGCCCTGGCGGAGTTTGGGGTTTGACGCCGCCTTTGCCATCTTCGGCAGCGCCTTCATGAGCTGGTTCTCTGCACTGTAGAGATCCTTCAGCTGATCGATGAGAAGGTCCTGCAGCGACTCGAGTGTCATCATGGTCTCCTTTTCGCCTGGATGCGATGGTGCCCTTGTTCAGGATGACGCGGATGCGACCAGAGGCATCGCATCCGCGTCTCCAAGGGGTTGGGGGTCCAACAGACTCACGCCTCCCGATCCATTTCGGGCAGGCGATCATGCGGGCAGGTCTCAGCGCTGGCTGCCGGCGCCACTGCTGCCGGAACCGCTGCTGCCCGAGCCGGAATGCGAACCAGAGCTGCCGCCGTGGGTGCCGCTTCCGGAGCCAGACGTCCCGGCTCCAGAATGCGAACCGGTGTCGCTGCCGCTGCGATCCAGGCCGCTGCCGGCACCGCGGCTCTTCTGGTCGGACGAGCTGACCAGGAGAAGCCGGAGGCCGTTCCGCTCGAACATGCGGCCGCGGAGCTGAACCTCTTCGCTCGTCGGCTGCAGCTTGGAGGACGAGGATCCCGACTTCAGACCGCTCGTGCTGCCGCTCGCACCCGGCGAGCCGCTGGTTCCGGCAGTTGAACCGGCCGTGCTGCCCGTGCCGGCGGTCGCACCGGGCGTTGAGCCCGTCCCCGCCGCCGAACCGGCACCGCGGTCAGCGGAACCTGTCCGGGCCGAACCGGCGCCGATGTCGCGGCTGGAGCCGCTGATATTGCTGGACCCCGCGCCAATGCCGCTGGAAACGCCCATGCTGCTCTCCTGGGCGATCAAGACCGGACCGGTGGAGGTCTGCAGAATCAGCACATCGTTCTGAGAGCCGAGGGAGGTGAGTCCGGACGAGCCGATGCCGGAGCTTCCCACGCCGCTCCCGCCTTGCGCGGAGCTGCGGCCGGCGGCACCGGCGCCGCTGCCGGAGGTGCCCGGGGAAATCGGGCTTCCCTGCAGTTGGTGCGAGGTACCGCTCCCACCCATGAAGAATGTCTGCAGGTCGACGATCCGTCCACGCAGCGTCACTTCGCGCCCGCTGCTGCCTTCCATGCCGGCTCGTGCGGAGGCGCCGGTGCGGTCGTCATCCCGCGCTGCGCTTCCCGTCTGGCCCGACCGTGAAGCGTCGCTCCCGGTCGCGCCCGCAGCGCCGGCCGACGACCCGGTTCGCGCGCCGGTATCCGACTCCGCGTTTGCCTGGATGCCTGACCAGGTCCATATGGACACCACCATCAGTGGTGTCAGCAGGATGGCAGGCACAGTGATTCGTTTTTTCATGCAGTAACCTCCCGTTTTGGCCGCTCGGTGGCGGCACGTCTGACCCATCGAAACCTCATCCGAACGCAGATTCAGTGTGCACCGTGAACAGGTCGTGCCCCGCCGCGCGAACGGCGCACGTCATGCACCCGGCTCATACTCGACGCAACCCGTTTGTCCTGGAGGGGGATCGGCTTCGTGCGCGATGACCGCACTGTGAACGACGTTTCTTATGCGTGTTCGACGCGCGAAGTCAAGAAGAGTAACCGGCCGCATGCCTCTTGCTTCCGTCGAACGACTGACGGAGGTGCCCCGCTGCCCCGCAGACGCTGCGCACTTGACTCTGCAGCGCCGGGCGTCCAAAGATCCAGTGCTTGTACGAAGCAGCTCATGTGTCGTCGCACGATGCTCTCCTGAAACAGTTGTTCAGCTCTGCAGTAGCCGACGGGTCGTTCCCGGCGGGTTTGTTTTGACGCGTCAGGTTGTCGGAGGCCCCGGCCCGGTGGGGTTTCGAGCGTGCTGCAGCGGGTGGAAGACGCTGCGAAGCTGACAGTGGTGTCGAGGTCTATCGCAGAAACTGCGGGAGGTTACTTATGCTGTACTGGGCGATCGTGTTCCTGGTGATATCCCTTGTGGCGGCCCTGTTCGGGTTTGGAGGGATTGCCTCCGCCGCCGCCGGGATAGCCAAGATCCTGTTCGGGATATTCCTTGTCCTGTTCATCGTCTTCCTGGTGATGTCGCTGCTCCGTGGGCGTCCGCCCGCGGGCCCTCCGTAAAGCATGGCCATCGCTGGTCGTGTCCAAGGGAAACCCGCTGGCGGCCTTGCGCCTCCGGCGGGTTTTCTATGATTTCGGGGCGTGAGGGGCTGCACGTCCCGGTGGGCGTGTTCATGATCAAGAGGTGACAAGTGGCACGGCGGTCTCGAACGGCAGCAGCAGGGCGCACCGGCTCTCCGGCGCTCCCGCAGCACATCACGCCGATGCTCGCCATGCTCTCGACCCTCCCGCGCGACGAACGTGCGTACACGTGCGAGTACAAGTGGGACGGCGTGCGTGCGATCGCCTACTGCGAGGGGGGCAATCTTCGCCTGGAGAGCCGCAATCTGCTGGAGATCACGCCACGCTATCCGGAACTGTGGAGACTCGGATCCGCGTTGCCCAGGCGGAGGGTGATTCTCGATGGTGAGATCGTGGCGCTCGACGAACAGGGGCGGCCGAGCTTCAGCCTCCTGCAGCAGAGAATGCACGTGGCGGAGACGCGCGGGACTTCGCGGGCGGTGCCGATCGTTTACATGGTTTTCGACCTGCTGTATCTCGACGGGCAGTTGCTGATGGACCGCCCGTACAAGGACCGGCGGGCGGCGCTGGAATCGCTCGAACTGAGCGCCGGGCACTGGCAGACACCGCCGGCGTACCCGGGCGTCGGCCGTCGCCTGCTTGCGGCGGCGCAGCAGTGCGGGCTCGAGGGCATTGTCGCCAAAAAGACGGACAGCACGTATCAGCCCGGGCGCCGGTCACGCGACTGGCTGAAGGTCAAGGTTGTCCAGCGTCAGGAGTTTGTGGTGGGGGGCTGGGCGCCCGGCGAGGGGGCTCATCGCGGGATGATCGGATCGCTGGCGGTCGGCTACTACGAACCGGCCCGGGGCGGTGAACGACGGCTGCACTATGCGGGCAACGTGGGGACGGGCTTCACGCAGGAGGACCAGAAGCAACTCCGGCCGATCCTCGACCGCCTGCGGCGCGACACCAGTCCATTCGCGGAACGACTGCCCCGGCGTGACCTGAAGTTCATCGAGCCGAGCCTGGTGGCGGAGGTCGAGTTCCGCGAATGGACGCACGGCGGCATCCTGCGGCACCCCTCCTACAAGGGCCTTCGGATGGACAAAAAGGCTGCGGAGGTGATCCGGGAGCGGCCCCGGTAGC
>CAZJTF010000124.1:0-17468 GCA_964548565.1 uncultured Planctomycetales bacterium | reverse complement strand
GGTGTCACACCCCGCCTGGGCTACCGCATCGTCAACGCGCTCATGAAGACGCGCATCCCGCCGGAAGCCGCCGATTTTCGGCTGATGGATCGCAAACTGGTGGACGCGTTTCGCCGCATGCCCGAGCGGGCCCGGTTCATCCGCGGCATGATCGCCTGGCTCGGCTTCCGCCAGGTCGGCATTGGCTACCGCCAGTGCGACCGCTTCGCGGGCGAGCGCACGTACACCCTCCGCCAGACCGCCCGCATGGCCCTCAACGCCGTGCTCGCCTTCTCGAGCATTCCGCTGCGGTTGGCCTCGATCCTTGGCCTCTGCACGCTCAGCCTTGGCCTTGTCTACGCTGCGTATATCCTCTTTGCGAAGCTCAAAGGCTGGCCCATCGAGCCCGGTTGGACGGCGCTGATGCTGACCGTGCTGATTCTCGGGGGGGTGCAGCTCCTGTGTCTCGGCGTGATCGCCGAATACATCGGCCGCATTTTCGAAGAGGTCAAGCAGCGCCCGCTCTACGTCGTGCGCGAAGTCATTGAACACGGTGCCGCCGCGGCGTCCGCCCGCTCCGCCGCCCGGAGCCGTGAGCCGGTCGACGCGCGCCACGCCTGATGGAACCGCACGACCTGATTCTGCCAGGGAGGCGGTGGGGCTGTTAACGCCCCGTCATCCCGACGCATTCGCCCCCGTGATCCGGTCGTCCACGATCTGGATCAGCGTCGTCTCGAGGAGCGTCAGAACCTGGTTTACGGGGTCGGTGACGTCGGTGGAGATGCCCGTCGCGGTCCTCAACTCCGTGAACATCTGCGAAATGACGCTCGCCAGCGTGTCGGCGAAGAAGCCGCGCACCTCCTGGCGGACCAAGTCCGCCGGACCCCCGCCGTCCGCCGCTGCCGCCAATGTGTTTGGTCCGGTGCCGCTGCTCTGTGCGTAGCCGCCCGACGCCAGGGCCAGAACCAGAATCCCGGGGAGGATGAGCCGTTTCATGGGAAGATCTCCGCCGCCGGCGCCGCGGATCAACTGGCTCCTGCGATGCCGTCGTCGACAGTGACACGCGACATCCGCCCCCGGACTCCGCACCCCCCGGGATCGTCCGGTAATCGGACGGAACACTCTCCCGGGTCGTTCCGATGGATGAGGTTTGCAAATTAGAAAGCAATTTCTAAAATGCAAGAATGATCCCGCGCGACATCACCGGTCTGCTCAAGATGCGGCTCGCCAACTACCCTGCGGTGGCGCTCATCGGTCCTCGCCAGTGCGGCAAAACGACGCTCGCCCGCTCCGTCGGGGGATCGTACTTCGATCTGGAGCACGAGCCCGACCGCCTCCGTCTCGACCTGGAGTGGGACTTACTGGCCTCCGGCAGTCCGCTTGTGATTCTCGATGAGGCCCAGGCCTGGCCTGAGGTATTCCCCCGCCTGAGAAGCACCATCGATCGTGACCGCGATCGGAAAGGACGCTTTCTCCTCCTGGGGTCCGTCTCCCCCGCCCTGATGAAGCATGTGTCGGAATCGCTCGCGGGCCGGCTCTCATTGGTCGAGTTGACGCCCTTCCTCTGGAACGAACTGCCGTCCGCGGCCGCGCGCCGCCGACTCTGGTTGTGCGGCGGCTACCCTGAAGGCGGCGTGCTCCAGCCAGCCCGTTATCCGCAGTGGCAGTCCGATTACCTGACCCTGCTCACTGACCGCGATCTCCCCACCTGGGGCTTGCCGGCCAGGCCGCAGATGATTCGCCGCATGCTGAAAATGCTGGCCGTCCTTCAGGGAGAGACGTGGAACGCATCCCGCCTCGCGGAGAGCCTCGGGATTTCCTTCCACACGGTGAACAGCTACCTGGATTTTCTGGCCGGAGCATTCCTCGTCCGCAGACTGCCGCCATACTTCACAAACCTCGGCAAGCGGCTGGTGAAATCGCCGAAAGTGTATTGGCGCGACACCGGGCTCCTGCATGCTCTGCTGAATATCAACAGTAAAGCAGGTCTCCTGGCGCACCCGTCCGTCGGGGTGAGCTGGGAGGGATTCGGGATTGAACAGGTCATCGGCGCGCTGGCTCAGAAGGGCAGGATGTTCGAGCCCTATTTCCTCCGAACCAGCGACGGCTATGAAATCGATCTTGTGATCGACTTTGGCCGCTCCCGGTGGGCCATCGAATTCAAGTTGACCAGTTCACCCTCGCCCTCGGACATGGAGCGTCTCGACCGGACGGCGGATTGGATCGATGCCGGGCTGCGCATTCTGGTGTCCCACGTGCGGGAACCGGTGAAGACCGACCGTCACATCTCTTGCGATCTTCCCTGGCTGTTGGGGCATCTGCCCGGTCTGCTCCGCCGGATCCCGGCGTGATCCGGTCAGGTTCCCGTTGACCGCCCCTGCGGGTCTGGATAGCGTGACGCCGCATGAACATCCAGAAACGCATTGCTGAAGTCCTGGCCTGCGAGGCTGGCGCCATCAGCGCGGTCCGCGTCACGTCGGCCTTCGAACAGGCGGTCCTCGCCATCCGGGACAGCACCGGAAAAGTCCTCACGACCGGCATGGGCAAGGCCGGCATCGTCGCCCACAAGCTCGCCTCGACGCTCTGCTCCACCGGCACGCCGGCCGCCTTCATCCACCCCGGGGAAGCCGCCCACGGCGACCTGGGCCTCGTCGATAAAGATGACTGCATCATCGCCTTTTCGACCAGCGGCAAGACGAACGAAGTGATCGAGATGCTGCGGCTCGGGCGCCACCTGGGCCTCCGGACGATCATCGGCATCACGTCGCACCCGGACTCCACCCTCCGGGAACTCAGCGACATCATTATCGACATGGGTATCGTGAAGGAGCCGTGCCCGCTCGGCCTGACGCCCTCCGCGAGCACCGCGGTGATGATGGCCATCGGCGACGCACTCGCCCTCACACTCATGGAATTGAAGGGCGTCACCAAGCACGACTACGGCCTGCGCCACCACGGTGGCTACCTCGGACGCATGGCCCGTACCGACAACGAGTGACCCGCACGCGGCACCAACCCGCGTGGCACGTTGTCCGCCTACCGCGGAGTGATCGCTTCGAGCTGCTCGCGAACTGCCCGCCGGATCGCCGCGTTCATCCCCGGCGCAAACGGGGCGGGATTGCCGGCGCGGAACTGGTTGGCGCTGATGACTTCGTACCCGCCCTCTGAAAGGATCTCATCGACGGGCAGGTAACCAAAAACCTCCTGCGTGTAGCCCAGCGTCAAGACCGCCCGCGCGCCGAACCACTCCTGCACGAGCGCCGCCCACTCGACAACCGGTTCCCCCGACATCCAGCAGATCCACTGGTCCGGTGACAGCCGCACGACACCCACTTTCCACGGCACCGACGTCACCGGCGGCCCGCCCCGGTCATACTCGGCCAGCCAGTACCGCGCCGCCCGTGCCCGATGATCCGTTCCTTTCGCCAGCTCCTCGTAAAGCGACCGTGCCGGCGGCCGGCCCCGCGCAAGCTGCACCGTTCGCGTCGAGGCCGCCAGATCCAGCGACAGCCCCCTCCCCTCGCCCCGCGACGCCCTCAGCACCGCGTCTGCCAGTTCCCGCCCGGTCTTGCGGACGATCTCTGCATCGACGGGCCGGAACCGCCTTGCCTCCAGGTCTGCCGTGGCCCGTGGGCGGATGTTCCCGGCGCACCCCTGGAGGAATTGCGCATGGACCTGCGGCCCGAGCGCCTCGCGGATCTCCCGCCGCGCGACTGACGGGTATTCACCCGAAATCGCCCGCCGCGCGAACCCATACACCATCACCGGGTGACACGCGTACGAAAACAGCACACCCCGCGCCGTCCCGTCCGGCGCGTCCAGCCGCAGCACCCACACCCGTGGGTCATACGGCGCGTCCGGATTCGGAATCATCGACACGCCGCCGCTGTCCTCACCGGCGCTTCGCTCTCTGCGCGCCCGGCCGCGCCGATTGATACCGACGTCCGACTTTCCCTCGTGGACCGTCACCCGCACGGGCCTGCAGTCGTCCGCCGCCGCGACGCACATCTTCACCACGCGCCGCAACAGCTCGCCCAGGTACGCCCGCTCCGTTTCCTTCGGCTCGCCGCAGGCCGCCATCGCCTCGCGGTACATCATGGGGCCGCTGTGCGTGTGCGAGCAGTTCAGCAGAACCGTGTCCGGCGGCACTTGCACTTCGGACGCGATTCGCTCCCGCAGTTCAGCCCCGAACGCCTGCCCCAGCCCGATCAGGTCGAGCGACACGATGACCAGCGCCTGCCCGTTCGCGTCCCGCAGGACCGTCGCCTGCGCCTGCAGCGGGTCGAGCACCTCGGTGGAGGCCTCGTCGCTGCAACCGCGTCCGCCGAGATCAATACCCACCGGCGGCGTGATGTCGCAGGACGCAAATCCCGCCCGATCCTTTCGGTCCGGGGCCGCAGGTATCTGGCCGCAGACGAGCGCGAATGTGATGAGGTGTGTGATCATGCCGCGACGGTATGCAGACCCCGCACAGGGGTCAATCTGGTGTCCGCGCATACCGGTTGGAAACGCCTGCCGCACGGGTACAATGCACCCGATGCAGGATTACCGGGTCCAACTCGAGACCTACAGCGGACCGCTCGATCTGCTCCTCTACCTCATCCGGCGCGACGAGGTGGACATCTATGACATTCCCATCTCGCGTGTGCTCGAGCAGTACATCGGGTACGTCAAGGTGCTCGAAGAGATTGACCCGGACACGGTAGGGGACTTCCTCGTTCTCGCCGCCACGCTGATGGAGATCAAGTCCCGCATGCTCCTGCCCAAGCCGCCGCCCGAGGTGGATGACGGCGATGGTCTCGACCCCCGCGCGGACCTCGTCCGGCAGCTCCTGGCCTACAAGGCCTTCCGCGATGCCGCCGGCGCCCTCCACGACCGCGCCGAAACGCATGCCCGTCGTTTCCCGCGCCCCGCAATCGAAATCGACGCCGAGGGCGAGGTCGATATCGAGGACGTCCAGATCTGGGACCTGCTCGCCGCTTTCAACAAGCTTCTCACCTCCGTCGGCAAGCAGCGGGCGCAGCATGAGGTTGTCTACGACGACACGCCCATCACGCTCCACGCGGCCGATATCCTGGACCGCCTGGAGCGGGAAGGCCCGGCCCTGACCTTCGAGCGCATTTTCGAAGGTCGCACCCGCGGCGAAATGGTCGGCCTCTTCCTGGCGATGCTCGAACTGATTCGCCAGGATCGCATCCGCGTCGAGCAGGGCGAGCAGTTCGGCACCATCAACGTCCACCTGATCGATGCGACGCCAATCACTACCGTCATGGAGTCCGCCGACCAGAAGGGCTTCAAGGAACTCGCGGACCTCGAGCCGGAACCCGTGGAGAGCGAATCCGAACTGGCGGATGCCCCCTTCGAAGAGGAGCACGGCCGCTCTGAGCCCGTCTTCGAAAGCGAAATGACCGATGACGACCTCCTCGGCGACGAGGAGGACGAGTTCAGCCGGCGCATCAGCGCGGTGCAGATCGAGGATGTCGATCTCGGCCGTACGCTCGATCCGCCCGGTGACGACGCGCCCTCTGAGGAGGAAAGACCGTGACCCCCGAACAGCGACTTCTGAAGCTCGGGTACACGCTGCCCGTGCCCGCCGCCCCTGTTGGCTCGTACGTCCCGTTGTCGCGTTTCGGCGACCTCGTGATGACCAGCGGTCAGCTCCCCATGAGGGACGGCCAACTCGCCTTTACCGGCAAGGTGGGCCGTGAGCTGACCGTCGAGCAGGGAGCCGAGGCCGCCCGGATCGCGGTGCTCAATGCGATCGCCCAGGTCGGCTCGGCCGCCAAAGGGATCGACCACATCATGCGCATTCTGCGGATCGCCGTCTTCGTCAACAGCGCGCCCGGCTTCACCGACCAGCCCAAAGTCGCCAACGGCGCGAGCGATCTCCTCGTCGCGATCTTCGGCGACCCCGGGCGTCACGCCCGCACGGCCGTCGGCGTGAGCGAGCTGCCCTTGAACGCGGCCGTCGAAATCGAGCTGATGGCGCAGATCGGGAGATGACGCGTGCCGCGTGCCAGCCGCACCGCTGATCCGGCCGCCCCTCGACGCTCCGTCCGGTACCCAGAACGTCCGGCAAATCCCGTCCGCCTCCGCGTGACGCTCGCCGCGCTGGCAATCGCCATCGTTTTGACAGCATTCGGCGTGCCGCTGCTCAAATCGTTTGCCGCGCAGGTCGCGCTCATGACGCCGCAGGATCTCGGCATCGAGCAGCGCGACGCACGCGCCGTCCATCGCGCCATCGCCGCCGATCAGGCCATCATGGCCGTCCAGACCGCAATTCGCAGCGCCTCGGCCGGGCGTGTCGCCGATCCGCAGTTCACCAGCGAGCGCGAATTCGACCCCCGCAACGGCCTCTACGCCTGGTTGGAGCTCCTCGAGCAACTCCGCGCGATGCCGTCCGCCGGTTCGCGGCCCGCTGATGACGCTCCGGTCATCGCCGCGCTCGAGAAGGCCCGTCTCGCTCCCCCCGTGCACCTCTACGTGCTGCGTCAGCGCGATTTCGCACGTGACGTGCTTGCCAGCGTTCGTGGCGTGCCCGCGGATGCGCCCGATCTCCGCAATCTGGCCGACGCCGAGCGCCTCAACGTCCTCGGTAACCGCCACCGTCCGGTCCTCCGCGAACTCGGCACACGTCTGAACGACCTGGCTGCCGTGTGGGAGGAGGCGGGGCGGACGGACGATGCCCGCCGCGCACGCGTGTCCGTGCTCCGCGTATTCCGCGAACTGCTCGACGACACCCCGACGCCGGACATCGCCATTCTTGCCGCCGAAGCGATCGCCCCCGCCCTGCGCGCCCTTCAGCGGCAGGGTGGACCCCCCGTTACCGCCGCCCTCATCGCCGTCGAGCGTTTCCGGCCCGACTGGGATGCGGCCTCCCGCCAGGGAGATCACGTGAGTGTCTTCCCCGTCACGGGGGACTTCGCTTTTGCCGCCGGCGCCCACGACCGTGCCATCCGCGCGTTCGCCCTGGCTGTCCTCTGCATTGGTGCGTGGCTGACGCTTGCCTTGATTTTGCTCCTCACACTTCCGATTGGCGCCGTTGCGCGTTTCCGCGATCATCAACCGGCGTGGCGATCGCCCCGGATGATCCTCCTCGCTCCCGCCATGGCCATTGCTCCGCTGGCGGTCCTGCTGTCGGCCTTTGGACTCATGCGGATCCCGTGGAGTTGGCTCTTCAGCCTGCCCTCGGTGCTGCCGGTGCTGTCGCTCACGCTCTGGACGTTTGTGGCTGTCGGCCTCGCCGCGTATGTCTGCGTGCGCATCGAAATCGATCGCCACGAAACGCGTCCGGCGCTCGCGCGACATGCCGCGAGCACGCCAAACCCCGCACATCCAGACACGGATGTCCGCTTGCCGCACTGGGGGCTGTGGGCCCTCGGCCTCCTGCCGGTGATCGGAGCGATTCTGGCGCTGACGGTCTGGGGTGTCCGCCCGGAGGAGTGGCGTCCGCCCGCGTGGATCCAGATGTTCCGCCGCCATGCCGTCGCCGGTGGGGCGGGCGCTGCCCTGGCCATCATCATCTGGACCCTCTGGGGCTTCATCCGCCGTCGACGTCGCGGCGTGCCCGTCGGCGCCCAGTCCCAGGGAGTTGCCGCCGTCTCGGCCCTCGCCCTCGCTGTTGTGACCGTACTCCTCCTCGCCTCCCTCGCGTGGAACCAGTCCCGCCAGACCGCCTACGCCGCTGCCCTTTCCCAGGCCCTGGCGGATCCCGTCGCCGACCGCCTCGGCCCCGGTTGGCGTAGCACCTATTTCCCCACCCTCCCCGACCTCGCCCCCTGATCGACCCGCCTGTGGCGGGAACCCTGATTGGCAGCTGCCGGTAAAGTCCGCCTCCTCAAGTGGGTGGCACGGTCTGTCTCCGCCGTCTGTATGGCGGAGGCAGGCCGTGGTCCGCGCGGCGGAGACAGGCCGTGATCCGTGCGGCGGAGACAGACCGTGGTCTCCCTGCTGCCGAGACGCCTGGCTTTTTGGCGCCCCCTCTCCGCCCGCATCCTGCATCCCCTCCATCGGAGAGCCCCACCCCGCCCGACGTAGGACCGTCCGCACCTTCGTGTACAATAGAGTCGCACCTTCTGGAGCGATCGACATGTCACGCACGGCCCATGACCCGCGAACCTGCGGCTTCACGTTGATCGAGCTGCTCGTCGTCGTCGCGATCATTGCGCTGCTTGCCGCCGTCCTGCTCCCCGCGCTGGAACGCGCCCGAGCCCAGGCGAAAACTGCCTCCTGTAAGGCGAACTCCCGGCAGATGGGCACCATGACGCAGATGTACCAGGCCGAGTACCGCGGTTCCGTACCGGTGATCTTCAACTGGCATGCCGGCCCGGTCTACAACGTACCTGCCCGTGCCGTGCTCCTCTCCGTCGCCCTCCGTAACTACGACAAGCGCGCCGGCCGCCTCGCCGACACCTTCAACCCCCAGCAGGTCTGGGACAACACCCGTCGCGACGAATACATGCAGAACGTCCTTGCTGCACACTACGTCTGCCCGTTCGTGCGCGGCCACGCCCTTGGCTACAACGTCCTCTACAAGCGGTCCGTTTCCGGCCCGTCCGGGGCAAAGCCCTACACGTACCTCGAGCGCGTCGGACGTTACGAGACCTACCACACATGGCTCTGGGAAGATATCGTCCGCAACGAGATCCCCCACAGCGAGAAGTATCCGACCGACCCGAAGGAGGGCCGCCCCAAGTACTCCGTCCTGAGCTGGAACAAGGTCGCCACCAGCCACCGCCCGGACATTCCCGGCGCGGTGGGCGTCTCCGACCCGGCCGCCAAAAACAAGCACCGGAACTGGTCCGCCGCCGACGCCCGCCGCATGAAGAGCGCCAGCCTCTCCGAAATGACGGTCATCTACTGCGCCCAGGGCGCCCACATGGAACTGGGCTACTACTATTGGAACCCCGGCAGCCACCAGAACGGAACCAACACCGTCTTCGCCGACGGCCACGTCGAATGGATCCCCGGCACCCAGATCGGCTGGCCATGAGCCGGCCACAGTAGAACCGCAGCCGTCCGCGTCCAAATTCGGACCTGCTGTAACCAATACGTGCTTGAACACCTATACGGTCTGCGAACGCCTGCGGCCGGCCGTGCACAAGGAATCGATTTCCAGAGTTATCGGGCGTTCCTTCAAAGACCCGGGTGCCACTCGGGCTCGGCCCGCCCGTGCTCCGATAGCGTGGCCCGTGACGCGGCAGTTAAGCGGGGAAATCCTGTGCTCCCATCAGGTGCCCCATGCCGGTTCTCCGAAAAAAACTTCTTCGCTGCTTGAATTCGCTCCGGCTGCGGAGTAGGTTGAACCGCCGGTAATGAAGTATTCGCTGGTGCTGACAGTCCGGCACCGTTCACATCTGTTACCACCCAACGTCCAGTCGTAGGAGAGAAGCGATGTCCGGCTCCCGGGCTCATCTCGCGGCGTCCATCCTGTGTGTGGGCCTGGTGGTGCTGCTGGTTGCACCTCCAGGCGTTCGTGCCGAGTCAATTGTGTTCGAGACTAACACGGTCGTCGACGCCGGTAATACCACATACGAGGGCTACGATGTCACTGTCCGCGGCTGCACTGTGACGATCAATGGCGCCCACACCTTCAACTCGCTGACGATCGAGCGCAATGCCAGCAAGGTGGGCGGCGTTGTGAGGCACGCGGCGGCCTTCGAGCCCGGCATGGACCTGACGGTGATGACCAATGTGGTGATTCAGGGGGCTGAGGGCTCCTTGGTCGCCAGCGCCATCGATGTGAGCGGCGTCGGCTACAGCGGTTCGAGTGGTCCGGGCAAGGGTACGGACGCGGACGGCGGAGCGGGCGGGGCCGGGCACGGCGGGGCCGGGGGTGTTGGCTACGTTGCGAGCGGGGCCGGGGGAGTGGTCTACGACGCGTTGACTGCGCCGGTGGAGTTGGGCAGCGGTGGGGGCAGAGAGCTGCACGACAACAATGCGGGGGGTGCCGGCGGCGGGGCGGTGCGTCTGAGCGTCGGCGGGACACTGACCATCGACGGAGCGGTCAGAGCGAACGGCAACTCGGGTGCCAACAATGGTGGCGGTGGCGGCTCGGGCGGGAGCCTCTATCTCACTGCTGCCACCCTGGCCGGCAGCGGAACGATCAGCGCCAATGGGGGCAACGGCATCGGCTCTGGCAGCTGGTACACCGGCGGCGGCGGAGCCGGGGGACGGGTCGCGATCTACTACAACGCTTCGATCTATACCGGCGCGCTGCAGGCCTATGGGGGCAGCGGGGTCCAGCGCGGTGGTGCGGGGGTCATCTACATCAAACCAGCCAACGACGCCCTGCCGCAGTTGATCGTGGATGGCGGCGGGACCGCCTTGGGCGCGCTCACGGCGGTGGACCTGGCGGGTGAGGTGCGCAGCCTGAGCGTGGGCCACGGGGCCAACGCGCGACTGAACAGCGTGACCGCAGTGCATGCACCGCTGACGGTAACGGCCAACGCCCAGGCGGTCCTGGACACTGCCCTGTCCGTCACGGGGGCCGTGACCGTCACGGCGGGCTCCGTCCTGCACTGCAGTCAACCGGTCAACATCGCGGGCAGCCTGAGCCTGGCCGGCGCTTCGACCGTTCGGCTGTCGCGGATCAGCAGCGTGCAGGGCAACGTGCTGGTGGACGGCGGGAGCAACCTGATGCACCCGGGCAGCGTGCCGTTGGACCTGACGGTCACCGGCGACGTGACGGTGGCCACTGGGTCAACCATCAATGTGAGCGGCGTCGGCTACAGCGGTTCGAGTGGTCCGGGCAAGGGTACGGACGCGGACGGCGGAGCGGGCGGGGCCGGGCACGGCGGGGCCGGGGGTGTTGGCTACGTTGCGAGCGGGGCCGGGGGAGTGGTCTACGACGCGTTGACTGCGCCGGTGGAGTTGGGCAGCGGTGGGGGCAGAGAGCTGCACGACAACAATGCGGGGGGTGCCGGCGGCGGGGCGGTGCGTCTGAGCGTCGGCGGGACACTGACCATCGACGGAGCGGTCAGAGCGAACGGCAACTCGGGTGCCAACAATGGTGGCGGTGGCGGCTCGGGCGGGAGCCTCTATCTCACTGCTGCCACCCTGGCCGGCAGCGGAACGATCAGCGCCAATGGGGGCAACGGCATCGGCTCTGGCAGCTGGTACACCGGCGGCGGCGGAGCCGGGGGACGCATCGCCATCTATGTCTGCAACATGCTCTTCCCGACGGCCAGAATCACGGCAACGGGAGGGACCGGGTACCGCCCCGGCGGAGCGGGCACGATTCACCAGGCGTGCCTGTGCGGATTGCCCACCGATCTGGTCGCCACACCTGCGATGCTCTGCTCGCCGGGCGCATCGTCACAACTGACAGCCACGTCGGGCGGCGGTAGCGAAGTCGAGTGGTTTACTGATACCTGTGGCGGAACGCCGGTACCGGGTGGGCCTTCCCCGGCTGTGTCTCCCCAGACCACAACGACATACTACGCGAGAACAAAAGGGGGAAGCGGTTGTTCAGGCAATGCGTGCGCGATGGTGACGATCACCGTCAACGCACACGTGGCTGCCGACTTCGACGGCAATTGCAGTGTCGACATGGCGGATCTGGCCGTGTTTTCTGCCTGTGCATCGGGTCCATCCGTACCCCGCTCCGACAGGCAGGAGTGCGAGGCCGCGGACTTCGACCGCGACGGAGATGTGGACCAGGACGATTTCGGATGGTTCCAGCGATGCTACAGCGGGACTGGCCCCGCGGACGCTGCCTGTGAACGGTAATCCCGGGCGACGGCCACGCCGAATGGATCCCCGGCAACCAGATCGGCTGGCCATGATCGAACCACGGTACATCACCGGCCCCGATGCGCAACCCCGTCGCTCCGTCTGGCCAGCGATGCAATGACACGATGTGGCGGCGTGTGTCACCCCCTCACCCTGCCACCTTGTCACGGAGTCGTGTCATCCGCCGATCGTCCCGTCAATATGGACAATCCGGGTGCTCGCCCGGCGAGAACGGCACCGCGGGGCGACCCACGCACTGCAGGAATCCGGCGAGGTCGGCCATATCGATCACGCCGTCCGCCGCGCCGCCGCCGTCCCGATCGAAGCAGACGCAGGCCGGATCAACGCCCGACGGATTGTAGCACCTCTGAAAAACGCCAAAATCATCCATGTCCACGTCCGCGTCTCCGTCGAAGTCCGGCGGGCCGGCCGGGCACTGCACTGCGGTCGCGCTCACGGTGTCTGCCAGACTGGTCAGCCCGTCTTCTGCCAGGTCCCGCACGACCAGCTGCAGCACGTACTGCCCCGCAACATCCGGAAACAGCACCGCCTGCGGCTGATCGGCGTTCATGAGCAGGGCGGCCGAACCCGGCGGCGCCCACAGCGCGGTCCAGGCGTACGCAAGGTCGTCACCGTCGCGATCGGACGAACGCGTGCCGTCCAGCGTTACCGGGATGCCGAACATTGCGATGCGGTCGGGTCCTGCGTTGGCGATCGGCTGCGAGTTGACGCGCCCGCTGATCGCCACCGCGACCGCCGCCACCGTGATCTGACCCTGGCTGTCCTGGGCGATCAACTGGACGAGGTGCAGGCCCTGTGAGAGGTTCCGCGTGTCGACCCGGGCGCCGGTTCCGAGCAGTCCGTCCCGATCGGAATACCACGACAGGTACCCGCCGGGCAGCGGCCCCTCCTCCGGATCCGTCCCGATCCCCTGCAACACCACCGGGGCGTGATACGGGAATTCGGCTGCCCCGCTCGGCCCTGCGGCCGGGCTGATAATCGACGCCAGCGGTGGCTGGTTCTCGATTGTGAATACACCGGAAACAGCCGCGGTCGTGTTCAGCCCGTCGGTGGCCAGCACCCGAACGAGGGCCTCCGATGATCCTGCCAGTTGCGAGCCCGGGACCTCGATCGACTCGGAGGTGTGGTCGATCGCGATCGTCGTCCAACTGCCGCCGTTGTCGCGGCTGTACTGCACCATGTAGCGCAGCCGCGTCCGCGGATCGCTGTCACTCCCGTTCCACGAGATGAGATGCGTGCTGCCCGTCGCCCAGTACTCGCCCGGTTGAGGTGTGAGCAGCGTCAACTCCGGCGCATGGGCGCTGCGGTCAATCGTGAGCGTCGTGCACCCCGGCATCGCGACCCGCACCTGCCGCACGTCCCACTGCCACGGCACGGGGATCACCTCCAGGAATCGCGTGGGCGGTGCGTAAGTCGGGTCGGGCGGGTCCCCGTGCCGGCTCTCCGGATCGAAGTATCGCGTGAAGATCACGCGGCGCTCTGAGTCCAGGAGATCGATTCGGGCGTTTCCACTCCCCGCCACCGGCTCGCCGGCCATGCCTGAGAGTTCATAGATGGGTGCGAG
Source organism: uncultured Planctomycetales bacterium (assembly GCA_964548565.1). Taxonomy (GTDB): domain Bacteria; phylum Planctomycetota; class Phycisphaerae; order UBA1845; family PWPN01; genus CAYLLT01. The sequence goes on along the minus strand of CAZJTF010000124.1, from coordinate 4,171 downwards.
TTGGATCGTGCACGGCTCGCCCGGGTTCATCTGGCCCCGGATCAGGAGGCCGGCAGACCTTCCGCCCGCGCCCGCCCCGGATCGCGCCGCCGGTGTCGGCGAAGACAGCATGTGATACAGTTGCGAGTAGACCTGGTAGTAGGAGTACGGTGCAATCCACCACGGTGACGCACCGTACGACATCAGGTCGTGCGTATGCGCTCCAGCTCCCGTCGTGTCGCCCGTCGGGATGGCCTTCATGTGATACACGTCGAAACCCGGCACGCAGATGCCGCCGTGCATGCACGGGAACTCCGACGGCGCCGGCTTGCAGCCGTCGCCCTCCCCGTGGTCGCAGCTCGTATGCGGGCACCCGAGCGTGTGGCCCATCTCATGGGCGATGATGCTGAAGCTGTCGGGGCCGAAGGATGCCGCATCCAGCTTGCCGACCCCGGTGTTCAGAGAGGCCAGCCCGGCCCATGCTCCCACGGGCGGAGGAATGACCCCGAAGTAGACGAAGTTGGGAGGTACGTTGAAGAAGCCCGCAAGCCCCATGGAGCTCAGGCGGTCGCCGTACATCATATCCCGGACTTCGTCCAGGAACCCGTCCACCCGGTTGCTGGTCATCCAGCCCATCATTGCCGGCTCGGTGAACTGCCCGTCAAATAGAATCACGTCCGGCTGCCGCACCGTCACGCGGATGTTCGCCGCCGGCACCGGAAAAGTGTTCACGAGCCCGGATTGCTCGCTCAGGAGACTCTGCAGCGCCAGTTCCCGCGGTACGACATCGCAGACGCCGGCAGGATCATTGGGATTCCGCCGGATGCAGCCGCGCACCAGCGTGACATCGAGGGTCGGCAATTCCTGGAACCAGAGGTCCAGCAGCCGCAGCGAGTTCGTCCCGTCTGCGCAGCCGCCGCACTCCAGCTCGTACGAAATCGTGGCGGTGAACTCGACGCGCCGCCCGAGTGTCGTCCAGCTCTCGGGCACGATGAAGTTCAGCGTCTTGTTCGCGTCGTTGCGCTGCAGTGCGACATCGTTGTTGTCAGCGGGGTCCACGACCACCGGGAAGCCGGGCCGCACCACCAGCGGTCCGGGACACGCGGTGCCGTAGAGGTCTTTGCACCGCAGTTCACCCCAGGCGGTGACGGTCTGACCCTGGCTGCCCTCGATGCCCGGATACACGCGCACGACCGTGCGCCGCCCCGCGACCAGTGACGCGCCCGGCCGGCACCAGGGGACTCCGGCGCCGCGCCGCCACTCCACGACACACGGCCGCGGATCTGTGGACTGCATCACCTCCATCCCGTGAAGCCAGAGGTTGACGTTCGAGAGCGGCACGTAATTGACCTGCCGGTCTGCCTGTCCCGTCAGCCCGACGAAGTCGGTCGCGCGGACCCGCACCGTCCGGGTCGCTTCGGGCATCCACGTGTAGAAATGGCCTGCGACCGGAGCAGCTCCGCAGGGCGGCACGCCGGGCGCGCCGCAGGGCGAGAAGGACTCGATGAGTTGACCCAGCGCGTTCAGGTACTGGATGTCCACCCGGGCGACCCCGCTGCCCACGTCGTCGGCCGAGTAGTCCAATTCGAGGTTCAGGTCGTGCGTGACCAGTCCCCATGGAGGCTTCGTGATCTGCACCGTCGGCGGCGTGTAGTCCTCCATTCCGCAGGGCAGGCCTGCCGTGCTGAAGGTCAGCCAATCGATGCATTCGACCGCGCCGGACCATCCCGCGTCAGTCCGCACGAACTCGACGACGACGGACCGGATGTTGGCCGAGCTGGAGATGTAGTACAGGCTGGTGGTGATCGGCGTCGGACCGGTGCCCAGAGGTGTACTGACCGTGAGGAGCGGCGTCGTCGGCGTCTCCGTCGTGTGGATCTGCAGCACTGCAACGATCGGCCCGTCATACGCCCGGTCGAGCCCCACCTTCATCGTCACGTACGACTGCGGCGCAGTGAACCGGATGGCGATCTTCTCGAGCTCTTCGAACTCCGTACCGAACCCGTTCGTGAGGGCATACGGCCCGGTGCTCGCCCCCAGCGGGGGCGTGAAGACGCGCACCGTCGAGCCGCCTTGTCCTTCGGGCAGGAACGAGACGCCGCGATTCAGCGCCCCCATGCAGTACTGGTCACGCACGTCCTGCGGCTGCGTGAGCGGCTCCTCAAACGTGATCGTCTCCGTCGCGCCGGCGCGTGTGCAGATCAATGCGGCCCCGAGCAGTGCGGCGGATACGGCGCGGAGGCGGCTATGGAAGGCTCGCGCGGAGGTGTGCGGGACCATGGGTGATCTCCTCGTCGTGATGTGTGACATGTGGAAGGAGGCAGAGGGATGATATGGATGGAATGCTCGGCAGCGCAGCGCAGTAAGGCCGTCGGGAAGGATCAGTCGTTCGGTGGACCGGGAACCTCCGCGCCCGGCGCTGCCGCCGAGATGGATGGAAGCCCTGTTCCGCGCGGAGTGATCGCACGGCCGGACGCTCCTTTGCTCTCCCGACGTTTCCATTCTCCCATCCTGACCGCCTCCATGCAAGAAGGCTCACGCCCGGATTGGTGGCAATGCCGTTCGCCACGCCGGCGCGCCAGGTGATGGGCTGCCGTCATAAGTGCATGCGGAAACAGCTTTCGAGTAAGATTCGGGCGCCGCCTGCCGATAACCAACCCGACGGGGCACTCCGTCCCCGGACGTCCGCAGCATGTGCATGCCGCTGGGGCCGATCCGGCGGGGCTGCGGATTCAGACCGCGCCCGACGCGTCAGGAGAGCAGAGGGCTCTCGTACCGGCCCGCTTGCTGAACTGGAGAACATCATGAACTGGCAGAAACTCCCAAGGCTGTTGGCGTTTGCGGTGACGGGCGGCATGCTGCTGCAGACCACCGGATGCGATCAGGCGTCGCTCCTCGAAACGCTGACCTCCACGCTCGCTCCCCTGGTGATCCAACTCCTGCTGAGCGGCATCGCCACCTGACCGGCCGGACTTTCCGGAGTCGATCCCGCCGGGCCGCCGCTGGAGCGGCACGCGACCTTGTGGCGTGGTGGACTGCATCCTACTCCGCTCGCCGGAGCGCGAGGGCCCAGTCACCTCCGTCCGGAGGGGTAGGAGAAGTCCACTCCGGCCCCGCCGCCGCGCCAATGTCGATCCACGTGCCGCTGCGTGGATTAAACCATCGCGCCTGGTACGAGCCGGCTCCGGTACGAACGGCTGCCTGGCCGCCTGAGGGCAGGTACACCAGGTATTGACGGCTCCATCGCTCGTCGGACCCACGTCGGCGTTTCCATCGCTCCTCCCCTCTGAGTCGCCCGCGCGGCCAGCCGTAGCCTGTGATGTTGGACACTGTCGCGCCCCGTCCTGGTCCGCCTGCCGGAACGTCGGCGTATGGAAACAGCCGAACGAAGCAATGTTGCGGCAACGATTTGTACAGACGGGACTTACGTCTGAATCATGCAGGACGACCACCCCCGCCATGGAACGCCCCATTCTGCCTTCCGACGATGGTCCACCTGCGGGATCGGTGATATACTGGCGGGGTTTGCAGGAGGAACCCTCGGGCCCATGGCGGAAACAGACATCACATCCGTAACCAACTCGGAACGCGACCGCGCGATCGACGACTTTCTCACGCAGTTCGCCAGTTCCCCCGACCGCGACCTGCTGGCCGAGATTCTCGTCACCGTCTGCCGACTGGCGAAGGACGGCACGGGCCGCGGCGAGCTCAAGCTGCTCAGCCGGGCCGTCAAGGAGCTCCGGTACGCCTTCAAGGTTTTCGCGCCCTTCGCGGCCGTCCGGAAGGTCAGCATCTTCGGCTCGAGCCGCACCCCGATCGGCCACCCTGACTACGTCCAGGCCGACAAGTTCGCCCGCCGCATGCGCGAGGAGAACTGGATGGTCATCACCGGGGCCGGCGACGGCATCATGCGGGCCGGCCACGACGGCGCCGGTCGCGAAGCCAGCTTCGGAGTCGCCATCCGCCTGCCGTTCGAGCAGAAAACCAACACGATCATTGCCGACGATGCCAAGCTGGTGAACTTCAAGTATTTCTTCACCCGCAAGCTCCTTTTCATGAAGGAGGCGTCGGCCATCGCCCTGTTCCCCGGCGGCTTTGGCACGCAGGACGAAGGGTTCGAAGCCCTCACCCTCGTCCAGACCGGCAAGGCTGAGATCATGCCCATCGTGCTGATCGATGCCCCGGGAGGTAC